>JAVEDB010000232.1 GCA_030841185.1 Actinomycetota bacterium
GTGAGGGCGCCCTCGCTGGCATGCTGCGAGCCGGCGAAGACGTTCACGAAGCTCACGCTGCCGAACTGCGTGAACATGATCATGATCGCGACGGACAGCCCGAAGTCGCCCACCCGGTTGACGATGAACGCCTTCTTCGCCGCGGCCGCGAAGGCGGGTACGTAGCTCCAGAAGCCGATGAGCAGGTACGACGCGAGACCCACGCCTTCCCAGCCCACGTAGAGCAACAGATAGCTGTCGGCAAGGACGAGAAGAAGCATCGCCGCGACGAACAGGTTCAGGTAGCCGAAGAAGCGGCGCCGGTCGAGGTCGTGGTCCATGTACGCGATGGAGTAGACGTGGATGAGGCTGCCGACGCCGGTGATCAGCAGCACGAAGCACATCGAGAGCTGGTCCACCAGCAGGCCGGCGTCGAGGTTGAAGCTCCCGGCGGGCACCCAGTTGAAGAGGTGCTGGTGGACCGCCCGCTGGTCCGAGCTGCGCCCGAGCATCTCCAGGAACAGCACGACGCCGAGCACGAACGAGGCAGCCGGTAGCAGGGTCCCGAGAACGTGCCCGAACCGGTCCGTCCGACGACCACCGAGCAGCAGCACAACGGCACCTGCCAGGGGCAGCGCTATCAGCAGCCAGGTCAGCCGGAACACGCCGGAGGCGGCCGCTGCCTGCCTGGTCTGCTCTGCGGCGAGAAGGTTCGTCACGTCGGTCCTAGTACTTCAGCAGGTTGGCGCCGTCGACCGAGGCCGAGCGGCGGGAGCGGAAGATCGTGACGATGATGGCAAGGCCGATGACGACCTCAGCTGCCGCCACCACCATGACAAAGAACGCGATGACCTGCCCGTCGAGGGTGCCCTGCATCCGCGCGAAGGTGACGAACGCAAGGTTGGTGGCGTTGAGCATCAGCTCGACACACATGAAGACGACGATCGCGTTGCGACGCAACAGCACGCCGGCCGATCCGATGGAGAACAGCAGCGCTGAGAGGAGGACGTAGTTCATCGGGTTCACGGCACGTCACCCGTCTCGCTGTCACGCAGCTCGAGGGCACCGGCAGACGGCGGGCGGACGTCGCCCCGGGCTGTCAGCACCCGCGACACGGACACCTCGGACGGCGTCCCGTCGGGCAGCAGCGCGGGCGTGTCGACCGCGTTGTGCCGCGCGTAGACCCCGGGGCCTGGCAGCGGTGACGGATGCGGCCGGCGGAAGCGGGCGACGGAGCGGTCCCGCTGGGTGACCTTCTCCGCGGTGCGCTCGCGGTGGGCGAGCATCATCGCGCCAAGGGCGGCCGTGATGAGCAGGGCACTGGTCGCCTCGAAGGCGATCACGTAGCGGGAGAAGATCAGGTCGGCCAGGCCCGGCACGTTGCCGCCCTGGTTCGCGGTGTCCAGCCCGCGGTTGACGGTCGTCACGTCGCCGATGCCGAAGATGAGCAGCCCGGCGAACCCCAGGGCCGCCAGCAGGGCAGCGACCCGTTGCCCCCGAAGCGTCTCCACCAGGGAGTCGGCGGAGTCGACGCCGACCAGCATGAGGACGAACAGGAACAGCATCATCACGGCACCGGTGTAGACCACGATCTGCACGACACCGAGGAACGGCGCATCCTGCGCCAGGTACATCATCGCGAGGCACAGCATCGTCATGGCCAGCAGCAGCGCACTGTGGACGGCCTTCTTCACGAGCAGCATGCCCGCGGACGCGATCACCGCCAGCGGTCCCAGCAGCCAGAAGACCACCGCTTCGCCGGTCCCGGTGTCGGTGGCGGCCGCGTTCACCAGCGCCGTCGTGGCCGTCATTCGGTCTCCCCGCGCTCCGCGGCGGCGGCCGCCGCACGGGCCGCGACGTAGTCGGACTGAGCCGGGGTGGCCCGGGTGACCCGTCCCCGGTAGTAGTCCTGGTCGTCGAAGCCCTCGACCATCGGATGGGGGGCCTCGACCATGCCGGCCAGCATCGGGGCGAGCAGGTCCTGCTTCTCGAAGATCAGGCTGGCCCGGCTGACATCGGCCAGCTCGTACTCGTTGGTCATCGTCAGCGCGCGGGTCGGGCAGGCCTCGATGCACAGCCCGCAGAAGATGCAGCGCAGGTAGTTGATCTGGTAGACGCGCCCGTACCGCTCGCCGGGCGAGTAGCGCTCCTCCACCGCGTTGTCGGCGCCCTCGACGTAGATGGCGTCAGCGGGGCATGCCCAGGCGCACAGCTCGCAGCCGATGCACTTCTCCAGCCCGTCCGGGTGGCGGTTGAGGACATGCCTGCCGTGGAAGCGCGGCTCGGTCGGACGCTTCTCGTCCGGGTACTGCTCGGTGACGACCTTCTTGAACATTGTCCGGAAGGTCACTCCGAAGCCCTTGAGCTGGCCGAGCGCAGTCACTGGTCGTCCTCCGTGCGGCTCGGGTCGTGCACGTGGTCCGTGGTCATGCCACCGACCAGGGCCGGGACGTTCTGTCCGGGCAGCGGCGGAACGGGATGACCGCCGGCCATCGGGTCGAACTCCGCCTCGGCGTCATCGGCGTCGTTGGCCGCACGTCGCGACGCCACGGCGTCCCAGACGAAGCTGAGCAGCAGCACGACCAGGACGGCGCCGCCACCCCAGATCAGGATGTCGCGGCGGTTCACGGAGTACTCGTTGTTCAGGGCGCGCGCTGTCGCCACGAGCAGCAGCCAGCCCAGTGCGACAGGGATGAGCACCTTCCAGCCGAATCGCATGAACTGGTCGTAGCGCAACCGGGGCAGCGTGCCGCGCAGCCAGATGAAGACGAAGATGAAGAGCATCAGCTTGACCAGGAACCAGAGCATCGGCCACCAGTCGTGGTTGGCCCCCGACCACAGCGAGATGGGCCACGGAGCGCGCCAGCCCCCGAGGAACAACGTCGTCGCGAGCGCCGAGACGGTGACCATGTTGACGTACTCCGCGAGGAAGAACAGCGCGAACTTCAGCGAGGAGTACTCCGTGTGGAAGCCGCCGACCAGCTCGCCCTCGGCCTCCGGCAGGTCGAAGGGGGCGCGGTTGGTCTCGCCGACCATCGAGATGGTGTAGATCACGAACGACGGCGCCAGCAGCAGGCAGTACCAGAGGTTCGCCTGGCCGGCCACGATCTGCGAGGTCGACATCGACCCGGCGTACAGGAAGACACCGACGAACGACAGGCCCATCGCGACCTCGTACGAGATCAGCTGGGCGGTCGAACGCAGACCGCCGAGCAAGGGGTACGTCGAGCCGCTGGACCAACCCGCGAGGACGATGCCGTAGATCCCGACCGACGCGACGGCCAGGATGTAGAGAACGGCGACCGGCAGGTCGGTCACCTGCAGGTTCGTCGGGTGACCGGCGATGGAGACTCGCGGTCCCAACGGGACGACGGCGAACGCCATGAACGCCGGGATCGTCGAGATGATCGGCGCCAGGACGAACACGACCTTGTCCGCCGCCTTGGGAATGATGTCTTCCTTGAGCGCGAGCTTGATGCCGTCGGCGAGGCTCTGCAGCAGTCCGGCCGGCCCGACCCGGTTGGGACCGATGCGGTTCTGCATCCGGGCGACGACGCGTCGCTCCCACCAGATCGTGAACAGCGTCATCACGACGAGGAAGACGAAGATGAACAAGGCCTTGCCCAGCACCAGCCACCAGGGGTCCGCGCCGAACCCCTTGACGAGCGGGGAGGCCCACACGGTGGCCGTCACTCGGCACGTCCCGGCGTGAGCTGTACGACGGCGCCGGCGTCGGCGCGCAGCGTCGCGCGTATCGCCGAACCGGCGGAGTTCGTCGGCAGCCACACCACCCGGTCGGGCATCGGGGTCACCACCAGCGGCAACGTGATGCTGCCGTGCGGCGTCGACACCGTCGCCTCCTCGCCGTCAGCGACCCCGATCTCGGCGGCGGTTGCGGCCGAGAGCCGGGCGACCGGACGCTTGGCGGTCGCGGCCAGGAACGGCTCGCCGTCCTGAAGTCGGCCGGCATCCAGCAACGTGTGCCAGCTGGCGAGGCGTGCCTCACCGCGGCCGGCGGCAGGCACGTCGACGGCGTCGACCGCCGGGGACCCGGGCCGCTCGCCGTCCCAGCGGCCGAGCTCGGCGATCTCGCGGCGGGCGGTGTGGACGTCGCGCAGGCCCAGGTCCACGCCCATGCTGGCCGCAAGGACATGCAGGACGCGGACGTCGGAGAGCGCGCTACTGCCGCGCAGCACCTCATCGAACGGACGCTCCCGGCCCTCCCAGTCCAGGAAGGTGCCAGCCTTCTCGACGGCGGGAGCGACGGGCAGGACCACGTCAGCGCGCTCGGTGACCGCGGACTCGCGCAGCTCGAGGCTCACGACGAACTCGGCGGAGTCGATGGCCGCGCGGGCCGCGACCGGGTCGGGCAGGTCGTCGGGGTCGACGCCCCCGACCACGAGCGCGCGCACCGCTCGCGAGTGCACCGCGGCGAGGATGTCGTCGGTGCTGCGCCCGGGCCCGGTGGGCAGGGCATCGCTCCCCCACGCGGCTGCGGTGTCGACCCGAGCCGCCGCCGTCGCGACCGGCCGGCCGCCCGGGAGCAGCCCGGGCAGCGCACCGGCTTCGACCGCGCCTCGCTCACCGGCGCGCCGGGGCACCCAGGCCAGCCGGGCACCGGTGGACTCCGCGAGCCGGGCCGCCGCAGTCAGGGCGCCGGGCACCGTGGCCAGCCGTTCGCCGACGAGGATGACGGATCCGGCCGCGCCCAGTGCCTCGGTGATGTCTTTGACGTCGCGGTCGCCGGACACCAAGGAGCCCAGCGCACGTGCCTCGTCGCCGGGAGCGGCTGTGACGAGCCGGCCGGTGAGCTTCTCGAGGCCGCGGCTCGCGAACGGCCCCACTGCGTGCACGGTGGTCCGCCCCCGGCGTACGGCCTTGCGGAGCCGGAGGAACAGGATCGGCGACTCCTCCTCGGGCTCGAGGCCCGCGAGGAGGACGGCAGGGGCCTTGTCCAGGTCGGCATAGCTCGTCTCGACGGGCCGGCCCGCGACGTGGGCGGCGAGGAAGTCGGCCTCCTCGGCGGAGTGCGGCCGGGCCCGGAAGTCCACGTCGTTGGTGCCGAGCACCACCCGGGCGAACTTCGCGTAGCCGTAGGCGTCCTCGAGAGTCGCGCGGCCTCCGACGAGCACCGCCGCGGCACCGCGGGCCTTGGCGAGCCCGGTCGCCGCGATGTCCAGTGCCTCGGCCCACGAGGTCGGAACCAGGGTCCCGTCGCTGTCGCGGACGAGCGGCGAGGTCAGCCGGTCCTGCCGGGCCGCGTAGGCGAACGCCCACCGGCCCTTGTCGCAGTTCCACTCCTCGTTGACCTCGGGGTCGTCGCCGGCGAGGCGGCGCATGACCTTCCCGCGCCGGTGGTCGGTCCGCAGGGCGCAGCCCGATGCACAGTGCTCGCAGACGCTGGGAGTGGAGACCAGGTCGAACGGCCGGGCGCGGAAGCGGTAGGCAGCGCTGGTCAGGGCTCCGACCGGGCAGATCTGCACGGTGTTGCCGGAGAAGTAGGACTCGAACGGCTCCTTCTCGTAGATGCCGACCTGTTGCAACGCCCCTCGCTCGAGCATCTCGATGAAGGGGTCACCCGCGATCTGCGAGGAGAAGCGGGTGCAGCGCGCGCACAGGACGCACCGCTCGCGGTCAAGCAGCACCTGGGCCGAGATGTTGATGGGCTTGGGGAACGTCCGCTTGACGTCCTCGAACCGGCTCTCCCCCGCGCCGTTGCTCATGGCCTGGTTCTGCAGCGGGCACTCGCCGCCCTTGTCGCACACCGGGCAGTCGAGCGGATGGTTGATGAGCAACAGCTCCATCACGCCGACCTGCGCCTTGGCGGCGACCGGGGACGACAGCTGGGTCTTGACCACCATGCCGTCGGTCACGGTGATGGTGCACGAGGCGACCGGCTTGGGCTGGCCCTCCACCTCGACCAGACACTGCCGGCAGGCCCCGACCGGGTCCAGCAGCGGGTGGTCGCAGAACCGCGGGATCTGGATGCCGACGAGCTCGGCCGCCCGGATGACCAGCGTGCCCTTGGGGACGTGGACCTCGAACCCGTCGATGGTCAGGGAGACGAGGTCGGAGTGCGGAGTGACTTCCGCGCCGCTGCTGGCGGTGACAGTCATCGGGCCGCGGCTCCTGTCGTGCTGCCCTGGAACAGGGTGGCGGCGCTGGCGTCGAACGGGCAGCCACCCTGCTCGAGGTGGGCGACGTACTCGTCCCGGAAGTACTCGAGGCTGGACGTGATCGGGCTGGTCGCGCCGTCGCCCAGCGCGCAGAACGAGCGCCCAAGGATGGTGTCGCTGATGTCAAGCAGCTTCTGCAAGTCCTCCTCGTCACCGCGGCCGTCCTCGAGACGGCGCATGATCTGCACGAGCCAGAAGGTGCCCTCGCGGCAGGGCGTGCACTTGCCGCACGACTCGTGGGCGTAGAACTCGGTCCAGCGCAGGACGGCGCGCACCACGCACGTCGTCTCGTCGAAGATCTGCAGCGCCTTCGTGCCGAGCATCGACTTGGCGCCCGCGATCCCTTCATAGGAGAGAGGTACGTCGAGATGCTCCGCCGTCAGCAACGGCGTGGACGAGCCACCGGGTGTCCAGAACTTCAGCTCGTGGCCCTCCCGCACGCCGCCGGTGAGGTCGAGCAGCTCGCGCAGGGTGATGCCCATCGGTCCTTCGTACTGACCGGGGCGGGTGACGTGACCCGACAGCGAGTAGAGCGTCATCCCCTTGGAGCGCATCTTGGGGTTCTCGTTGTCGGTGCCCATCCCCGCGAACCACGCCGCACCGTTGCGCAGGATGCTCGGGACGCTGCCGATCGACTCGACGTTGTTGATGACCGTCGGTGACGCGTAGAGGCCGGCGACCGCGGGGAACGGCGGCCGCAGCCGCGGCTGACCCCGCCTGCCCTCGAGCGAGTCGAGCAGGGCGGTCTCCTCGCCGCAGATGTACGCGCCGGCACCGGCGTGCACGGTCAGCTCGAGGTCGTAGCCCGAGCCGAGGATGTCGGTGCCGAGGTAGCCGGCTTCGTAGGCCTCCTCCACCGCCCGCTGCAGGCGGCGGATCACGTGGACGACCTCGCCGCGCACATAGATGAACGCCTGCGCGGCCCGGATCGCGTACGACGCGATGACGGCACCCTCGATGAGCTCGTGCGGGTTGGCCAGCATGAACGGGATGTCCTTGCAGGTGCCCGGCTCGGACTCGTCGGCGTTGACCACGAGATAGACTGGCTTGTCGCCGCCCTGGGGGATGAAGCCCCACTTCATTCCCGTCGGGAAGCCCGCTCCGCCGCGACCTCGCAGCTCGGAGTCCTTGACGATCTGGGTGACCTGGTCCGGCGTCTTCGTCAGGGCGGCCCGCAACCCGGCGTACCCCTCGAAGCGCTCGTAGACCTCCAGGGTCCAGGACCGGTCCTCGTCCCAGGTGCGGCTCAGGACGGGCGTGAGCGTGATGGTCACGTGGCACCGTCCTTGCCCTCGTCGGACTCCTGCTGCTCGCGGAAGATCTGCAGCCCCGCGAGCGTCGCCGGTCCGGCGGCCGGGCCCTCGTCGGCACGGCCGTCGTAGAAGCCGGCCAGCACCCGGGAGACCTGCTTGAACGTGCAGAGGGTCGCGCCGCGGGTCGGTGTCACTGTCGTGCCCGCGCGCAGGTCGTCGACGAGCTGGACCGCGGACTCCGGCGTCTGGTTGTCGAAGAACTCCCAGTTGACCATCATCACCGGCGCGTAGTCGCAAGCCGCGTTGCACTCGAGGTGCTCGAGCGTCACCGTGCCGTCCTCGGTCGTCTCGTCGTGACCGATGCCGAGGTGCTGCTTGAGGGTCGAGAAGATCTGGTCGCCGCCCATGATCGCGCACAGGGTGTTGGTGCACACGCCGACGGAGTACTCGCCGTTGGGGCGCCGCTTGTACATCGTGTAGAACGTCGCGACCGCCGCGACCTCGGCAGTCGTCAGGTCGAGCAGCTCGGCGCAGAACTCGATGCCGTCGGGACTGACGAAGCCCTCCTCGGCCTGCACAAGATGCAGGATCGGGAGCAGCGCCGAGCGGCTGCGCGGGTAGCGGGCGATGATCTCCTTGGCGTCGACCTCGAGTCGCGACCGCACCTCCGGCGCGAAGGCGCTCATCGGTCGACACCCCCCATCACCGGGTCGATGG
>JAVEDB010000240.1 GCA_030841185.1 Actinomycetota bacterium
CGAGGATCGCGTCGCCTATCTCGCGGGTGTTCCGCAGCTGGGCACCTCGCTGCGCGAGGTCGGCCTCGACGGCGGACTCGACCAGCGCCGCGGCCGCGGGCAGCCCGACGTGGTCGAGCAGCATCGACGTGGACAGGATGGCCGCGGTGGGGTCGGCGGTGCCGCGTCCGGCGATGTCGGGAGCCGAGCCGTGCACCGGCTCGAACATGGAGGGGTTAGAGCGGCTGACGTCGAGGTTGCCGCTGGCCGCCAGGCCGATGCCGCCGGTCACGGCCGCAGCGAGGTCGGTGAGGATGTCGCCGAAGAGGTTGTCGGTGACCACGACGTCGAACCGTTCCGGCTGGGTGACCATGAAGATCGTCGCCGCGTCGACGTGCAGGTAGTCGGTGGTGACGTCGGGGAACTCCTCGGCGACCGCCGCCATCGTGCGGGCCCAGAGGCCTCCGGCGTGCATGAGCACGTTGGTCTTGTGGACCAGGGTCAGCGAGCGGCGCGGCCGGGCCACCGCGCGACGGAACGCGTCCCGGACGACCCGCTCCACGCCGTACGCCGTGTTGATGCTGACCTCGGTCGCGATCTCCTGGGCCGTGCCGGCCCGGACGACGCCGCCGTTGCCGACGTACGGGCCCTCGGTGCCCTCGCGCACGACGACGAAGTCGATGTCCTTGTCACCGAGCGGAGAGGTGACGCCCGAATAGAGCCGCGCCGGGCGCAGGTTCACGTGGTGGTCGAGGGCGAACCGCAGTCCCAGCAGCAGCCCCCGCTCAAGCACGCCACTCGGGACCGAGGGGTCACCGACCGCGCCGAGCAGGATGGCGTCGTGCTCGCGGAGCTCGTCGAGCACGGCGCCGGGGAGGGTCTCGCCCGTCGCATGCCAGCGGCGGGCGCCGAGGTCGTACTCGGTCGCCTCGAGCTTGCGGTCCACGGTCGGGAGCACCGCCTCCAGGACCCGCAATGCCTCCGCGATCACCTCGGGGCCGATGCCGTCACCGGGGATGACAGCCAGGCGGATGCTCTGCGTCATGGGTTGCTCGCGTCCTCTGCCGGGCTCAGTGGCCGGTCGGTCCGCCGTTGTCGCGACGGTCCATCGCTTCCTGCACGGCCTGGATGACGGTGCCGCGGTCGTTGTCGGTCATCGGAGGTTCTCCTCGCTCGCAAGGCCGTCGACGCTACGCCGGTACGCAGACCGCTGTCTCGGCATCCGGCGCCCGGTCTTGAATCCCGAGATGGGGATCAGTCGGTCAGGTCGACCTGGCGGGCGGTCTGCGCACCGATGGCCTCGACGATCTGGCCGAGGACCGGAGCGGGGATCGCGGTGTCGACCGTCATGGCGACGAGCGCGTGCCCGCCCTTGCGGTCCCGGCTGACCTGCATGCCTGCGATGTTGACCCCAGCCTCGCCGAGGATCCGGCCGACGGTCCCGACCATCCCTGGCCGGTCCTGGTAGCGGAAGACGGCCATGTGCTCGCTCAGGCCGACCTCGATGTCGAACCCGTCGACCTCCACGAGCTTCTCGACGTGGCGCGGCCCGGCGAGGGTCCCTGACACGGAGACGCTGGTGCCGTCGCCAAGGGTTCCGCGCAGCGTGATCAGGTTGCGGTAGTCCGGCGACTCGGGGTCGGTCGTGAGCCGCACGTCTATGCCGCGCTCGGACGCCAGCAGCGGTGCGTTGACGTAGGAGACCGGGTCCTCGGTGATGTCCATGAACAGCCCCTTGAGGGCGGCCAGCTCGAGGACGCGCACGTCGTGGCGGGTGATGTCGCCCCGGACCTCGATGTCGAACTGGGCAGGCGCCGTACCGGCGAGCGCCGTGAACACCCGGCCGAGCTTCTCGACCAGCGGGATGCCCGGTCGCACGTCCTCGGCAATCACCCCGCCCTGGACGTTGACCGCGTCAGGTACGAGCTCGCCGGCCAGGGCGAGCCGCACCGAGCGGGCCACGGCGACCCCCGCCTTCTCCTGCGCCTCGTCGGTGCTCGCGCCCAAATGCGGCGTGGCGACCACGGTCTCGATCTCGAACAGCGGCGAGTCGGTGCACGGCTCGGACGCGAACACGTCGATGCCGGCGGCCGCGACCCGGCCGTCCTTGAGCGCGAGGTAGAGCGCCTCCTCGTCGACGATCCCGCCGCGGGCCGCGTTGACCACGATCACCGAGGGCTTGACGAGGGCGAGCTGGTCGGTGCCGATCAGGCCCACGGTCTCGGCCGTCTTGGGCAGGTGCACCGAGATCGCGTCGCTCTCCCGGAGCAGCTCGTCGAGGGAGACCAGCCGGACGCCCATCTGCGCGGCGCGCCCCGGCGGGACGTAGGGGTCGTAGGCGATGACCTGCATGCCGAAGGCCGAGAGGCGCTGGGCAACGAGCACACCGATGCGCCCCAGACCGACGATGCCGGCCGTCTTCTCGTAGAGCTCGACGCCGGTGTACTTGCTGCGCTTCCACTCGCCCTGGGTCAGGGCCGCGCTTGCGGCGGGGATGTGCCGCGCGGCCGCCAAGAGCAGCCCGACGGCCAGCTCGGCCGCACTCACGATGTTGGACTGGGGCGCGTTCACGACCATCACGCCGGCCTGGGTCGCCGCCTTGACGTCCACGTTGTCGAGCCCGACGCCGGCTCGCGCGATGACCTTCAGCCGCCGGCCTGCGGCGATCGCCTCGGCGTCCACCGTGGTCGCGCTGCGCACGAGGAGGGCGTCGACGTCGACGATCGCGGTCAGCAGCTGCGCGCGGTCGGCGCCGTCGCAGCGGCGGATCTCGAAGTCGGGGCCGAGCGCGTCAACGGTCGCGGGCGAGAGCTCTTCGGCGATGAGTACGACAGGCTTGGTCACCCGCCCAGCCTAACCGCGGCCGACCGGCCGGCCCGGGGCTCGTTCAGTGCGTGGGACGCGCCTGGTCGTCGTCCCGCGCAGGCTCCGGTGGCTGCACCGGGTTGAGCCGCATCCACACCAGCAGCAGGACGCCGACCACCAGCATCCCGAGGCCGGTCCACACGTTGATGTCGATGCCAGCGGCCTTCTTGCTCGCCGCCGGTCCGTCGATGAGTCCGGCAACGAACAGGATCAGCCCGTAGACGGTGAACAGGCCGCCGATGATCCGTCGAATGTCGAACAGCTGGGCCGCCTTCGCCGCCTTGCTGCTGTCGGCTCCCCTGCCGTCATGGGCATCGCTCATCTGAAGGCTCCCGTCACGCGAAGGGGATGTAGAGGAGGGCGGCGAGCGCGAGCGCCCCACCACCGAGGACCACCGGCGACCGCCACCAGGTCTTCTCGGCACCGGTGAGGTTGCGGCCCTCGATGTGGCTGCCGTAGACCAGGCCTTCCAGCTCCTCGGGTCTCTTCGGCGTCGTGGCGAGGCTCACGGCGACGCTCACGACGGCGTCGGCGGCGAAGGCGATGATGGCGCCGTAGAAGCTGGCTGCCAGCGGCGACCCGAAGTGGAACAGCAGGGGGTGGGCGAACCCGAAGCCTTCGACGCCGCTCTCCGAGGTGACGAAGATGAACGCGGCGCTCGCCGTGCCGGCGACGATCCCCCAGAGACCGGCCGGCCCAGTCATCCGTTTCCAGAACATGCCGATGATGAACGTCGCGAACAGCGGCGCGTTGAAGATCGAGAACAACGCCTGGACGTAGTTCATGACGTTGCTGTAGCCGGACGCGATGAACGCTGTCCCGATCGCGATGACGACGCCGATGACCGTGACGAGGCGGCCGAACCGCAGGTAGTAATCGTCCGGCCGGTCCTTGCGGACGTACTGCTGCCAGATGTCGTAGGTGAACACCGTGTTGAACGCCGAGACGTTGGCGGCCATCCCGGCCATGAACGCGGCAAGCAGGGCCGTAACCGCGATGCCGAGCACGCCGTTGGGAAGGTACTTGGCCATCAGCAGCGGGATCGCGTTGTTGTACTGGAAGTCGCCGGTCTTCGCGCCGAGCTTCGGGAACTCCACCAGGGCCACGAGACCGGGGATGATGGTCAACGCAGGGATGAAGAGCTTGGGGTAGGCGGCGATGAGCGGCGTACGCCGAGCGGCGGACATGTCCTTGGCGGAGAGCGCTCGCTGCACCTCGGCGAAGTTCGTGGTCCAGTAGCCGAACGACAGCACGAAACCGAGCCCCAGCGTGATGGCGATCCAGTTCGCACCTATCGGGTTGCTGACGTTCCCGACAGCGGTGCCTCCCCAGGCCGAGAGGAAGCCATCACCGCCCTTCTTGTTGCTCGTCACCTTGTCGACCAGGCCACTCCAGCCGCCGTTGGCATGGAGCCCGATGATGACCAGGGGGATCAGCCCGGCCAGGATGAGGAAGAACTGCAGCACCTCGTTGTAGATGGCCGACGAGAGGCCACCAAGGGTGATGTAGGCGAGGACGAACGCGGCAGCCACCACGATCGCGAGCCAGATCGGCCAGCCGAGCAGGGCCTCGATCACGATCGCGAGCGCGAAGAGGTTCACACCTGCGATGAGGACCGTCGCGACCGCGAAGGAGATCGAGTTGAACAGGTGGGTGGGCCGGTTGAACCGCAGCCGGAGGTACTCGGGCACGCTGCGGACCTTGGAGCCGTAGTAGAAGGGCATCATCACGATGCCCAGGAAAACCATGGCGGGCACGGCGCCGATCCAGTAGAAGTGCACGGTCGCCACGCCGTACTGGGCCCCGTTGGCGGCCATGCCGAGGATCTCGAGGGCGCCGAGGTTCGCCGCGATGAACGCGAGGCCGGTGACCCAGGCGGGCAGCGAGCGGCCGGACAGGAAGAAGTCCAGGCTCGTCTTGATGCTCTGCCGGGCCGCGAAGCCGATACCCAGGACCACCGTGAAGTACATCGCCAGGATGACGTAATCGAGCACGCTCATGTTCAGCTTCACGGGCACCTCGCGGGTGATCGTTTCAGGGGAGCGAGTCACCTCTGCTCAAAACGATCACTGCATAAACCTACGGCTGGACCGGAGTTACTCCTCCTCGCTGATCCAGCTCATCAACGGTCGCAGGGCCCGGCCGGTGACCTCGACGGGGTGGTCGCTGGTCTCCTGGTAGTAGCGCTTGTAGTTGGGCAGGCCAGCGTCGTACTCGGCCATCCATTCCTTGGCAAAGGAGCCGTCGGTGATCTCGCCGAGGATCTTGCGCATCTCGGCCTTGGTGGTGTCGTTCACCAGGCGGGGGCCGCGGGTGTAGCCGCCGTACTCGGCGGTCTCCGAGACCGACCAGTACATCTTGGACAGGCCGCCCTCGTACATGAGGTCGACGATGAGCTTCACCTCGTGCAGGCACTCGAAGTAGGCGACCTCGGGCTGGTAGCCCGCGCCGACGAGGGTCTCGAAGCCGGCCTTGATGAGCTCGGACAGGCCGCCGCAGAGCACCGCCTGCTCGCCGAAGAGGTCGGTCTCGGTCTCCTCGGTGAACGTCGTCTTGATTGCGCCCGCACGCGTCCCGCCGATGCCCTTGGCGTAGGACTTCACCAGGTCCCAGGCGGTGCCGGTGGCGTCCTGCTCGACCGCGATGAGGACCGGTACGCCGCGGCCGTCGACGAACTGACGGCGGACCAGGTGACCCGGACCCTTGGGGGCGACCATCGCGACATCGACGCCGGGCGGCGGCTTGATGAGGTCGTAGCGGATGTTCAGCCCGTGCCCGAAGAACAGGGCGTCGCCCTCGACGAGGTTGGGCGCGATGGCCTCGGCGTACACCGCGCGCTGCACCGGGTCGGGGGTGAGGACCATGACGAGGTCGGCCTCCTCGCACGCCTCGAACGGCGTGACGACCCGCAGCCCCTCGGCGTCCGCCCGCTCGCGGCTCTTCGAGCCCTCCGGAAGCCCGACGCGTACGTCGACACCCGAGTCGCGCAGCGAGAGCGAGTGCGCGTGGCCCTGGCTGCCGTAGCCGAGCACGGCCACGTTGCGACCCTGGATGACGGACAGGTCGGCGTCGTCGTCGTAGAACAGCTCTGCCACGGGATCTCCTCGGTGCGGGGTTGGTGTATTCAGCGGTTGGGGGTCTGGGATGACACGGGAGCCAGCCGGGTCGACCGCTCGGTGATCGACCGGGCGCCGCGTCCGACGGCCACCATGCCCGACTGGACGAGCTCGCGGATACCGAAGGGCTCGAGCACCCGCAAGAGGGCCTCCAGCTTGTCGGCGTTGCCGGTGGCCTCGATCGTCACCGCATCCGGCGAGACGTCGACGACCTTGGCCCGGAAGAGCTGGACGGTCTCGAGGATGTGCGAGCGCGACTGCCGGTCAGCAGCCACCTTGACGAGCAGCAGCTCGCGCTGCACCGACGTGGCCGGATCGAGCTCGACGATCTTGATGACGTTGATGAGCTTGTTGAGCTGCTTGGTCACCTGCTCGAGGGGCAGGTCCTCGACGTTCACCACGATCGTCATCCGCGAGACGTCGTCGTCCTCGGTCGGACCGACGGCGAGGGAGTCGATGTTGAAGCCGCGGCGGGAGAACAGGCTGGCGATGCGGGCCAGGACGCCGGGCTTGTTCTCCACGAGCACCGAGAGCGTGTGGCGGCTCATTCGGAGTCACCCCATTTCGGCGCCATGTCACGAGCGACCTGGATCTCGTCGTTGCTGGTCCCGGCTGGGACCATCGGCCAGACCATCGCGTCCTGGTGGACGGTGAAGTCCACGACCACCGGGCGGTCCTCGATGCCCATGGCCTTCTCGATCGTGGCGTCGACGTCCTGCGGCTGCTCGCACCGCAGGCCGACACAGCCGTAGGCCTCGGCGAGCTTGACGAAGTCCGGAATCCGTTCAGCCGGGGCTGCCTTGCGGTTGGCCCCGCCGAGGTCGGTGTTGCTGTAGCGCTGGTTGTAGAACAGCGTCTGCCACTGGCGGACCATGCCGAGGCTGCCGTTGTTGATGATGGCCACCTTGATCGGAATGTCGTTGATCGCGCAGGTCGCCAGCTCCTGGTTGGTCATCTGGAAGCAGCCGTCGCCGTCGATCGCCCAGACGGTGGCCTCGGGCCGGCCCACCTTCGCTCCCATGGCCGCCGGCACGGCGTACCCCATGGTCCCGAGGCCCCCGGAGTTGAGCCAGGTGTTGGGGTTCTCGTAGGAGATGAACTGAGCGGCCCACATCTGGTGCTGGCCGACGCCGGCCACGTAGAGAGCCTCCGGGCCGGCGATCTTGCCCAGTCGCTCGATGACGTATTGGGGAGCGAGTGAGCCGTCGTCGGGGCTGTCGTAGCCCAGCGGGTAGGTGGTGCGCCACCTGTCCACCTGGGACCACCAGGCGGCGTAGTCGCCTCGGCGGCCCGCGTCGTGCTCGGCCTGGACCGCGATGACGAGGTCCGCGATGACGTCGCGGCAGTCCCCCACGATCGGGACGTCTGCCGTGCGGTTCTTCGAGATCTCGGCAGGGTCGATGTCCGCGTGGATGACGGAGGCGTCGGGGGCGAAGCTCGACAGTTTGCCGGTGACGCGGTCATCGAAGCGGGCGCCGAGGCAGATGAGCAGATCGGACTTCTGCAGTGCCGTGACCGCCGCGACGGTGCCGTGCATGCCCGGCATCCCGAGGTGCTGGGGATGGCTGTCCGGGAACGCCCCGCGCGCCATCAGGGTGGTCACGACGGGGATGCCTGTGAGCTCGGCGAGGGTGCGCAGCTCCGCCCACGCCCGGGCCTTGAGCACACCGCCGCCGACGTACAGCACTGGCCGACGGGAGTCGGCGATCAGCCGCGCTGCCTCGCGGACCTGCTTGGCGTGCGGCCGGCTCACCGGGCGGTAGCCGGGCAGCGAGACGCTCGTCGGCCACTCGAACGTGGTTGCCGCCTGCAGGGCGTCCTTGGACACGTCGACGAGCACCGGTCCGGGCCGGCCGGTCGAGGCGATGTGGAAGGCCTCCGCGACCGTCCGCGCGATCTCGGCGGGGTCGGTCACCAGGAAGTTGTGCTTGGTGATCGGCATGGTGATGCCGCGGATGTCCGCCTCCTGGAAGGCGTCGGTGCCGATCGCGGCGCTCGGTACCTGACCGGTGATCGCCACGATGGGGACCGAGTCCATGTACGCATCCGCGATAGGCGTCACGAGGTTGGTCGCGCCCGGCCCGCTCGTCGCCATGCAGACGCCGGTGCGGCCGGACGCGGTGGCGTAGCCCTCGGCAGCGTGGCCGGCGCCCTGCTCGTGGCGAACCAGGATGTGCCGGATCTGGGTGGAGTCCATGAGGGGGTCGTACAGAGGCAGGATGGCGCCGCCGGGGATGCCGAATACCGTGTCGACACCGGCAGCCTCGAGCGAGCGGACCAGGCTCTGCGCTCCGGTGATGGTCTCGGACATCGGCTGCCTTCCTAGTGGTGGGGGGAACAAAAAACCCCTCGGCCCGAAGGCTCACGAGGGGTTGCGCGCTCGGCGGGAGATCAGCCGGCGCGCAGCTCGAGTACGACGAGGAGTGACGTCACGGGCTCACGCTGACCGGCACAACCCTTTGTGTCAATGCGTGGGCGCAGCGCGTCTCGTCATCCGAGACCGATATCTCGCGCCCGTCTTCGGGAGATGGGAACCGCAGTCGGCCGGATCAGGCTTGTAGTGGTGGGTCGGGGGGTTTTCGGTAGGTCTTGCCCAGGGGGCTGGTCCAGGTGCGGGTGCCGGTGTGGGGGTCGTAGCGCAGGGTCCAGCCGCCGTGGGTTTTGGCGTTGTGGTGTTGGCGGCACAGCGGGCCGAGGTTGCGGCGCACGGTGCGTCCGCCGCGGCGGAACTCGACGATGTGGTCCAGGTCGCAGCCGGCGGCCGGGCGGGAGCAGCCGGGGAATCCGCAGGTGCGGTGCGCGGCGGTGATGTGGGCGGCGAGCAGGTTGGACGGGCGGTAGTGGCGCGCCCCGACGTCGACCAGCCGGCCGGTGCCCGGGTCGACCGTCCAGCGCACCCAGTCGGTGTCGGCGGCCAACTGGCGG
>JAVEDB010000251.1 GCA_030841185.1 Actinomycetota bacterium
GCCGTGACGACCGTCATCGGTCCCCGCGGTCCCTCGACGACCGCGGCGATCGCTACCCGCGGCTCGTCGTCCACACTCATGAACCCCTTCCCGCCGGGCACCAGCAGCGGCAGCGCGACCGGCGCCGGGGCGAACCGGCGGACCCGCCAGTCCAGCACCGGGAACCGCGACACCAGGGCGACGCCGTAGGTCGGACCGGAGGTGTGCAACCCGTCGTCGGCCGTCGATGGCGCCCAGCCGTCGCGCACCCCCGGCGTACCGTCGACCGCGGGCGTGAACCGCCACCACGTCGCACCGAGCGCGTCGGCCGCCACCGCCGCCTGGTCCACACCACCGGATCGGTCCTGGGATCGGTCGACCTCCTGCAGGCCGAGGATGTCGGCGTCGGTCCGGGCTACCGCGTCCCGCAGCTCCGACTCGCGGGCGCCCCCGTCCGCGAGGGACAGGCCGTGCAGCAGGTTGAAGGTCCCGAGGCGCAGGCGGGACGTCGTCGGGACAGGCACCGGCCCGACGCTAGCCGACGAGGTCGTGCATAGGGTGCAGGCCCATGACCACCCGTCCGGCCGCGTTGCGCCCGCTGGCGAACCTGGCGCTGGCCCGGACCGGCGTCGACCGGGCCGCGATCCGGCGTACCGATGAGGCGTGGCTGGCCGCCGCCTGGGAGGCACCCTCGACCCGCGTCATCCGGCTGGCGGAGGGGCGCGTCCACGTCACCGGTGAGCCGCCCGAGCTGGCCTTCGACGGCCCGCGGGACGCGGCGCCGGAGCAGCGCATCTTCCTCGGCATCGACGACGACGACGTCGCGTACTTCGCGGTCGACGTCGAGGCGGCAGGGGAGGACTTCGCCGGCCTGCGCGACGTCGGCGCCATCCTGAGTGACCGCGACGCCGGCCTGCTGGTCAACGCCGTGGCGCTGGCCAACTGGCACGCCACCCATCGGCACTGCCCGCGCTGCGGGGGGCCGACCGTGGTGGTTGCCGCCGGGCACCTGCGCACCTGCCCCGCGGACGGCAGCGAGCACTACCCGCGGACCGACCCGGCAGTGATCATGACCGTCGTCGACGCCG
Organism: Actinomycetota bacterium; assembly: GCA_030841185.1. GTDB lineage: Bacteria > Actinomycetota > Actinomycetes > JACCUZ01 > JACCUZ01 > JAVEDB01. The sequence continues at coordinate 1,068 of JAVEDB010000251.1, forward strand.
ACGACCGGGTGCTGCTGGGGAGCCAGGCGCAGTGGCCGGACGGCCGCTACTCGACGCTGGCCGGCTTCGTCGAGCCGGGCGAGTCGCTGGAGGCCGCGGTACGCCGGGAGGTTGCCGAGGAGGTGGGCGTGACCGTGGGCGAGGTGCACTACCTCGGCAGCCAGCCGTGGCCGTTCCCGTCCAGCCTGATGCTCGGGTTCCTGGCCCACGCGGAGACTGTCGACATCGAGCTGCGCGACGGCGAGATCGCCGCGGCGCGGTGGTTCACCCGCGACGAGCTGCTGGCGGAGGTGCAGGCGGGGCGGGTGCGGCTGTCACCGAAGGTGTCCATCGCCCGGCGCCTGATCGAGAACTGGTACGGCGAGGCGCTGCCCGACCAGCCGGGCTGGTAGCCAGCTCAGCGAGCAACGCCGTCAGGCGGCTAGCCGGTCCTGGACCTGGGCGAGGCTGGGGTTGGCGAGGGCCGAGCCGTCCGGGAACACCACGGTGGGCACGGTCTGGTTCCCGCCGTTGACCGACATGACCAGCTCAGCGGCAGCCGGGTCGTTCTCGATGTCCACCTCGACGTAGGCGATGCCGGCCCGCTCCATCTGCGACTTCAGCCGTCGGCAGTAGCCGCACCAGATGGTGCTGTACATCGTGACCGGGTTGGACACCGAGCCGTCCTCTCATGGGGTGAACCGGGACATTCTGCCCCGCCTGATCCAGCACAACACCGATCCGGGCCCGGACCTTCCCTGTGGGCGAGGGCTGGGAGGATGCCCGCATGGACGGCGACTGGGAGCAGCGCCTGCTCGGGATGCTCGACCCCGAGCAGCGGGAGGTCGCGACGACCCTGGCCGGGCCGGTCTGCGTCCTCGCGGGCGCCGGCACCGGCAAGACCCGGGCGATCAGCGCCCGGATCGCCTACGGCGTCCATGCGGGGGTCTACGCGCCGCAGCGAGTTCTGGCCGTCACCTTCACGGCGCGCGCCGCCGGGGAGATGCGCTCCCGGCTGCGGGAGCTCGACGTCGTCGGCGTCCAGGCGCGCACGTTCCACGCCGCCGCGCTGCGCCAGCTGCGCTACTTCTGGCCGCAGCAGGTCGGCGGTGAGCTGCCGCGCCTGGTCGACCACAAGGCTGGTCTCGTCGCCGAGGCAGCCGGCCGGCTGCGGGTCCACGCCGACCGTGCGACGGTGCGGGACCTGTCCGGAGAGATCGAGTGGGTCAAGGTCACGATGACCGATCCCGGCGACTACGCGGCCGCGGCGGCCAAGGCAGGACGTACGCCGCCGGCCGGGCTGGACGCTGCCACGGTCACCCGGCTGCTCTCCACCTACGAGCAGGTCAAGCGGGACCGGTCGGTGATCGACTTCGAGGACGTCCTGCTCTACACGGTCGCGCTGCTGGACGAGAACCCGCGGGTCGCGGCTGCCGTGCGCGAGCAGTACCACCACCTCGTCGTCGACGAATACCAGGACGTCAGCCCGCTGCAGCAGGCCCTGCTCGACCAGTGGCTGGGCGGCCGCGACGAGGTGTGCGTCGTCGGCGACCCCAACCAGACGATCTACACCTTCGCCGGGGCCAGCCCCGACTTCCTGACCGGGTTCCCGGGCCGGCACCCCGGTGCGACGGTCGTGCGGCTCGTCCGCGACTACCGGTCCACACCGCAGGTGGTGGCCCTCGCCAACAAGCTGCTCGCCGCCACCCCGGCGTCCGCGCGCACCCGGCTCGAGCTGGTGGCCCAGCGCCCACCCGGACCCGAGCCGGAGCTGCGCGAGCACCCCGACGAGCCCACCGAGGCCCGGTGGGTGGCCGAGCGGATCGCCGCTCTTGTCGGCGCGGGGACGCGGGCCGGCGAGATCGCTGTGCTGTTCCGGACCAACGGCCAGAGCGAGTCCTACGAGCAGGCCCTCGCCGACGCCGGCGTCCCCTACGTGCTGCGCGGCGGCGAGAGGTTCTTCGACCGACCCGAGGTGCGGGAGGCCCGGCTGCTGCTCCGCGGCGCCGCCCGGTCACTGGACGAGGGCCCGCTGCCGGTGCTGGTCCGGGGCGTCCTCAGCGGCAGCGGATGGAGCGAGACCGCGCCGTCGGGCGGGGGAGCCGTCCGCGAGCGGTGGGAGTCCCTCGCCGCGCTCGCGCGCCTCGCCGAGGACCTGGCGGCCGCCGGGGTGGTCAGCAGCCTGTCCGAGTTCGTGGCGGAGCTGGACGAGCGCGCCGCCGCGCAGCACGCACCGACCGTCGACGGGGTGACCCTCGCCTCGCTGCACGCGGCCAAGGGCCTCGAGTGGGACGCGGTCTTCATCGTCGGGGCCACCGACGGGATGATCCCGATCACCTACGCCGACACCGCCGAGGCGGTCGAGGAGGAGCGGCGACTGCTCTACGTCGGGGTGACCAGAGCGCGGCACCGGCTGGTGATCACCTGGTCGCTCGCGCGGGCGCCGGGTGGCCGCGGCTCCCGGCGGCCGTCGAGGTTCCTCGACGGCCTGCACGGCGATCACCGCAGCGCGCAGCCCACGACCGGTCGGCGGGCCGACCGTCGCAAGGGCCCGGCCACCTGCCGGAGCTGCGGCCGCGCACTGTCCGGTGGCGTCGCCCGCAAGCTCGGCCGGTGCGCGGACTGCCCGTCGTCCTATGACGAGGCGCTGTTCGAGGCGTTGCGCGAGTGGCGTAGCCAGCAGGCCAAGGACCAGAGCGTGCCCGCCTACGTCATCTTCACCGACGCCACGTTGACCGCGATCGCGGAGACCACCCCCACAACGGAGGCAGCGCTGCTGGCCGTCTCCGGCGTCGGCCGCGGCAAGCTCGACAGATACGGCGCCGACGTGCTCGGCATCGTCGCGGCGTTCACGGGGACCGGCGGCTGAAAAGATAACGCTTCTGTCAGGAGTCAAAAAAATCATTGCACCTGACGCGGCCTGCCTCTAACCTCCCAAAGGACTGGTCACGAGACCAGCGTCCGCAAGGACCCGTGCACCCACGAGTGCAGAGCAGGAGGTGACCGTCGTGCTGATGAAGACCATCTCGTCCACCTGCCCGCACGCGGCTGCCTACAGCGCTGACCGCGTCGCGGTCACGGGCACGTGGACGGGCCGGGCTGCTGTCACGGCGCCCGTCGCGGGTGCGTTCAAGGGGACCACTGTGTCCGCAGTTCGGACCCGCCTCGGGATCGCGCCCACCACCGTCGCCCAGCTCCCGTTCAGCGTTCTCGTCATGACGGACGGCAACGCAGGGATCCGCGCCTGGAGTCCACCGGTATAGGACCACCACCTCACCGGCACCTCCAAGGCCGCGGAACCCGAAACCCGGGATCCGCGGCCTTTTCAGTTATCCGCCCACAAGGAATCCGCCCAACTGGTCAAGGAGGTGACACCGATGCAGCTCGCCGTTCTCGATGACGTCTTCTACGACGTCGAGCAGCTCGCCGAGGAACTGCCGTGCCGGGTCAACGACCCGGAACTGTTCTTCGCCGAACTGCCCGCCGATGTGGAGGCCGCCAAGGCGCTCTGCGCGGACTGCCCGGTTCGTCTCGCCTGTCTCGCCGGTGCTCTCGAACGTCGTGAGCCCTGGGGTGTCTGGGGAGGCGAGTGGTTCGTCCAAGGGGCCGTCGTGCCGCGCAAGCGGCCACGCGGCCGTCCCCGCAAGTCCGAGGTCGCCGCGTGACCGCGGTGACAACGTCCGACCACATCCCGTCCGGGATGCCGGACCCGACCGATCCGAATGACGCACTGAACAGGAGCAGAGAGATGCAACTCTTGCATGAGGACCTGGCGCGAGCGCACCAAGCGCAGCGCCTCGAGGAGGCACAACGGCGCCAGCGCGCCGTCCGCATCGTCGCCGCCCATCGGGCGAGCCGGCGAGCGGAGGAGGCCGCACTGCGGGCTCGTCGTCTCCTCGCCCTCGCCGTCGCCCGGTGATCCGCCGGCCGGCACAGGGAAAGCACCGGGCCCCGGCCCGCCACACGGCGGCCGGGGCCCTGGTGCGTCCGCGCGCGGGGATTGGGAAGGATGGGCGCCATGGCCACGAAGTCGACCGTCGAGGTGGACGGCCGTCGGCTGGCCCTGTCCAACCTCGACAAGGTGCTCTACCCGGAGACCGGTTTCACCAAGGGCGAGGTCATCGACTACTACGCCCGGATCGCGTCGGTGCTGCTGCCGCACATCGCCGGCCGGCCGATGTCGTTCAAACGCTTCCCTGACGGCGTCGAAGGCCAGGGCTTCTTCGCGAAGAACGCACCCCGTGGTACGCCGGAGTGGGTGCGCACCGTCCGGCTGCCAGCCCCCGGCAGCTCGATGGACCGCGAGACCGTCGACTACGTCGTCATCGACGACCTGCCGACGCTGATCTGGGCAGCCAACCTGGCCGCGCTCGAGATGCACGTGCCGCAGTGGACGGTCGGGCCACGCGGTGCCGTGCGCGAGGCGGACCTGATCGTGTTCGACCTCGACCCCGGCGCCCCCGCGACGATCGTCGAGTGCTCCCGGGTGGCGGTGATGGTCCGCGACGCCTTGGCTGCCGACGGGCTGTCGGCGTACCCGAAAACCAGTGGTTCCAAAGGGATGCAGGTCTATGCGGCCGTCAAGCCGGTGTCCTCGGAGCGCACCTCGCACTACGCCCACGAGCTCGCGAAGCGGCTCGAGAGCGAGCATCCCGACCTCGTGGTGTCCCGGATGACCAAGGACCTGCGGGGCGGCAAGGTCTTCGTGGACTGGAGCCAGAACAACGGCGCGAAGACGACCGTCGCGCCCTACTCGCTGCGTGCCCGCCCGAAGCACTCGGTGTCGACACCGCTGACGTGGGACGAGGTGACCGGGTGTCGGCGCCCGGAGCACCTGCAGTTCCTCGCGGGCGACACCCTCGACCGGGTCGAGAAGCACGGCGACCTGTTCGAGCCGCTGCTCGCGAAGAAGCGGCCGCCGCTGCCCTGACCAGATGCGCGCCTCGGCGTACGGTGACCGGATGGTGAGCTGTTCGCTGTGCGGTGCCACGGCCGACGAGCCGCCACTGACCTGGACGCGTTCGGTCGAGCGGGGTGCGACGCACTACTACTGCGACGCGTGCAGTCGCGAGAACGTGCGGGCGATGGAGAGCCGGCTCGACGCCGAGTGGTTCTGAGACGCGTCAGGCTTTGGCGGCGCGGGACCGACGCGGCTTGGCGAAACCCGGGAGCCAGGTGCGCAGCTCGCCTGACCAGGCCGCCTCGGCCTCGAGCTGGCACAGGACGCCCATCGTGCCCATCGTCACGCGGTGGATGAGCATGTAGTCGGGCGGCAGGTTGAGGTGCAACCCCGTCGAGTACGCCGGAGAGCGCGGGTCGGCGACCCGCATGGCCTGCGACCGCAGCCAGGCCCGCGAGAAGCGGAACGTCTTCGCCCGCGCCGGTTCGAGGCCGGGGGACAGGTAGTCGAGCAGCTGCTGGGCGTCGATGTCGATGCCCGGGCGCACGAAGCCCTGCTCGCGCAGCCCGTCGAGCACGATGTCGGCGCGGCCCTCGATCGCCGCGCGCAGCAGCGGGCCGATGGAGGCCGGCATCCCGCCGGGGAGCCGGTTGACCGCGCCGAAGTCGAGGACTCCGAGCCGTCCGTCGTCGAGCAACCGGAAGTTGCCGGGGTGCGGGTCGGCGTGCAGCAGCCCGGCGCGAGCCGGGCCGGAGAACAGGAAACGGGCGAGCAGCAGCCCGGCGCGGTCCCGTTGCGCGCGGGTCCCGCCGGCGATGACGCGGGACAGCGGGGTGCCGTCGATCCACTCGGTCACCAGCACCTGGTCGGCCGTCGCCACGACCTTGGGGATGAGGAAGTCCGGGTCCCCCTCGTACGCCGTGGCGAAGGTCTCCTGGCTGCGTGCCTCCAGCCGGTAGTCGAGCTCCTCGGCCACCCGCGCCTTGAGCTCGGCCACCAGCGGCTTGGCGTCCAGGCCGGGCACCAGCAGGCCCACCAGCCGGCTCATCCGCCCGATCTGGTTGAGGTCGGAGAGCAGGGCCGCCCCGGCGCCGGGGTACTGCACCTTGACGGCGACCTCGCGACCGTCGTGCCAGACGGCCCGGTGCACCTGGCCAATGGACGCGGCTGCCGCGGGCTTGTCGTCGAAGCTGCGGAACCGCTTGCGCCAGCCGGCGCCCAGCTGCTCCTTGAGCACGGCGTGCACGGTGCGCGCGGGGAGCGGGGGTGCCGCCTCCTGCAGCCGGGTGAGGGTCTCGCGGTAGGGACCGGCGAGGTGCTCGGGCAGCGCCGCCTCGAACACCGACATCGCCTGGCCGAACTTCATCGCCCCGCCCTTGAGCTCGCCGAGGACCCGGAAGAGCTGCTCGGCGGTGCGGGCCTGCACCTCCGCGGCGACGATCTCGGCGGGCCGGCCGCCGAGCCGGCGCCCGAGGCCCCAGGTGGCCCGGCCGGCATACCCGAGCGGCAGTCCCGCGAGCTTGGCCGTGCGAGTCACGGCGCGACGCGGGAGATCATTCACGTCCCCATTGTCGCCGAGTTGGCTGCCTCCCTGTAGCACCGGGCTTGCTCAGTCGTCGGGCCAGGCGCAGCCGCAGAGTGGATGGGGGGACCAGGAGCGTCGCCGGACCCGCCCGTCGGCCTGGGAGATCTCGATCGTGCCGTCCAACGCGAGCGGCAGACTGGCGGCTGCTGGGCCGATGTCTTCGGCGCGCTCCAGGTCGAGAAACGCCAGCGCTTGCAGGGCCGCGTGCGCGGCAACGGCGGTCGCGAGCACCACGTCGCACGGGACGGCAGCACCGCCCCGGTCGGCCGCGAGCTGCGCCGCGATCGAGGGCCAGGCGGGGTCGCGGTCACTGCGATGCAGGTCGTGGCAGCGCCGGCACGAGGAGCGCCCGGGCAGCACGAACGGCCCGACCAGCCCGGTGCCCTCGCGGACGGTCGCGAACAGGTGCGGGGTGCCATTGCGGACCAGACCGTCGGCCAGGGCGGCATCGACAGGCCCCAGCGTGGTCACCAGCGCCAGGTCGGGGGCCCGGCCGTCACGTCCATGGCTGCGGGTGCGCACCGACGGATAGGTCCCGCGCAGGAAGCGCGTCGCCGCATCCTGCCGACGGGCACCGGCGTCGTCGGGACGCAGGCCCGCGGGGGCGCAGTCCGCGAGCAGGGTGGTGCCGGTGTCCTCGACAAGAAGGGTGCCGACGCCGGCTGCCGCGAGCAGGTTGACGACTGAGGCGCCGACCCGGCCGGCGCCGTGCACGCTGACGGTGCTCGCCCGCCTCCGTGCGAGCACACTCACTCCTCCGTCGTCCCCGGGCCGCACGACCGACGCGGCCGCGACGTCGGGCGCGAGCCGGTCGCGGTCGAGCTGCTCCAGGGCGCCGAGGGCCCGATGGTCGGCCGCCGCGTCGTCCAGGACGCCGGAGCGGGTCAGCAGGTCGAGCACCGCCGCCGCGCGCGAGGCGTCGATGCCGAGCTGACCGGCCGCGGTGAAGACTCCGGCCAGGTCGCGGGTCCCGTCCAGACCCTCGACCAACGCCGCGGTGGCCGGGTCAAGCCCGCCGATCACGACGGCGCCGGCCGGGTCGAGCCCGAGCTGCAGCGTGCCGGCGTCGCGCCAGACCCGCCGAAGGCCGGCCTTGAGCTTCGGCCGTGCCGGGTGATGTCGTGCCGTTGACACTGTCAAGCGGGGCATCGGGCGAGCGTGCCAGATCAGGCCGGCGGCGGGCTCCCGTCTTCCACAGGCGGTCCGCACACGTCGAGCGCGAGCAGCGCGAGCGCCCGGGTCGTCAGGGTCACCTCGGTGAGCGGGACGCGCTCGTCGGGCGCGTGCGCGAGCACGGAGTCACCCGGTCCGTAGTGCACGGTGGGGATGCCGCCCATCCCGTTGAGCAGCCGAAGGTCGCTGCCGTAGGGACCGCCCCAGCTCTGCTGCGCCCCGCCGCCCGCGCCGAGGTGGGCGCGGGAGACCCGCGCCGGCAGGTCGCTCGACGCGGGCAGCCGACCGGACGCGTACTGGCCGCCCCACCACTCGACGGTGACCGGGTGCTCGCGCAGCCACGCGTCCTGCTCGCACGCCTCGGCCACCGCCTGCTCGAGGTCGGCGCGGGCGGCCTCGACCGGCTCGTCGAGTGCGACGCCGAGTCGCCCCTCGGCGACGAGCAGGTCGGGCACGCTCGACGCCCAGTCGCCGGCACTGATGCGCCCGACCGAGAGCGGGTAGGCGATCGGCCAGCGCCGCATCAGCGCGTCCACGTCACGGTTGCGGCGCTCCTCGAGCCGCCCCAGCGCGGCCCACACCGGAAGGAACTTCTCGATCGCGCTGACCCCCGACGTACGCCGGGACGCGTGCGTGGCGAGGCCCGGCACGCGCAGCCGGAAGGTGAGCGCCCCGGCGTTCGCCGGCACCAGGTCCAGACTGGTCGGCTCCGGCACTACGCAGGCGTCGGCCCGCCACCCCCGGCGCAGCATCGCGTAGGTCCCGAGGCCACCGTCCTCCTCGCCGGGGACGCAGGCGACGAGCAGGTCCCCGCGCAGCGGGACGCCGGCGCGGCGGACGGCGCGCACCGCGAACAGCGCGGCCACTAGGCCGCCCTTCATGTCGCACGCGCCGCGGCCGTACAGGTCGTCGCCCACGACGCGGCCGGAGAACGGGTCGTCGGAGGACCAGGCGGCCGGGTTCCCGGGAGGTACGACGTCGACGTGCCCGTTCAGCATCAACGTCGAGGCGTCGCCGCTGCCGTCACCGGCGAGCCTGCCGACCAGCCCCCATGCCTCCGAGCGCTCGACCTCCACGCCCGGGAAGTCCGGCTCGGCGAGCAGTTCGTCGAGCGGCAGCCGCCAGTGGTCGACCTCGAGCCCCTCCGCCGCGAGCTCGACGGCCAGCACCGACTGGATCTCGTGCTCGGCATCGGTGCCGCTCACGCTCGGCGTGGCGACCAGACGGGCGAGCAGGGCCACCATCTCCGTCGTACCGGCGGAGACCTCGTCGAGCACGCGGGCCTGCCAGTCGGTCACCCGCGGCAGCGTAGACGGCAGAGAGGGACGGCCCCGTGCGGGACCGCCCCTCTCTGCGCTTGTCTTCGGTGGGACTAGGCCTTGCCGAGGATCCGGTTCAGCTTGGTGCCGCACACCGGGCAGATGCCCTGGGCCATGCGGCGACCGGACTCGCTGACCTTGACCTCGCCGGTGAAGTCGCGCTTCTCCTTGCACTTCACGCAGTAGGCGTCTCCCGTGTAGCTCTCAGCCACAGGTCCTCCTCGATCGTCGGCTTCGGTGCCCAGCCTGTCGCACCGACCTGATGAGCCGGGCTGGACCTGTCGCCACCCTACGGCAGACGGGACCCTGAGCGTGGGAGGCGGGTCCCCCGAGCGTGGGGGGCGGCCGCTGGGACGCCCTCCAGGAGGGCGCCGGGAGGGGCTCTGGCAGGGCCTTTCGCTAGCCTCCGGATCATGGGAGACGACGCCGGACTGGCCGATCTGCGAGTGAGCACCGGGGCCGACGGGGTGGTCCTGGTCACGCTGGACCTTCCGGGCCGGCGCAACGCCATGTCCACCGAGATGACCGCCTCCTGGGGGCGGCTGATGGACCGGCTGCGCGGGGACCGGTCGGTGCGGGCCGTCGTGGTCACGGGGGAGGGCAGCGCGTTCTGCTCGGGCGGGGACGTCTCCTGGATCGGATCCGAGCCCGGCGCTCCGGTCGACCGCCTTCGGGAGCGGATGCTGCCCTTCTACCGGACCTGGCTCTCGGTGCGTGACCTCGAGGTCCCCACGATCGCCGCGGTCAACGGCGCCGCGATCGGGGCCGGTCTCGCCCTCGCCCTGGCCTGCGACCTGCGGTACGCCGCCGACGACGCCCGGCTGGGCATGCCGTTCACCGCGCTCGGCATGCACCCGGGGATGGCGAGCACCTTCCTGGTGCCCGAGGTGGCCGGCCTGGCGGTGGCCCGCGAGCTGCTGCTCACCGGCCGGCTGGTCACCGGCGCCGAGGCGGCCGGGCTCGGCCTGGTGAACCGGGCCTTCCCGCGCGACACGCTGCTCGAGGAGGCGATGGGCATCGCCGCGACCATCGCGGCCACGGCGCCGGTCGCAGCCCGGCTCACGAAGCGGGCGCTGGCCACCGGCGGCCCGGTGAGCTTCGAGGCGGCGCTGCAGTGGGAGGCCCTGGCCCAGCCGGTGACCCTCGCCACCGAGGACCTGCAGGAGGGCCTGAAGGCTCAGCGGGAGCGGCGGCCGCCCCGGTTCACCGGGCGCTGACCGCTCGTAGCCGCGACACCCCCGGCCGCGTTGCACGGATGCCACGAGGCCCCCGGGGCTGTCAGGCCGGGACGCTCGCCTTCCCCTTGCGCACGTCCCGGCCCGCAGTGTCCCGGGGGCCTCGTCGGGACGAACGCTAGGAGTCACCGGGCAACCCAGTCAACGCAGCGGGGGTTCGCCCTGTGGACGCAGCTGTGGGAACCGTGGGGACGCCGCGGGGTGTCGCTGTGGAGGACGCGGGGCGCCCCTGTGGACAGGGCTGGGGATGATCACTGTCCCCCGCACCTGACCTGCACCTGTGCAATCCACCGCCTGTGGAGAGAAAAAAAATCGCTAGCGTTCGGTCATGAGCAGTCCGCGCGACCCCAGTGCGACCCCCGCCGTGGAGGTCCGCCGCAGCGCACGTCGCCGCCGGACCGTCTCCGCCTACCGCGACGGCGACCGCACCGTCGTGCTCATCCCAGCCCGGATGACCCGGGCCGAGGAGCGTGAGTGGGTCGACATCATGCTCGCCCGGCTGGCCAAGCAGGACCGGCGCCGGCGGCCGAGCGACGCGGCGCTGGAGGTCCGGGCCGCCGACCTGTCCCGGCGCTACCTCGACGGGCGGGCCGCACCGGCCAGCGTCCGCTGGGTGGCCAACCAGGGCGCCAGGTGGGGCTCGTGCACCCCGGCGGACCGCACCATCCGCCTCTCGACACGACTGCAGGGCATGCCGTCCTGGGTGGTCGACTACGTGCTCGTCCACGAGCTCGCCCATCTGCTCGTGGCCGGCCACGGTGCTCGGTTCTGGGCGCTGGTCGAGGCCTTCCCCCGCGCCGAGAGGGCCCGCGGTTACCTCGAGGGCGTGGCCGCAGCGGCCGGGCTGGCGATGTCCGGGGACGTCGACGGACCTGCCGGCGAGGGCGACGGCTCCGTCAGACAGTGACAGCGGCGAGCCCCCGGCGTACCAGCCGGGACAGGTCGGCCACCGCCTCCGGAGGGAGCGCGTCCGGCGGGAACCAGCGCAGCGCGTCCGACTCCGCACTCACGACCGCTCGGGCCCCGCGCGGTGCGACCACGACGTAACGCACGTCGAGGTGCTCGCGACACGATCCGAACGCCGACGACAGCTGGTGCCGGTCGAGGTCGACGGGCGTCGACCGCGCGAGCCGCAGACCCTCGATGCCCGACTCCTCGGTCGCCTCACGGAGCGCGGCGCCGGCGAGTGACGTGTCCCCGGCTTCGCAGTGCCCACCGAGCTGGCCCCAGAAGCCGCCCTTGCTGTGCAGGGTCAGGAGCACCGACGTGGCATCGGCGTCGACGACGAGCGCGCTGGCCGTGAGGTGGGCGGGGACACAGGTGCGGTGGAGCCCGTCGGGGTGCCGGGCCAGGTGATCGAGGTACGCCGAGCGCAGCCGCTCCTGCTCGTCGTCCGTGGCGACCCAACCGGAGAGGACCTGGACGGCGTCCGCGTGCAGGGCACTCACTCGGTCAGCCGCGGCTCGGCGGGTCGCCGGGCTCCGGCGGCGCCTCGGTGTCCTCCAGGCCGGAGATGTCCAGCGGCGTCGTCGAGCCGGCTGCGAACGCGGCCGGGTCGTCGAGGTCCTCGGCGGAGGGCATCAGATCGGGATGCGCCCAGAGCGCGTCTCGGGCGTCGGTCCCGCGGCTCTCAGCGACCGCGCGCCACAGTGCTGCGGCCTCGCGCAGCCGGCGCGGCCGCAGCTCCAACCCGACGAGCGAGGCGAAGGTCTGCTCGCCCGGGCCGCCACTGGCCCGGCGGCGGCGGACCGTCTCCCGGAGGGCGCTCGCGGCGGGCAGGTGCGGGCCTGCCGCGGCGTCGACGACCTCGTCGACCCAGCCTTCCACCAGGGCGAGCGCCGTCTCCAGCCGCGCGAGCGCGGCCCGCTGCTCCGGGCTGTCCTCGGGCTCGAACAGGCCGCCGGTCAAGGCCTCCTGGAGCGCCTCGGGGTTCGTCGGGTCGAGGCGGCCCATGGCCTCCTCGAGCCGGGAGGTGTCCACGGTGATGCCGCGCGCGTAGGCGGCGACGGCGTCGACGAGGTGTGCCCGCAGCCACGGCACGTGCGTGAACAGCCGCTGGTGCGCGGCCTCACGCAGCGCGAGGTACAGGCGCACCTGCTCGATGTCGACCTCGAGCCCGCTGCCGAACTCGTCGACGTTGGCGGGCAGCAGCGCGGCCCGTCCCCGCGGCGCGAGCGGGAGGCCCACGTCGGTGGACGCGACCACTTCTGCGGCGAGGCCGCCGAGGGCCTGACCGATCTGGGCGCCGAACATCGCGCCGCCCATGCTCGTCATCATCTGCTGCAGGGGACCGGTGAGGCCGGCCAGGCTCTCGCCGGTGAGGCCGGGGATTCCTTGCAGCTGTTCGGGAAGCTGCCCGCCGAGCTGACCCATCGGGCCGCCCTCGCTGGTGAGCATCGTTCCCATCGACTCGACCACCCGCGCGGCGACCGGGTCGACCACTTCGCGCCACGCGGGCAGGGTCTGCTCGAGCCATTCGGCCCGGCTCCACGCGACCGGCGACGTGGAGCTGGCCGCGAACGACGTCACCGGGTCGAGCCACAGCTCCGCGAGCCGCATCGCGTCGAGCAGCTGGTCGCGTTCGACAGCGCTCACCGAGCGGTCCCCGGCCGCGGCGATGCTCTGTCGGGCCACGTCACGGGCGAGGTCCCAGTTGACCGGGCCGCCCTGCCAGGAGAGCAGTTGCCCGAGTCGCTGGAATGCGGCGCCGATGTCGCCGGGGTTGCCGCCACCGAACATCGCAGCGAACGGATCCATGTCCTGCCGCGGAGTCCGGTCGTCATCCTCCCCGCCAGGGTTGAAACCGAAGGGATGGTTGGTCACTGTCGCCTCTTGAGGGGAAGGCCCGTGTCCGTCGGGTCCGACGGACGCAGACGCTCGTTGGCAGGATGGAGGACCATGTCCGCCATGTCTCCCACCGTAACCACGCCGGGACGCCGATGAGTTCCCGACCCGGGACCGGTGATGGTCAGGTTCGCTCTCGGCGCACCGCCGGTCCAACGGTCGCCGTGACCGGCGCGGCGGACGGTCTGGGCAATGCGGCGGCTCGGGCGCTGCTCGCCGATCCGCGGATCGGCAAGGTGATCGCCGTCGACGACCGCCGCGGCCTCCTGCCCGGTGCCACCTGGCGGGTGGCCGACGTCCGCGACCCGGCACTGGCCGGCCGGCTCGCGAAGGTCGACGTCGTCGTCCATCTCGACCTCGACCTGGGCGTGGAGCGCGCCGACGAGGGCACGGCCACCCTCAACGTGCGCGGCACGCAGACCGTGCTGACGGCGGCCGCAGCGGTCGGCGTACGACGTGTCGTGCTGTGCACGTCTGCGATGGTCTACGGCGCCTCGCCGGACAACCCGGTGCCGCTCGACGAGGACGCTCCGCTGCGGGCGGTCCCGGACGGATCCCTCGTCAGTGACCTGTTGGAGATCGAGGAGCTGGTGGGCCGTTCGCGCAGCACGCATCCCGGCCTCGAGGTGACGGTGCTGCGCCCGGCCGCCGTGGTCGGTCCGGACATCGACAGCGTCATTACCCGGCACTTCGAGGCGCCGAGGCTGTTGATGGTGCGCGGCAGCTCCCCGCGCTGGCAGTTCTGCCACGTCGACGACCTCGCCGCAGCCGTGGTCCCGGCGGCGCTCGGCGAGGTGACGGGCGCGGTCACGGTGGGATGCGAGGGCTGGCTGGAGCAGGAGGAGGTGGAGCACCTGACGGGGCTGCGCCGGATCGAGCTGCCCGCCTCGCTCGCCCTGGGTACGGCGGAGCGGCTGCACCGGCTCGGCCTGATCCCGGCTCCGGCCAGCGACCTGCAGTACGTGATGCACCCGTGGGTGATCCCGTCGACCCGGCTGCGCGAGACCGGGTGGCGACCGGCGTACGACAATGCCACCGCGCTGATGGTGCTGGTGGAGCAGGTCGCCGGGCACCACGCGGTCGGCGCGCGGCGGGTCGGCCGCCGGGACGCCACGATCGGCGCGGCGGGAGCGGCGGTGGCCGTGGTGGGCACGGCGGCCCTGGTGCGTCGCGCACGCAAGAAGAGGAGAGGATGACGACCGTGCCCGATCCGTCCGCTGCGTCGCCCTCGGCCATCCGGTTGCTCGGCGTCCGCGACCATGCGCTGTCCGTGGACGAGGTACTCGCCGCCGTCGCCGATGGCGCCGCGGGAGGGACGACCGTCTTCGTGGGCACGGTGCGCGACTCCGACGAGGGGCGACCGGTGACGAGCCTCGGCTACTCGGCGCATCCCAGTGTGGAGAACGTCCTCCGTGAGGTGGCTGAGCGCGTCGCGGCCGCCCACCCTGTCATCGCGCTGGCAGCGGTGCATCGCGTGGGTGACCTCGCGGTGGGCGACATCGCGGTCGTCGTCGCCGTGTCGAGCGCGCACCGCGGCGAGGCGTTCACTGCCTGCCGGGCGCTCATCGACGACCTGAAGTCGCAGGTGCCGATCTGGAAGCATCAGAGCTTCGCCGACGGCTCCGACGAATGGGTCGGCCTGCCATAGCGGCGGGTGTGGCCCCGTAGGGTGATAGGCGAAATTGCTTGTGGGCACACGTCTTGGACGCGGAGGATCACTCATGTCGGCGCTGGTCTGGCTGGCGATCCCCGCCGTCGCGCTGGTGCTCGCGGTCCTCTGGGTGATGTGGGCGAGCCGCGAGCGACCACGCGTCGACCCGCACGAGTCCGTCGAGGAGCACGAGCGGTTCAAGGCCGTCTTCGACCGTCGCCGGCCGGACGCGCCGCCCTACCACGGACGGGACCGCCGTCGCGGGGGTGAGCGGCGCAGCCGTCCGATGCGCTGAGCCCGCACCCGACCGTGGGCCGTCGCGCCGGCAACGCGTGACCGCGCCTCGTAGGCTGCGGACATGTCCCGCCGCACAGCCTCGCTTTCGGTTGCCGCCATTCTGATCGTCGTCCTGGCGGCGCTCGCGACGTTCTTGCCCGTTCCGTACGTGTTGCTCAGCCCGGGCCCGTCGACGAACACGTTGGGCAGCGTGGGCAAGCAGCCGCTCATCCGGATCCTCGGTCATCAGACCTATCCCACGACGGGACACCTCAACCTGACAACGGTCTCCGTCCTCGGCGGCCCGCAGCAGCGGATGGACCTTGTCAGCGCTATCAGGGGCTGGATCGACAAGGACACGGCCGTCGTGCCCGAGGAGCAGGTCTACCCCAAGGGCCAGACGGCGGACGAGGCGGTGAAGGAAGGGGAGGCCGAGATGAAGCAGTCGCAGGAGGACGCGACGACTGCCGCATTGCGCCAGCTGGGCTTCCGGATCACGACCAGCGTCGTTGTCGACCGGCTCTCGAAGGGCTCCGCGGCGACCGGCATCCTCAAGCCCGGCGATGTGGTGCTCGAGATCGACGGTCAACCCGTGCCGGGGAGCGTCCGGCTGCGCCAGCTGATCACGGCGCACAAGCCGGGGGACACGGTGCGGATGGTCGTGCTCCGGGCGGGGAAGCGGCTGTCGCTGTCGATGACGACGAAGAAGGCAGCCGACGGCAGCACCATCATCGGTGTCTTCAGCCGGGACGCGGCGAAATACCCGTTCACCGTCGAGGTCTCGCTGCGTCAGGTGGGTGGCCCGAGCGCCGGGCTGATGTTCGCGCTCGGCATCGTCGACAAGCTGACACCCGGAGCCTTGACCGGCGGCATGTTCGTCGCGGGTACCGGAACCATCGACGATCAGGGACAGGTCGGGGAGATCGGAGGCATCCCGCAGAAGATGAGGGGCGCCCGGCACGCCGGGGCCACCGTCTTCCTCGCGCCGGCGGGCAACTGTGCCGAGGCCCGCGCCACCGTGCCCAAGGGCCTGCGACTGGTCAAGGTCAGCACCCTTCGCGAGGCGATGGCGGACCTGGACAAGCTGCGCGCGGGCGACACCAACGTGCCACGGTGCTGACCTGAGTCAGTCGGCGAGCGTCGCCGCCAGCGCATCGGCCAATCCCGGCACGAGATCGGGCCCGCTCAGCACCGCGGTCTCCTCGTCGTGGGAGCGCATCCGTAGCGCGGCCGCGCGGGAGCCGTCACGCAGCACGGCCACGACGAGCCGCACCTCCTCGCGCGCCGGATGCTCGGCCACCCACCGCAGCGCCTCCTGCTCGTCGGCGGGCAGCTCGGACTCCTCGCTCGGCGGCAGCATGAGGCGCTCGACGGTCAGGGCGGCCCCGAGGACCTCCGGCGGCCAGCTGATGCCGGCCAGCAGCTCGTCGAGCGTGTCGTGCTCGGGCAGCTCCCCCTGGTCGACGGGCGTGATGTCGCCCGGCAGGCTGCCGGCCAGCCCCAGATCGCCGGCCAGCTGCGGCTCCCGGCGCAGGAGGTCCTCGGTCTCGACGAGCGCATAGAGGTGCGGTGGCTGGTCCCAGCCGTCGCCGGCGATATGCCGCTCGATGTCGGTCGCCACCTTCGTCAGCCGGGCGTTCACGGACCCGATCCTCCTGCACGCCGCGCCTCGGCGTACCGCGTGGTGGGAACTCTGGCGGTGGCTAGGTAGGTTGACGGGACGAGCCCGGGCCTGGTCAGGGCCGGGCGGCCCCTGCCGACGAACGGATGACCGTGAGCTTCGAGATGTCCGGGGCGGCGGGTCCGCCGCGCCGACCCACTCCCGTGGGACGGCGCCGTCGGAGCCGAGCCCTGTTACCCACCGTGATCATCGCTGGCGTGCTCCTGCTGCTCTTCAGCCTGTTCACGAGCATGTACACCGAGTTCCTCTGGTTCCAGTCGGTGGGGTTCAGCTCGGTGTTCACCAAGGAGCTCACCACCAAGGTGCTGCTGTTCTTCGTCTTCGGGGTGCTCTTCGCCGGGCTCGTCGGGGTCAACCTGCTCGTGGCCTATCGGTACCGGCCCGCCTACCAGGCGATGATCCCCGGTCAGCAGGAGCTCGACCGCTACCGGATGGCGATCGACCCCTTCCGGCGGTACGTCGTGATCGGGCTGGCCGGCCTGTTGGGGCTCATTGCCGGATCGAGCGCAGCCGGTGAGTGGCGCACCTACCTCGAGTGGCGCAACGGGCAGTCCTTCCACCAGCGTGACCCGCAGTTTCACAAGGACATCTCGTTCTTCGCGTTCGACCTGCCGTGGTACCGGTTCGTCCTCAGCTTCGGCTTCGCCACCGTCGTGCTGGCGCTGATCGCCGCCGCGGTGACCCATTACCTGTACGGCGGTCTGCGCCTGCAGGCCACGTTGGGTGAGCGGGCCACCCCCGCAGCCCGGGTGCACCTGTCGGTGCTGCTCGGGCTGTTCGTCTTGCTGAAGTCGGTCGCCTACTGGTTCGACCGCTACAGCCTGGCGGTGAAGGACGACCGGATCGGCAAGGCAGACTTCACCGGTCTGACCTATACCGATGTCAACGCGGTGCTGTTCGGGAAGCTCACGTTGTCGGGCATCGCGCTGATCTGCGCGGCGCTGTTCTTCATCAACGTGGTGCGCCGCACCTGGCTGCTCCCGGGTCTGGGCGTCGGGCTGCTGCTGCTGTCGGCGTTGCTTGTCGGCGGCATCTATCCCGCGATCGTCCAGCGGTTCCAGGTGAAGCCGGCCGAGCCGGACAAGGAGTCGCAGTACATCTCCCGGAACATCGCGGCCACCCTCACGGCGTACGGCATCGACAAGGTGAAGGTGTCGGACTACACGGCCAAGACCGATGCGTCGCCGGGTCAGCTGCGGGCCGACTCGGAGACGACAGCCAGCGTGCGGTTGCTCGACCCTGCCGTGTTGAGCCCGACGTACAAGAACCTGCAGCAGATCAAGGCGTACTACGACTTCCAGACGCAGCTCGACGTGGACCGGTACACCATCGAGAACAAGCGCCGCGACGTCGTGTCTGCGGTTCGAGAAGTGGACCTCACCGGCCTGCCGGCCGAACAACGCAACTGGATCAACGACCACACCGTCTACACGCACGGCTTCGGCTTCGTGTCGGCGCTGGGCAACCAGCCCGACGCGGGGCGGCCGTCGTTCGTGTCGTCGAACATTCCGCCCCAGGGCAAGCTGGGAGACTTCCAGCCTCGCGTCTATTTCGGCGAGGAGTCTCCGACGTACAGCATCGTGGGTGCGCCGAAGGGCTCGACCCCGCGCGAGTTGGACTTCCCTGACGACTCCACCGGCACTGGTCAGCGCAACAACATCTATACCGGCAAGGGCGGCGTGAAGATCGGCTCGCTCTGGCGCAAGGTGCTCTTTGCCACGAAGTACCAGGAGGCCAACCTCCTGCTCTCGGACCGGGTCAACAAGGACTCCCGGATCCTGTTCGACCGTACGCCGAAGAAGCGGGTCGAGCAGGTCGCGCCGTGGCTGACCCTGGACGGCGACCCGTACCCAGTCGTTGTCGACGGTCGCATCAAGTGGATCGTCGACGGCTACACGACGAGCAATGGTTACCCCTACGCGACGCGTAGCACGCTGGAGGATCTGACCACGGACTCGCAGACCACCCAGTCGACGGCACTCGTGGCGCCGGTGGCGAGGGTCAACTACATCCGTAACTCGGTGAAGGCCACCGTCGACGCGTTCGACGGGACGGTCGAGCTCTACCAGTGGGACACGCATGACCCGGTGCTCAAGACCTGGATGAAGGCATTCCCCGGCACGGTGCAGAAGAAGTCTGCGATCAGTGACACGCTGATGTCGCACTTCAGGTACCCCGAGGACCTGTTCAAGGTCCAGCGGACGATGCTCGCGCGCTACCACGTCAAGAACCCGCAGGCGTTCTATGGCGGGAGCGACTTCTGGCGGGTGCCGACGGACCCGACGAACGAGCGCGGCTTGGCCCAGCCGCCGTACTTCCTGACCTTGAAGATGCCGGGACAGGCCGAGCCGACCTTCTCGCTGACGTCGACGTACGTCCCGACCGGGGCGCGGGAGAACCTCGTTGCCTTCATGGCCGTCGATGCCGACCCCGGTCCGGACTACGGCACGTTCCGGGTGTTGCAACTGCCGCGGTCGGTGCAGATCAACGGACCGTCGCAGGTGCAGAACGCGTTCGTGTCCGACAGCAAGGTCGCCGAGCAGATCAACATTCTCCGCCGGGGGACGACAGTGAGGTACGGCAACCTGCTGACGCTTCCGGTCGGTGGCGGTCTCCTCTACGTCGAGCCGGTGTACGTCCAGGCCGAAGCGGCCACGTCGTTCCCGTTGCTACGCAAGGTGCTGGTGTCCTTCGGCAACAAGGTCGCGTTCGAGGACACCCTGCAGGCGGCGCTGGACGCGGTGTTCTCCGGGGCGTCCGGGGTCTCGACAGGGGAGGGCTCGACGCCCACGCCGACGCCTACTCCCACTCCCACGGGGACGGCGTCACCTCCGGCTGGCCAGAACCTCGGGCTCGCGGCGGCTCTCGCCGACGCGCAGAAGGCGATCCAGGACTCCCAGGCGGCCCTGCAGCGGGGCGACTTCGCCGCTTACGGCGCCGCCCAGAAGCGGCTGCAGGACGCGATTACCCGGGCGGTGGCCGCGGAGCAGAAGGCACGCACCCCGAGCACCGCCGCCGCACCGTCCCCGACTCCGACACCCTCAGGCTGAGCGAGGGACATTTGCGGGGGGAGAAGGGCTGACGTAGAGTTGCGCTACCGACGCGGGGTGGAGCAGCTCGGTAGCTCGCTGGGCTCATAACCCAGAGGTCGCAGGTTCAAATCCTGCCCCCGCTACGATGCGTTTGCGCAGGTCAGAGGCCCTCTTGCCGGTTCCGGCAAGAGGGCCTCAATCTGTTCAGGGTGGCAGCAGGGTGGCAGCCGTTGCGGCCAAGATGCGGCGGCCAAGCCCGTCCGCGCTAGCCTGCGCCAGGGTCGAGCCGATCGAGAGAGAGGCCGACCCGATGCCCGCCAGCCACGTCCAGGTCCTCCACGACGACGGCCGGTGGTACGTCGCCGAGCTGCTCCACCAGTACCGCGAGGCGGCCGGCTGGCGCGCCGTGGTGCGGTACTCCGTGGGGCCGGGTCTCACCTACCAGCGAGGCCAGTGGGCCGCCGACCTACGGCCAGTAGTCCGCACCCACCACGATCACGAGAAGGGCGACGGAGAAGGCGCTCGTTGCGAGGCCGATGGTCGGGTCCACCCGAGCCAGCAGGTCGCGTGGATCCTGCCTCACGGGCGCCGAGAATAGACGAGCCGTCGTCGGCGGTCACACCTTCGGCCAGAGCTGGTCACCTTGCCGCGAGTTGCCGGGGCACTGGAGCAGGCGGTATAGCCTCAGCCCGCAGCAAATCCACAAGACGTCCGAAAGAGTCAAACGACCGTCAGCTTCGACCAACGAGAAACCGCAGGTTAGAGGGTAGATCGGGAACGTTGCCCCAGGTCATGGCAGTGCGCGGATGCTCGGAGACCAAGACGGTCCGACGACAAGGAGGGTCGGTCTTCTGCGGGGCCTAGTCAGGCTTGATTGCGAGAAGGTGGAGAAGGGCGGACGTTGGCACTCGAATCAGGCGCCCGAGACGCACCACGGGTGTCGGCCATTCGTTCTCGCGAACGAGTTGATAGGCGACGGTACGCCCGATACCGAGCGCCTGGGCGGCAGTAGAGAGGTCGATCGCCGGCGGCAGGGCCAACAGGTCTTCCCGTGATAGTTGTGACCTGCTGCCTTGCGTTGCCACGGCTCACCGCCGTCTGTAGGCGACCTAGGAATGTCAGACTAGCATGTATACACAACTAGTCAAGACTTATCGGTCGCCTCCGTGCTCACAACCGAACGCCGAGATCGAGGATCAATTGATGGGTGTCGACGAGCAACTCGTCCTCGACCAGAACGACCGGGAGTTCGGAGCCTCGGACAGCTGCCGCTACGTCGGCCTCACTGAGATTCAGGAACTGGGCACTCTGCTCGAATGTCATGAACAACGGAATCTCTCTCAGAGTCATGATCGTTCCCTCCCGTGTTCGGCTCTGTCGTCAAGGACAGTCCGCTAAGAACTGCCCTGCTCAGGAGTCTGAACTTTCCACCGAAAGAGTGGAACCGTTTCTCCACAGGCCTGGATCCGGCCGGTGGTTATCCACAAGCCGGCGCGGTGACCGCTTGACGAGCAGGTAGCTAGTCCGCCGGCAAGCGATAGGCCAGCACGAATCTGTCGCCGGCCATCACCGTGTCGCAGAGCTCGACGGCCCGGTCGTCAACGTCGTACGCGGTCCTTGCCACGACCATCACGGGAACACCGGATGCGAGGCGCAACGAGCGCATCTCGTCCGGAGTGGGCATCCGAGTCGTGACGTCCTCCGTGAAATGCGACAGCCGGTGGCCCCGTTCCTCGATTCGTGCGTAGATGCCCCCGGGTCCGGCGTCGTTCTCCGCGATCGGCGTCCCCTTGGCGATCTCCCATGGGATGTACGACGTGGCTAGCTCGACGGGCTCCCCGTCGGCGAGATAGCGACGTGACCTTGATACGACGGAGGATCCCCGCCGCAGGCCCAGGCGATCCGCGACCGTTTCGGTGGCCCGGATTCGCTCGACCCCCACCACTTCGACGCCCGGTGTGAAGCCGACCAGTTCCGCCTCAGCCAGCCACGCAGCTTTGCCGGCTTTCCTGTGTCGGCGGGCGAACCGGTCATAGGAGAGCCGACGTACCTGCGGCCGGCGGCGGACGAATGCCCCTTTGCCGTGCTCTGTGTGAACCAGACCCTCGGACTTGAGGCTCGCGATGGCCTGTCGAACAGTCATCCGTGCCGTCCCGTACGTCCCGATCAGTTCGCTCTCGGAGGGGAGTTTGGCTCCCTCGCCGAGAGACCCGTCGAGGATTTGGGCGCGCAGCTGCTCGGCGATCTGCCTGAATACGGGCCGGTCACTGGTCGGGTCAATCCCGGGCTCCACTCGTGGCACTCCTATACTCGGATAGACAAGCCGAGCATAGCCCCGGAGGTAGCGCGGGTGGAGCAGGACCTCAAGCGTCATTCGGTCAGTGTCGCAGCGGCCATCGTTGATTCCTCCAACCGAGCCCTGGCAGTCCGTCGTCAGGACAACGGTCAATGGGAGCCTCCTGGCGGTGTTCTCGAACTGGCCGAAACGGTGACGGAAGGCCTCGTCCGGGAACTCCTGGAAGAGACAGGTCTTGTCGTCGAGATCGAACGCCTCACTGGTGTCTACAAGAACATGAGCCTTGGCATCGTCGCGTTGGTATTTCGATGTCGTGCCGTCGGGGGTGACCTCGTTGCGACGCCAGAGGTGGCCGAAGCTCGGTGGATGACGGCAGAGGAAATCGCAACGTTCCTGGACCCGGCGTACGCCGTGAGACTGCTGGACGCTTTGAGCGACGACCCACAAGTGCACGTACGCTCGCACGATGGGGTCCGCCTTCTCACCGGTCCATAACGATCCTGTCGCTGTACTCGCGCTCGGCGCCGCCTGCGGAGGACAACCACTTCACTTTCAAGGCCGCTAGGTCTCGCTGAACCAACTCAACGTTTCCTAGCAACTCGTCCGGGTCTAGCGGTGCCTGCGCCATCTGTAGCAATCGGGACCCCGACTGCTCGACTTGGCGGCGGAGGGACTCCTCCAGAACGGCCCGTGCGTAGCTGCAGGCGAGAGCGGATATCGGTACGGCGCCTTCGAGCGTTGCCAGTTCGAGAGCGCATTCCTGGCGCGGGCCGAGCTCGCCGTGGCGGCGCGACTCTGTCAGAACCGTCAGGGAATCGATGGGTGTTCCCGAGTCGTGCATGGCTCGCAGCCGCTCGTACCAGACCCCGTACCGATGCACGGAAAAATCCTCGCCGCGGAGCCACGGCAGAATCTCCCGCAGGGCAGCTGGTCTCACTAGGACTGCCCCGATCGTGAGTGCCTCAACTCTAGTCACATAGTCAGACACCACTGCGTCTGGCGTTCCCATGGCTAAATCGCGACTGCGCGGTCGGCTTCGAGGAGTGCAACGGCCCGAACAGTGGTCGGGAACCGATCGCACCTCTCGCGCTCCCATGCCAGAACCCATCGGGCGCCCTGGCTCAGTTGAATGCTGGCGTCGTGCTCGAGCCGCTCTCGTAACACGAGCGCGGCGCTGGCGCCTAGCTCCTGCACAACGTCGTAGGTTTGGCCCAGCTGACGCCACCGACTCTCCGGCATCGGGGCCCACGCGTAGGGCACGTCCGCCTTTTCCGGCAGTGTGCGTGTAGGCACGGTCAAATTGCCCCTCCGCCACATCTGTCGCGAAGCGGCGCGGTGGAAGTTGGCAAGGCTGGAAGCCCCAGACAGGACCTGGTGGAGGCAGACCTCGAGCTCCTGAGATGCCGGGCTTCCTGGCTTGGGCAGCCTCAGGTCGGACGACTTCGCGCTGTGCTTGGTGGGATCCCATCCATCGCTTTGGGTGAGGAGCCGGCCAAGTCGCGTGGCCAGGTGCAACGCGTCAATGGCCAGCGCGTTGGTCGAACGGCCCGCTGGCATAGACACGATTGTTCGCCACTCCGCGGCGACGTCACGCCAGCCGACAGCTGCTTGAGCCGCTTTCCGGCTTGCAGAACCTGGCCCCGTTGAAGCCACTCCAACAATGTCGCGAAGCGCAGTGGCGGAAACCTGGTGGACGACAGCCAACGAACCAGCGATGGAGCCCATCGTTCGGCTGCTGTGAAGTGGGTCCGGGCCTTCCGCCAACATGGCTCGAAAGCCCGCTGCCCGCATTCGTCGAAGAGCACCGAAGATCCCTCGGATGAGATCGGTCGGTGACTCGTCCGATCGCGGGGGAGAGAGCCTGAGCGTGGGCGCTGAAGGTACGCCGGTCAGTCCCGCCCATCCGGGATCCAGGCGACTCGCCGATCTGCATACCGCAGCGGCGTGAGCGACGAGTTCGGCCGCCCGAACGACCGAGTCTGCCGCCCGTCGAGGCTCACGCGTAGTGGAGCGCCGGTAGAGCTCTAGGGCAGCCACCCGCACAACGGGAGCCAGAACGGCACAGGCGCGGCCACCATCTCGCAAGATCTCCTGCCGAGCCTCTGGCAGGTCAAGCATCGCCGCCTCGTCGGTTTGGTCCCGGACCCCGTCTGCCGCAACACCGGAATGGGTGCGCAGCAAGTCGAGAGCTGCCCCGAGCAGGCGAGCGGCCTGTCCCAATGGGGTGCGGGGATCCACGGCCAGCCGGTCAGCACCGTGCATGCCACGCGTCACGCTGTCCAGTGCTCGCCCCGCCTGATCGAGATCACGCCACACGAGATAGGGCGGGTGGCCGCGGCTCTCGTCGACAGCCCGGTGAAAGGCAGTGGCACGGGCAAATCGCTCGATGGTGGCGATGAGGGTCCGCGCCTCCAGCAGGGTGTCGAGCAACTCATCCGAGGACTCCGGATGGTGGCCGGCGGCTTGGCCGATGGACGTGAGGGCTCGAGCAACGAGCTCGCCGTACGTCGTCATGACGGGAGCTCCGCCAGTACATCGCGGCACAGGTCGAGCTGCGTCCGGGCACGACCGCAGGAGAGCCGTCGCTCGGTGGCCCGAGTTGTGACGATGATCCGACATAGCAGATCGTCGACATCGTCGAGTGCCCCGAGAAGGCCGCGTTGGGAGAGCGGGACGACCGCCACCGGCCCACTAGCTTGTGCGCCGTCGAGTCCGAGCTCGGTCAAGGCGGCACCGAGGTGATGGACCATGCCGAACCACGGCCCGGGGCCGCCGTCCCAAATTGCGGCGGCTGCCCGCTCCATTGAAGTCAGGCGCCGTGCGGCCAACGCCAGAAGCCGCTCATCGGACCTCTCCAAGTCGTCTGGCGCACCGCGCCCGTTCCAGCGCCCTTCTCCGATGATCGACATCCCTCGCACCTGCCTCCGGGTAGACGGCCCAGTCGGGCTGACAGCCGCGAGAGTAAACCTAATCAGACGTCTAGACAAGTAGCCCACACACTGGTATCTCTGATACCGCGGCTTTCGCCGCGGGAAGGACAGGCATCGATGCTGTCAATCGGTCGGCTGGGCGGCGCGACGTGGACAGCCGACTACTACATGGCGCGCCAGGCCGGCTGTCCTGAGGACTACTACACCGGCACGGGCGAGCGACCCGGCCAGTGGATCGGCTCCGGTTGTGGCGAGCTGGGTCTCGTGGGCGAGGTCAGGGACGAAGCCTTTCGGGCTGTGCTTCGCGGCGAGGATCCGGGCAGCCAACAACGACTGGTCCGCTCGGTCCTACGTGTTGACCCCCGTGGACGGCTGTCGGCTGTTCCGCTTCTAGCGGCGGTCCGGACGCACTTCTCGACGTCGGACAGCGACCCTGTCGACGTGCTCCCACCGCCTCTGATGGCTGAATTGAGGAGAGTTCAACGTGCAGCTGTCAGGGCCAGCAGGACGTCACGTTCTCCCGCCCCGACGGTTCGGGCGGACATAGCCATCGAGGTGTGCCGGGCGATCGGGCTCGATGCCGACGTCGTCTTCGACGGCGAGGGTGGGATGGACCGGGTGAGAGCGGCGTTGATGTTCGCCGAGACGCGGGTAGACGCCCGACTTCCAGGCTTAGATCTCACGTTTTCAGCGCCCAAGTCTGTATCGGTGATCTACGGGCTCGGGTCGCCAGTTGTGGCAGAACAGGTCCGTCAGGGCCACGAGGCAGCCGTGGCGGCGGCCCTGGCGTACATGGAACGAGTCGCCGGGCACGGCCTTCGCGGCCATCAAGGCGACCGGCAGCGAGCCGATCGTGTGGAGAGCACTGGTCTTATCGGAGCCCGCTTCCAGCACCGGTCTAACCGCTGTGGCGACATGCAATTGCACGACCATGTCGTGGTCGCCAACATAGTTCGTGGCTCAGATGGCAGGTATTCCGCGCTCGATAGCCGGGAGATCTACCAGCAAGCTCGGACGGCCGGGTTTCTCTACCAGGCCGCGCTTCGGAGCGAGTTGGCGAGTCGTTTAGGGCTGTGCTGGGGGCCGGTGCGAAACGGCTCAGCCGAGGTTCTCGGCGTACCAAAGCAGGTGTTGCGTGCCTTCTCGAAGAGGCGTCAGCAGATAGAAGCTGCCCTTGAAATCACCGGTCGGGACGACGCTAGGTCGGCTCAACGTGCGACCCTGACGACTCGGCCCAGTAAGCGACCCAGCAGTCCCGGCCTACTTCGGGAGCGATGGGCAGCGGAAGCTAGCCCACTTGGCTTCACCCAGACGAACGTGGCCGCGTTGCTGAGGAGAGCCGCCAGGTTCGCCCCAACCGAGCCAGCCCTTGGTGATGTAGTGCGGTCCCTCCTTGGCACCACCGGACTGACTGCGCACGAAGCGACCTTTGATCGTAGGGCCGTGCTCCGCGCCGTTGCCGAGGCACTACCGCAGGGGGCATCTGTGCCTGCCGTGGAGCACTGGGCAGATCAGTTGCTTCTGTCGCAGGAGGTGGTACCGCTGTTTGCTGAAGGGACCATGCGGCAGCGCCTCTACTCGACAGCCGGCATGCTGGCGACGGAACAACGCGCTCTCGGGTTGGCCAATGAGCTTGCGGCTTACGAATGCGCGAGAGTGCCGCAGGGCGCCATCGCTGAGGTGCCGATTTCGGCGGTTCTGACGGCTAAGCAACTCGCCGTTGCCGAATCCCTGGTTGCTGGCTCACGCGGACTCGCACTTGTGATCGGCAAGGCAGGTAGCGGCAAGACCAGCACGCTCGCCGTCGCTAATCGTGTCTGGGTGGACTCTGGTCATGCAGTTATCGGGGCGGCTGTGGCAGCCAAGGCGGCCCGCCATTTGCAGGACAGCACAGGGATCGTCTCGATGTCTATGAGCCGGCTAGTAGGAGCGTGCGATCGGGTGGAAAGTATTTCCGGCAGGCCTGCCCTTCCACCGGGTGCTGTGTTGGTCGTAGATGAGGCAGGCATGGTCGGGACTCGCGCTATGGCTCGGTTACTCGAGATCGCGGTCGATTCCGGGAGCCGGGTCGTCCTCCTGGGAGACCCGCGCCAGCTGCCGGCGATCGAGTCTGGGGGACTTTTCGCGGCCCTTGCACGCCGCCACCCGAGCCTGGTGCTTGACGACAACCTGCGCCAAACAGCTGCTTGGGAGCGGGAGGCCCTGGACCAACTCCGAGAAGGAAACGTCGCGCATGCGGTGCGGGCCTATGTCTCGGAGGGGCGTGTTGTCATGACAAGCGACCGGGCAACATTGTGGTCGCGCCTGGTGGATGACTGGTTCGAATTGCACCGTGCCTCGGGGGGCTCAAATTCAACGGTGGTTGTGACCGCAGGCGCCGCGGATGCCGCGGGGTTGAATCTGGCCATTCACAATCGCCTGGTTGCCGAGGGCCGGGTGGCCGCTGGCGGTCTGGTCGTTGACGGGGAGAGATTGGGGCCAAGACAGATTTCGGCGGGGGACGAGGTGATTGTCACTCGCAATACGTACGAGTATGGATTGCTCAATGGCACCAGAGCCACCGTCATGGCGACCCTAGAGTCGGGCGATGGTCTGCGCCTTCGGGACGATCGCGGCCGTGTCCTGGATCTGCCTGAACAACTAGTGTCCGAGCGCATCGCGCTGGGCTATGTGGTGACGTGTCACAAGGCGCAGGGGACCACGTCTGACATCTGCCTCGTCTATGGAACGCGAGCCTTGAGTCGTGAGTCTGGCTACGTGGCGATGTCTCGAGGTCGTGACGAGAACAGGCTGTACGTCGTGGAAGAGGAACTCGACCGGTTCACATCGATGGCTTCGGTCGTACCGGAGACTGATGACCTCAGGAAGGTGTCGTCGGTCGGCGAACGCCTCGACCACTCAGGCCGCCTTGTCGAAACGTTAGAACGTCAAGCCTCCAAGCAATTGGCGAGCGAACTGAAGGATAGTCCAACGAGTGCAGCGCCACGGGAACCTTCCCCTTGGGCGACAGAGCCGTCAATAGCGGCCGTGGAGATGGTGAGATAGAGGCCCGTGGAAATTGACGAGCTGCAGTTCAGGGTATTGGCGGCGCGGGTCTCTGCGCTGGCGGAGGAACTCCAGGACCTGCGGACCCGCGCTCCTGACGGGGGAGCGCACCTGAGCGTGGCTGCCTCTGCCGAGCCTGCCACCCCGATTGCCACATCGGACCCGACGGCCTGGGTCGATTGGCTTCGCCGGCACTATGGCCTCGAGGACGAGGTACCGGATTGTTGGTCGGAACACCGCTCGATACGCGAGGAGCTGCTGGCGCTTCGTCTTGCCCATGCGGCCGCTTACGACGATGCGGACGCACGGCCAACTGATCCACTGCTCTGGCACGATGCGCTCACCAGAGTCGTCCAACGCATTCGCGAGTGGGATAAGCAGCGCTGTCGTTCACGCGGGCACCAAGGCCGCTTCGCATCGGAGGAGTCGGAAGCAGATCCGCCAGGGACGTAGGCGGAGCGCATGGACAAGCGTAGGCCCTATTCGTGCCTGGTCCGGGGGAAATAGGGACGGTCTTCAGGCGCAGAACCTGCGGCAGATGAGTCCTCCGCCAGTGCGGTCGGTAATGACGGCTATGTTCGTCTGTTCATGATCGACGGGAGCGCCCACGGCGCCGCCGTAGGCGCATCGTGCCGCGTCATTCCGCCCAGAAAGACGCTGTACATCCGAGGGGCAGGATCCGCACATCCGAGTGGCAGGATCCGCCAAGACGACCTCGCCCCGCGCCTGCCCAGGTCGGTATCGGTGGCATTCCACGGTGGACGGCGGGGAGGTCAGGCGGGCCGAGTCAGGCGCCGGACGACCCCTTGCAGCTGATGATCGGCGCTGTCCCGTCGATGATGGTGACGAACGCTCGCGGCCTGCGGTCGCGCTGACACTGCGTCCGGCCGACGGTTCGACTCAGTTCTCCAGGACTGCCTTCATGTGGCCGAGGGTGGTCTGCATGCCCGCGGTCAGGTCCCGCAGGCGCGCGGCGACGAAGTGCTCAGCAGTC
>JAVEDB010000253.1 GCA_030841185.1 Actinomycetota bacterium
GCGGGACGAGAACACGGACTCCCCAACGTTCCGCCGGCTGGCCGACGAGCTGGTCACCCTGCTCGCCTACGAGGCCACCCGCGACGTGCGGACCGAGACCACCGAGATCCGGACGCCGGTGGCCCCGGCTACCGGGGTACGGCTGGCCGCCCCCAAGCCGCTGGTGGTCCCGATCCTGCGGGCCGGGCTGGGGATGCTGGAGGGGATGATGAGGCTGCTGCCCACAGCCGAGGTCGGTTTCCTGGGCATGATCCGGGACGAGCAGACGCTGCAGGCCTCGACCTACGCCACTCGGTTGCCGGAGGACCTGTCAGGACGGCAGTGCTACGTGCTCGACCCCATGCTCGCGACCGGTGGCACCCTCGTCGCGGCGCTGACCTTCCTGCTCGACCGCGGCGCTGATGACCTCACCGCGATCTGCCTGCTGGCCGCGCCGGAAGGGCTGGAGGCCATGAAGAAGGCGTTCGGCGCCTCCTCGGTGCCGGTCAGCGTGGTCACGGCCGGCCTCGACGAGAAGCTCAACGAACTGGGCTACATCGTTCCCGGCCTGGGTGACGCCGGGGACCGCCTGTACGGCGTGGTCTGAGCGTCAGGGCCGGAGCACGTCGGTCGCACCGCTGACCACCGCGACGAGCAGCGCGACCACGACGATCGCGAGTACGGCGATGGCCACCGCCGCATTGCGCTCCTGCGTGCGGCGGTCGATATCGGCCTTCGCCGCCTCGTCCACGGCACGGCGCAGGTGCTCCGTGCGGCGGTGCCTCTCGTGCGAGCTCTCGGACATCGGCAGGGCCCTTCGGTCGGTTCGCTCGTACAGGAAACGACTTCCCCCGGCCGTGGGTTACGAACGCGATCTACGTCACATTCGCTCTGCGTCACAGGGCGATCTGGGTCACAGGGCGATCTGGGTCATAGGGACTTGAGCGCCTGGAGGACCTGGGTCAGGGAATCCTTGGCATCACCGAAGAGCAGCGTGGTCTTGGGGCTGTAGAGCAGCTCGTTCTCGATCCCGGCGAAGCCCGGCCGCATCGAGCGCTTGAGGAAGACGACCGCGCGGGCCTCGTCGACGCTGAGGATCGGCATCCCGTAGATCGGGCTCCCGGGGCTTGTCTTGGCGGCGGGGTTCACGACGTCGTTGGCACCCACAACCAGCGCTACATCCGTCGACGGCAGCTCGGAGTTGGCCTCGTCCATCTCCTTGAGCTGGTGGTAGGGCACGCTCGCCTCCGCCAGCAGGACGTTCATGTGGCCCGGCATCCGGCCGGCGACCGGGTGGATGCCGTAGAGCACCTCCACACCACGCGCCTCGAGAGCCTCGACCATCTCGTGGATCGTGTGCTGCGCCTGGGCGACGGCCAGGCCGTAGCCGGGCACGATTACGACCTTGCGGGCGTAGCCCAGCAGCACCGCGACGTCCTCGGCGTGCGCGGAACGCACCGGACGTTCACTGACCGCCTGCGACCCCGCCGTCGACCCACCCTTGAACGCGCCGAACAGGATGCTGGCCACCGAGCGGCCCATCGCCGCCGCCATCATCCGGGTGAGGATCGTGCCGGACGCTCCGACAAGGGTGCCGGCGACGATCAGCAGCGTATTGCCGAGGACGTAACCACTGGCCGCGACGGTGAGCCCGGTGAACGCGTTGAGCAGGGAGATGACGATCGGCACGTCGGCACCGCCGACCGGGAGCACGAACAGGATCCCGACGACCAGCGACAGCAGGACGATCACGGCGGCCAGCAGCTCGACCGGCCCGTTGTCCTGGACGCGGTAGCCGACGACGCAGGCCGCCACGTCCACGGCGATGAGCGCGCCGAAAACCAGCGGGCCGCCAGGGAACAGCACCGGCCGGCTCGTCATGAGCTCCTGCAGCTTGGCGAAGGTGACGGCGGAGCCCGAGAAGCTGACACTGCCGACGACCAGCGTGAACAACGCAGCGACCAGCGGCCCGCGGCCGTGGACCGATCCGAGCTCCACCGCGGCCACGATGGCGGCGGCTCCGCCACCCACACCGTTGAACAGCGCCACCAGCTGCGGCATCGCCGTCATCGCCACCCGCCGGGCGGACAGCACGCCGGCGACGGCCCCGAGCGCGATCGTCACGAGGATGGCGGCCCGGTGCTCGATGTGCTCACCGGTCAGCACCAGGATCACGGCAAGCACCGCGCCGGCGGCACCGATGAGGTTCCCGGTCCGCGCGGTCTTCGGACCGGACAGGCCCTTCAGCGCGACCACGAAGCAGATGGCGGCGACGAGGTAACCGAAGTCCATCCAGTCGCGGCTCACGTCCCGCGCCCGGTGTCGTCGGGGGGCCGGGGTGCCGGCCGGCGGCCACGCCCGAACATCTCCAGCATCCGGTCGGTGACGACGAAGCCGCCGACCATGTTCAGCGTCGCCAGGAGCACCGCCACCAGTCCGAGCACGAGCTGAGCCGTCCCATCGGACTGCCCCGTCACGAGGATCGCGCCCACCAGGATCACGCCGTGGATCGCGTTGGCCCCGGACATCAACGGCGTGTGCAGCACCGCGGACACCTTCGAGATGACCTCGAACCCGACGAAGACGGCGAGCACGAAGATGGTGAGCAGCGCCATGCCCTCGCTCACGCGGGTCCTCCCGTCACACAGCAGCCGGCGACGATCTCGTCGTCGAAGTCGGGCACGACCTCCCCCTCATGGGTCATGAGCAACAACAGGTTCGACACGTTCCGCGCATAGAGCTGGCTGGAGTGCACGGCCATCGACGAGGCCACGTCCTTGGCCCCCCAAACGAGCACGCCGCCGTGGTCGACGTCCTCGCCGGGCCTCGACAGCTCACAGTTGCCGCCGCTCTCGGCGGCCAGGTCGACCACGACCGAGCCCGGGCGCATCGTCTCGACCATGGCCTGGGTGAGCAGCAGCGGCGCCCGGCGGCCGGGCACTGCGGCGGTCGTGATCACCACGTCGGAGTCTGCGACGTACGGCGTGAGCAGCTGCCGCTGCCGCTCGGCGCGCTCCTCGGTCATCTCCCGGGCGTAGCCGCCAGACCCCTCCAGCGACTCGAGCTCCAGCTCGACGAACACGGCCCCCATCGAGTGCACCTCGTCGGCGGAGGCCGGCCGCACGTCGTACGCCTGCACCACCGCCCCGAGCCGGCGCGCCGTCGCGATGGCCTGCAGCCCGGTGACACCGGCGCCCAGCACGAGCACCTTGGCCGGAGCCACGGTGCCGGCCGCCGTCATGAACAGCGGGAAGAACCTCGGTAACCGCTGCGCGGCAACCAGTGCGCCGCGGTAGCCCGCGACCAGCGACTGCGAGGACAGCGCATCCATGGACTGTGCCCGGGAGATGCGCGGGACGAGCTCCATGGAGAACGCGATCACCGAGCGCGCGGCGAGCGCCGCGACGAGCTCGGTCTCCGCGGGCGGGAGGAAGCCGATCGTGATGGTGCCCGGCCGCAGCCGCGCCGCCTGCTGGGTGTCGAGGGGGGCGACGGTGAGCACCACGTCGCTGCTGTCCAGGATGTCGCCGGGTACGACGCTGGCCCCGGCTTCGGCGTACGCCTCGTCGGAAGCGAACGCGTGCCGGCCCGCGCCGGCCTCGACCACCACCTCGAGGCCGGCGGCGATGAGACGGGGGACCGCGTCGGGGACGAGAGCCACGCGGCGCTCACCCGGACGGGTCTCAACGGGGACGCCGACTCTCATGAGGGCCCAACCTAGGGGACGGGCGGCCTCGTTCCTCGCAAGGCCCGTCCTCGCGTCTCCGTCGATCCAGGTCGGGCGTTTCCCGGGAAGGCCGAGGGGCAGATGGCCGACGTGAGTCCTAGCCAGCGCGACCGGACCGACGCCGAGGACGGCGACGACTTGGCCCGCCGGCCACCCGGGGCCAGCGACGCTGCGGTGGCGGCCGCCGGACTGCTGTCCGAGACGCTCGAGGTCGTCGAGGAGCTGCGCGGCCACCTCTATGCCCTGCACCGGCTCACCGGCAAGGCGGACTTCAAGCTCGACGACGCCGTGGCGATGCTGCGCAAAGCCGGTGCTGACGAGCTCGCCGACGAGGTGCAGACCGACCTGATCGGTCGCAACGTGCTGGCCGGGCGCTGGACGTTCCAGGTGGTGGAGGAGTACGACGACGGCTACTACGCGGTGCTTCGGGACCTCGAGCGCCGCGGCCGCGAGCAGCTCGTGGGCGGCCGCCGGCACGTGGCCGAGGCCGAGCTCAAGGCGCACCGCCGGACACCGGGCCGTCCGGGGCACGAGCCGCAGCCGGGCGCGGACGACGGTCAGCCCGCCTGAAGGTCGGGGTCACAAGGGAAGAGCCGACGAAGCCCCGGGCCGGAATCCAGGGCTTCGCCGGCTCTTGGCTCGCGAGGGTCAGCGACCGTCCGGCACATCGGCGTCGATGCGCTCCTTGCGGAGGTCGGTGGAGACGTTCTCCTGCTCGGTCTCCGTCTCCTTGGTCAGACGCACGCGCTCGACGGGCACGGCCTCCTTGGTCACCACGGGGCGCTCCTCGGTGAGGGTCACCTCGTGCTCCTCCTCGCTGATGTCGGGCCCGCCGAGGGCGGCATCGCGGTTGGCGCCGGTGATCGGCTCAGTCTCGAGGCGCACCTTCTCCTTGGTGACCGGGACGCTGACCTGCTCCTGCTCGGTCTCGACGTACTTGCGCAGCCGGGCGCGGCCGACTTCCTGCTTCTCGGTGCCGACGCGCAGCTGCTCCTCGGAGCGGGTCATCGCTTCGTCGGTGTTAGGACCGGACGTGTCCCGCCCTTCGTCGTACGCCGAGGTGTTCCCGGTCGTGCCGGACTCGGTGCCCGCGAATCCGGTGGGCAGACCGCTGTCCGACTGCGACGTGCTGTAGTCCAGGCCGTAGTAGTCGTAAAGTCGCGCCTCCTCGGACTCGTCGAGGTGGCCGCCGTCCGGGTCGACGTTCGGCGCGTCCTTGATGGTGGCCTTGTCCCAGGGGACGACGACGGCGCCGTTCTCAACGCTGGCGTCGCGGATGGGCACGAACGATTCGTTGGAGCCGAACAGCCCCGTCTTGACGGTGACCCACTCGGGCTCGCCGGTCTGGTCGTCGAGGAACACCTGGCCGATGCCGCCGATCTTGTCGCCATCGGTGCTGCAGAGCTCCATGCCCATCACGTCGTTGATGTCGTTCTTGCTGATCATGTGTGTCTCCCGTTAATGAGTGCCGGATTAGTGAGTGCCGGACCACGTCGAACACCCGGGCTGCCCGGAGGTGCGAGAGGGAAACCAGGTGAATTGTCTGGTTTCTATGCAGTCCGGCCGGGGAGATGGCGCGGACAGCGAAGGCCCGCTGACCGTCTCGAGAGGACGACAGACATGCAGATCGACAAGGAGCAGGTCCTGGAGCTGCTGCGTTCGCGCGGCGACCACGACAAGGCGCAGCAGGCGGAGCAGGAGCTCCCGGACCAGGTCGACACCGACCAGCACGCCGGGACGTTGCAGAAGTTCGGCCTCG
>JAVEDB010000052.1 GCA_030841185.1 Actinomycetota bacterium
GGGTCACCACCAGCAGGCCGTGCCGCAGGCCAAGCCCGTGCAACGCCGCGAGGTGCTCACTGGACTGCTGCTGCCATCCCTGGTCGGCGGCGACGACGAACATCGCCGCCGGCACCGGGCCGACGCCCGCGAGCATGTTGGTCACGAAGCGCTCGTGGCCGGGTACGTCGACGAAGGCCACCTCGGACCCGCCCGGCAGTCGCGTCCAGGCGTAACCGAGATCGATCGTCATGCCGCGGCGACGTTCCTCGGCCCAGCGGTCGGGCTCCATCCCGGTAAGCGCCCGGACCAGGGCTGACTTGCCGTGGTCGACGTGGCCCGCGGTGGCGACGACGTGCATCAGTGGGGTACGCCGAGGACGGCCGCCGTCACGTCGTCGTCGTTGTCCGCCGGAACGGCGAACAGGTCGAGCAGGCACCGCCCGTCGTGCACCCGCCCCACCACCGGGCGGTCAGCGGTGCGCAGCGCCACGGCGTACGGCTCGGGGAGGCTGACCGCCGCACTGGGCAGCACGACGCCGGGGGCGCCGCCGCCGCCCACGGTCGCCTCGCTCGGCACGGCGACCGCGTCGATGCCGGTCGCCTGCAGCGTCGCTGCGACCCGCTTCGCGCGGGCGAGGAGGTCGTCCTGGCTCGCTTCGAGCGCCCGGGACGTCGGCGTGCCGCCGCGGAGACTGGCCTCGAGCGCGGCGAGAGTGAGCTTGTCGACGCGGAGCGCGCGGGCGAGCGGGTGGCGGCGCAGCCGCTCCACGACCCCGGCGCGACCGAGGAGCAGGCCGCACTGCGGGCCGCCCAGCAGCTTGTCCCCGCTGCACGTCACGAGGTCCGCGCCGGCACGCAGGGCGCTGGTGGCGTCGGGCTCGCCGGGCAGCCGTGGGTGGGGGCGGAGCAGGCCCGAGCCAATGTCCACGACGAGAGGTACGCCGAGGGCGGCGAGCGCGTCGGTCGGGACGGTCGACGTGAAGCCGGAGACGACGAAGTTGGACGGGTGCACCTTGAGGACGAAGCCCGTTCGCGGGCCGATCGCCGCCCGGTAGTCGGCCAGCGTGGTCCGGTTGGTCGTTCCGACCTCGCGCAGCACGGCACCGGTCGACGCGAGCAGGTCGGGAATGCGGAAGCCGGCACCGATCTCGACGAGCTCGCCTCGGCTGACGACGATCTCCCGCTCCTGCGCCAGGGCGGTCGCGGCCAGCACCAACGCGGCGGCGCCGTTGTTCACGACCGCTACCGCCTCGGCGTCGGGCACAGCTGCCGCGAGCGCGTCCAGGGTGCCGCGGCCGCGTGCCGCCCGGCGGCCGGTGGCGAGCTCCAGCTCGACGTCGGTCGGGCCGGCGGCGGCGATGAGGGCGTCGATGGATGGCTGCGACAGCGGGGCCCGCCCCAGGTTGGTGTGCAGCAGCACGCCGGTGGCGTTGATGACGGGTCGCAGTGAGGACGAGTCCGCGGGGAGGCTGGCCAGCGCGGTCGCCGCGACGTCCGCAGCGGCTATCTCCCCGGACCTCGCGCGCTCCTGTGCCGCGGTGACGGCCCGCTTGACGAATTCGTGGCCGAGCCGGGTGACGGCCGCGGCGATCTCCGGGTGCGCGAGGAGCACATCGGTACGCGGGATGGACCGGCGCGCGTCGTCACGGCCGGTCGGGCTTTCCTCGGTCACCTGCCGACTGTAAGCGCCGGTCACTCACTGATCGGCGGTGCCCAGTGCGGTCGGGGGATCAGGCAGAACGGGTGCCCTACCGGGTCGCTGTAAACGCCGACTCCGGGCAGCTTCGTCGCGCCGAGCGCCACGACGTTCCGGCCCGCGACTTCGGGGTCGTCGACCATCACGTCGAGGTGCATCTGCTGTGGACGTGACGGGTCCGGCCATTGCGGCGGCTGGTGGTCAGGTGCGCGCTGGAAGGCGACGCCGGAGGTCGTGTCGTCCTTCGAGACCACGACGAAGTCCTCGCTCCGGTAGGTGACGGGCAGACCCAGCAGCTCGGAGTAGAAGTTCCCTAGCGTCACCGGATCGGGACAGTCGATGATCACGTGATGCAGACGCCCGATCATGCGGCCAATCATGTCGTCGGCCGCCGACACCCGCTACGTGGGTGGTCGGTGAAGCCCTGGCGGAGGCGGACCGGAATCGAACCGGCCTGACCCGGATCCCGGGCCACAACGGTTTTGAAGACCGCGAGGGCCACCAGGCACCTGTACGCCTCCGCCGCAGACCCTAACCCGGCCCGTCCGGCCGCCCCGATTACCGTCAGGACATGACCACAACGTCGGAGACCGCCGTACGCCTCACCCAGTACGCGCGGGGTGGCGGCTGCGCCTGCAAGATCCCGCCGGGCGAGCTGGAGCAGATGGTTGCCGGGCTGCACGGCGGTTCGTCGACGGAGCTGCGAGGGGACCTCCTCGTCGGCCTGGATGAGGGTGACGACGCGGCCGTGGTCCGCATCGAGAACGGACAGGCGATCGTCGCGACGGCGGACTTCTTCACGCCGGTCGTCGACGACGCCTACGACTGGGGCCGCATTGCCGCGGCCAACGCGCTGTCCGATGTCTACGCGATGGGGGGCCGCCCCGTCGTGGCCGTGAACCTGCTCGCGTGGCCACGCGACCTGTTGCCCATGGAGCTTGCGGCAGAAGTGCTGCGCGGCGGTCTCGACGTCGCGCACGAGGCCGGCTGCCACGTCGCCGGCGGCCACAGCGTGGACGATGCCGAACCGAAGTACGGCATGGCGGTGACGGGCACAGCCGACCCGGACCGGCTGCTGCGCAACGACGCGGCGAGGGCCGGTCTCCCGCTTACCCTGACCAAGCCGCTCGGCATCGGCGTGCTCAACGCGCGGCACAAGGCCACCGGCGAGGTGTTCCCCGGCGCGGTCACCGCGATGGTGACTCTGAACCAAGCCGCCTCGCAGGCAGCCTTGCTCGCCGGTGCGCGAGCAGCCACCGACGTCACCGGGTTCGGGCTGCTCGGACATGCGTTCAAGCTGGCCCGGGCCAGTGGCGTCACAGCGGTGGTGTACGCCGATGCGGTGCCGTACCTGGACGGTGCCCGCGAGGCGCTGGCGGCAGGCTTCGTCAGCGGTGGCACCCGGCGCAACCTCGAGTGGGTGCGGCCGCACTGCGCCTCGGACCGTCCGGAGGACGAGATGCTGCTGCTCGCCGACGCCCAGACCTCCGGCGGCCTGCTGGTCGCGGCCGAGGTGCCGGGCTATCCCGTCATCGGGGAGCTGCTGCCGGCCGGCGAGACCGCGCTGGTGGTGCGCTGACCGGGGCCGACGTACGTCGTCCCCGCCCACCGGGTGGTGAGCGGGGACGACGAGGGTGCTGCCGTGCGTCAGAGCTGACGCGTCTCCAGGTTCGGGTCGCCCTGGTAGGCCGTCGTCGAGCCGTTGCCCGCCGTCCGGACATCCACGGATGACGCGTCGCGGGTGTCACCGGACTGCGCGTACTGGTCCTTGTACTGGTCCTTGAGCTGGCCGGCCTGCTCGCGCATGGACGGTGCGGTGCGGACCTGCGCCTTGACGTTCTCCGACTCCCGCTCGGCGGTGTTCAGCCAGCGCTCCCACCGGCTCTGCATCGGCCGGATCAGGCCACCACCGGCACCGACGACGATGACGCCGCCGACGGTCGCCAGGATCGTGATGAGGATCGGTGTGGTCACGGTCGTGGCGACGCCGATCTGGTTCAGAGCG
This sequence comes from Actinomycetota bacterium, assembly GCA_030841185.1. GTDB lineage: Bacteria > Actinomycetota > Actinomycetes > JACCUZ01 > JACCUZ01 > JAVEDB01. The sequence continues at coordinate 3,683 of JAVEDB010000052.1, forward strand.
GCGACGACGCCGAGGAACAGGATGAAGACCGAGGCGATGTTGGCGACCACGTTGCCGTAGGACAGCCCGCCGAGGGTGTTCGAGACGAGGTCCTTGACGACCTTCGCGATCGCGGCGGCCACGACGACGATGACGATGGCCACGATGAGGTTCGGCAGGAACGCGATGACCTGCTGGAGCAAGTTGCTGATCGGGTTGGGCCCGAACACGTTGAACGCGATCACGAGCGTGAACAGCATCACCGTGTACTTCACGAGCTTGGCCACGATGTCCGACGCGTCGTACTGGCTGCGCGCCATCGCTTGCTTGACACCGCCGCGCTCCACGGCGCGGTCGAAGCCGACCCGCTCGAGGACGCGGTCGACGACCTTGGCCAGCACCTTCGCCAGGAAGTAGCCGACGACGAGCACGATGGCGAAGAAGAGGAGCTTCGGGATGAACAGGGCGATGCTCGCCCAGGCGTCGGACACGCCTCGTCCGTAGTCCACGGCGTGGACCACTGCTGGTGCTGCTGACATGGGGATCTCCCGTTCGGGGCTGTGAGGACTCGTTTCCGGCGAACACGCTGCCCGGTGCCGGGGGGACCAAACGCCACAAACCTACGCAAGATGGTCGTCAGCGGCCCCGGCCCGACCGCGCGCATCGAGGCGCTCCCGCTGCGGCACGACGACGTACTTCGGGTCCTGCGTGGACGCCACCCCGGCGTGCAGCAGGCCGAGACGCTCGTACCAGCCCCCCGCCAGGAGCGCGGCTCCCGAGACGACAGCCGCTGTCCGGCTGCGCCGGCCCAGCAGCAGGGCGCCCAGCAGACCGCCCGCGGTGAGCGTGCTCGCCCGGCTGAGTTCCTCGTGCGCGCGGCCGGTGCCGAAGACCTCGCCGACCAGGCCGAGGCCGGTCTCCAGCCGCCGGGACGCGGCGAGCTCGACCAGCGCGCCGAACGCGGCCAGCCGGCGCGCCGGTCCAGCCTCACTCACCGGAGCCACGATCATGGCGAGGCCGCCCGCACTCGCCATCGCGCTGCCGGTGAAGACGAAGGGCAGCGCCTCGTGTGCCTCGCTCCATGCCGGCACCGCGGTCTGCGACAACAGCACCGCGGTGTACGACGCGACAGCCGGTGCCAGGGCCGCCGCGGACAGGCCGGCCGGTCGGGCCAGTCCGTCGAGCAGCCGTCCCAACCGGCGCTGCCGCCAGGACCGCGGGAGCAGCTCGGCCGCCGCGGCCGCACCGACCGCGGGGCCGTAGGCGGTGAGCACCCAGGTGCCGACGCTCATGGGCGACGTCGGCTTGGCGACGCGCAGCATGTGGTGGAACCGCGCAGGACGGCCCAGGTCCTTGATGAGGAACACCGCGCCAGCGGCGATGCTCGCCAGCGATGCCACCCGGGTCCCGCGCCGGAGGGCCGGCCGGTTGGTCAGGTCCGCCCCCGCCGCGAGCAGCGACGAGCCGGCGGAGAGCCCACCGAGGAAGAAGTAGTAGGCGATGTCGTCCGTCCACACCGGCGCCTTCAGCACCGGACGTCCGTAGTAGGACGTGAAGTCGGCCCGCGGCACCATCGGTGCCTCGCGCGAACCGTCGTCGGAGCGGCCCCGGCGGCGCGGCCGGTTGGCCGTCATCGGGGCCCCTTGCCGGCGAACGCCACCGCCGCCGCGGTGAGCATCGCCGCTGCCGCCGCCCCCGCGAAGCGCCACATTCGCGGCAGCATTTTCGCGGGTACGACGGGGTCGGGCGGCAGCCCGTACACCTCCGGCTCGTCGAGGAGCAGGAAGAAGGCGCCGGCTCCTCCGACACCGTCGTCGGGGCTCTCGCCGTACAACCGCGCCTCGACCACACCCGCGCCGTGCAGCTGTTCGACCCGGGCCGCCGCGCGCTCGCGCAGCTCGTCGAGCGGGCCGAACTGGATGGACTCGGTCGGGCACGCCTTCGCGCAGGCCGGCTCCAGGCCGCCCTTGAGACGGTCGTAGCAGAGGGTGCACTTGAACGCGCGGCCATCGTCCTCGCGGCGGTCGATGACGCCGTAGGGACAGGCCGAGACGCAGTAGCCGCAGCCGTTGCAGATGTCCTGCTGCACGACGACGGTGCCGAACTCGGTCCGGAAGAGGGCGCCGGTCGGGCACACGTCCAGGCAGGCGGCGTGCGTGCAGTGCTTGCAGACGTCCGAGGACATCAACCACCGGAAGTCGCTGCGCGTCTCCGCGCCGGTCCCGTCGCCGGGCCGGGTGAAGGACGGCATCGGCAGGTCCACGGCCCGGGGCGCGGCGTCGGGCACCGCCACCGGCGCCTGCTCGATGAAGGCGACGTGCCGCCAGGAGCTTGCGCCCAGCGACCCGGTGTTGTCGAACGACATGCCCAGCAGGTCGAGACCGTCTTCCGGGACGAGGTTCCATTCCTTGCAGGCCACCTCGCACGCCTTGCAGCCGATGCACACCGAGGTGTCGGTGAAGAAGCCCATCCGCGGCGGGTGGCCGGTGTGGCCCGCCTCGCCCGCGACATCGTCCAGCGGCCCCGAAAGGCGGTTGTCCAGGGTCATGACTGGCCCTCCGTGTCCGTCTCGGGGTCGTGAGCGTTCTCGAGATGTGCCCGGCCGGCGCTCGCTCCCACCGTGGCGATGCGAGTGCCGGTTTCCGGGGTCACGCCGGCTCGTTGCCGGTAGTCCTCGACGAGCGCGAGCAGGTCCGGGCCGCGCGGCCGCCGGCCGGGCCGGACGTCGCAGGTCGTGACCTTGGACTCCTGGATGAGCACGTTCGGGTCCAGTGCGACCCCGAACAGGTCGTTGGCCGACTCGCCGGTCGTCAACCCGGTCGGGCCCCAGTGGTAGGGCATCCAGACCTGGTGCACGAGCCGGCCCTGCACCCGAAGGGGTCGCATCCGGTCCGTGACCATCACCCGTGACTCGATCGCGGCCCGGCTGGTGACCACGTGGCACCAACCCAGATGCTCGAGGCCCAGTTCCCGCGCGAGCTCGGGGGACACCTCCACGAACATCTCCGGCTGCAGCTCGGAGAGGTACGGCAGCTGCCGGCTCATGCCGCCCGCGGTGTGGTGCTCGGTCAGCCGGGACGTCGTGAGCACGAACGGATAGACCTCCGCATGACCTTCGGGGGGCGAGGGGTTGGACGGGTTGTCCGCGCGCCCGTAGACCTTGCGGGTCGGGTTGCCCTGCTGACCGTAGAGGGCGTTGCGGAACGGCGACTCGTGCGGCTCGTAGTGCGTCGGCATCGGCCCGTCCTGCAGGCCGGTCGGCACGTAGAGCCAGCCCTTGCCGTCCGCCTGCATGATGAACGGGTCGTCCCCGCGCAGCGCGTCCGGTCCGACCGCGTCCTCGGAGGGCCGGTACGACGGGGGCTTGTCCTTCTCGAAGTCCGGCACGTCACTGCCCGTCCACGCACCCGCGGCCTCGTCCCACCACACGTAGCGCTTGCGCTCGCTCCACGGGCGGCCCTGCGGATCCGCGGACGCCCGGTTGTAGAGAATGCGCCGGTTGTAGGGCCAGGCCCATCCCCACTCCAGGGCCGTGCTGTCCTGCTCGGTCCGCGGTTTGCGCCGAGCGGCCTGGTTGACCCCGTCGGCGTAGACGCCGCAGTAGATCCAGCAGCCGCAGGACGTGCTGCCGTCCGCCTTGAGGTCCAGGTAGCCGGCCAGCTCCTTCCCGGTGTTCCGGTCGTAGCCGTTGATCGCCCGCAGCACCGAGGCCGCGGACGGCTCGTCGCCGTGCACCTCGTAGTCCCAGTTGAGGTCGAGCAGCGGCCGGTCGCGCTCGTCGGCCGACCCGTGCTGGCGCTCCCTCAGCCGGCGGCCCAGGTGGTAGAAGAACCACAGGTCCGACCGCTGGTCACCCTTCGGCTCGACGGCCTTCTCCCGCCACTGCAGCATCCGCTGCGTCTGGGTGAAGGTGCCCTCCTTCTCGGTGTGCGCGGCCGCCGGGAAGAAGAAGACCTCGGTGCGGCACTCCTCGGGCACGATCTCGCCGGTCTCGATCTCGGGGGAGTCCTTCCAGAACGTCGCGCTCTCGATCATCGCGAGGTCGCGCACCACCAGCCAGTCGAGGTTGGCCATCCCGAGACGCTGGAGCTTTCCGTGCGACGAGCCGACGGCCGGGTTCTGGCCGAGCAGGAAGTAGCCGAACACCTTGCCGTCGACCATGTCCATCGTGGTCCGGTAGGTCCCGTGGTCACCGGTGATGCGCGGCAGGTAGTCGAAGCAGAAGTCGTTGTCGGCGGTGGCGGCGTCGCCCCAGTACTCCTTGAGCAGGGAGACCGCATAGGTGTCGGCATTGCGCCAGAACCCCTTCTGGTTGGTGCCGCGCAATGACTCGATCCACGAATTCAGGTCCTGGTGGCTCGACGCACTGGGCATGGCCAGGTAACCCGGCAGCAGGTTGAACAACGTGGGGATGTCGGTGGAGCCCTGGATGCTCGCGTGCCCGCGCATCGCCATGATGCCGCCGCCCGGGCGGCCCATGTTCCCCAGCAGCAGCTGGATGATGGCCGCCGTGCGGATGTACTGGACCCCGACGCTGTGCTGCGTCCAGCCCACGGCGTAGACGACCGCGGAGGTCCGCTCCCGGCCGGAGTTCGCCGTCCACGCCTCGCACAGCTCGAGGAACTGCTCCCGTGGCGTGCCGCAGATCTCCTCGACCATCTCTGGTGTGTACCGGGCGAAGTGCCGCTTGAGGATCTGCCACACGCAGTTCGGATGCTGCAGCGTCGGGTCCGCTGTGGGGTGCGCCGTCTCGCCCTCCAGCGCGGGCCCGCCGGACTCGTGCTGCAGGCCCGCGGCCTGCTCCTTGGACTCAGCGGCCGACCCGGGCTCGTGGGTCGCCTCCATGCCCTCGTACTGCCAGGAGGTTGCGTCGTACGACGCGGTCTCGCCGTCGTAGCCCGAGAACAGGCCGTCCAGGTCCTCCGCGTCCGCGTAGTCGCCTGTCACGATGAATGACGCGTTGGTGTAGGCGAGCACGTACTCGTGGAACGCCTTGTCGTTGGTCAGGATGTAGTTGACGACGCCGCCGAGCAGCGCGATGTCGGTCCCGGCCCTGATCGGGATATAGCTGTCCGCGAGCGCGCTGGTCCTGGTGAACCGCGGGTCGATGTGGAACACCTTCGCACCGCGGGCCTTGGCCTCCATGACCCACTGGAAGCCCACCGGGTGCGCCTCGGCCATGTTCGAGCCCTGGATGACGATGCAGTCGGCGTTGGCCAGGTCCTGCTGGGTGTTAGTCGCGCCGCCGCGCCCGAACGAGGTCCCCAGACCGGGAACCGTGGAGGAGTGTCATATTCGGGCCTGGTTCTCGATCTGCACCGCGCCGAGCGCCGTGAAGAGCTTCTTGATGAGGTAGTTCTCCTCGTTGTCCAGCGTCGCGCCGCCCAGGCTGGCGATGCCGAGGGTCCGGCGGGCCCGGTTGCCCTTGTGGTCGAGGTCCTCCCACCCGCGGTCCCGGGCCTGGATGACCCGTTCGGTCACCATGTCCATTGCGGTGTCGAGGTCGAGCTCGCGCCACTCGCGGGTGTACGGCGCCCGGTAGAGGACCTTCTCCTGGCGGTGCGGCCCGGTGACGAGCTGCTTGCTGGCCGAGCCCTTGGGGCACAGCCGCCCGCGCGAGACCGGACTGTCGGGGTCGCCCTCGATCTGAACGACCTGCTCGTCCTTGACGTAGACGTTCTGGCCGCAGCCGACCGCGCAGTAGGGGCAGACCGACTTCGCGACCCGGTCCGCGGTGGCGGTCCGGTCGATGAGCTCGGCGCTGCGGGGCGACTCGGCGGCGGTGCCGCGGCCCAGCGGGTCGGTACCTGTCAGCTGCCGGTAGACCGGCCAGCCCTCGATCCAGGTCCGTGCACCCATGCGCCCGCTCCTCCCGCCACCGCCGCGATCTAAACACCCGAGGGTGCGGCTCAGTCCGGCAGGTGCCGGCGGGACTGGACGATGCGGAACCGGCTCGCGACGTAGGCCGCGTCGGTGAGTGCGGCGTTCGCCGCCGGGTTGGCACCGGTGGCGTGGAAGTCGGAGAACGCGGCCGACTGGTTGACGTAGACCGACTGCGTCAGGTTGCAGGACAGCGCGACGCCGGCGTCGAGCGCCGCCTTCTCGGCGGCCGCGAGCACGGCCTCGTCGGTGGCGTAGACCGCGGCGGTGATCGCCCCCTGCTCCGCGACGCTGCTGCGCAGCAGGTCGATCGACTGCGCGGTGTCCTCGGTGGTGACCAGGAAGCTGACCGGCCCGAAGCACTCCTGCAGGTAGCGCTCCCGGTCGGCGACGTCGAGCCGCACGATGGCCGG
>JAVEDB010000012.1 GCA_030841185.1 Actinomycetota bacterium
CCCGACGAGTCTCGTCATCTCGACGAGCTGATCGGACAGACCGGCGAGCTCCTCGTGGTAGGCGTCGCGCATGGTGACCCTTCGTTGGACGACGGCAGCGAGCGTGTCAGGCCCGGATGAACGAGCCATAGATCGAAGGTGAACAGTCGGGGGGAGGCTGTGGCCTGGCCAGTCTCCCACTCTCCGGCGCGACGCGGCGACCCTACGATCTACGCGTGGACGCCCAACTGGTCGCTGCCGTCGCCGGCCTCGTCGGCCTGCTGACGGGGGTGTTCGCCACCCTTGCCTTCTCGGCCAGTGAGAAGGAACAGCGTGCGGACGCCGACCCGAAGCCGCCGCCGCTGATGCCGCCCGGCGTCGCCCACGTGCTCGCGGTCCTGCGATCCAGCGCGGTCGTCCTGGACGAGGAGGACAACGTCGTGCGGGCCAGCCCTACGGCGTACTCCTTCGGCATCGTGCGCAACGGACGGATCCTGGCCGACGAGCTGCTCGACCTGGCGCGCAAGGTCCGCCGTGACGGGGAGATCCGGGAGGCCGAGCTGGAGATTCCCCGGGGACCCCTCGGTGGCGGCACGCTGTCGGTTCTGGCCCGGGTGGCCCCGCTCGGATCCACCCTCGTCCTGCTCCTCGTCGAGGACCGGACCGAGGCCCGGCGGGTCGACGAGGTGCGCCGCGACTTCGTGGCCAATGTCAGCCACGAGCTCAAGACACCGGTCGGAGCGATGGCGCTGCTGTCCGAGGCGCTGCTCGACGCCGCCGACGACCCCGAGGCCGTCCGCCGCTTCGCCGGGCGGATGCAAACGGAGGCCGCGCGCCTCTCGCACCTCGTCCAGGACGTCATCGATCTGTCCCGCCTGCAGGGTCACGACCCGTTGCGCGCGCCGGAGCAGGTCAAGCTGCACGACGTGGTCGCCGAGGCGGTCGACCGGTCCCGGCTGGCCGCCGAGGCCAAGTCGATCCACATCGGGATGGCCGCCCCGGAGAACGTCGTCGTCCGGGGGGATGCCCAGCAGCTGGTCATGGCGCTGGGAAACCTGGTCGAGAACGCCGTACGGCACAGCCCCAACGACACGCGGGTCTCTGTCGGCGTACGCCGAGTGGTGGGCGGCAGTCCGGAGCTCGTCGAGGTGACCGTCACCGACGAGGGACCGGGCATCCCCGAAGGAGACCTGGAGCGGATCTTCGAGCGCTTCTACCGGGTCGACGCCGCCCGGTCGCGCAACACCGGTGGCACCGGCCTGGGCCTCGCCATCGTCAAGCACGTCGCTCTCGGTCACGGCGGCGAGGTCACCGTGTGGAGCGCCGAGGGGACCGGCTCCACCTTCACGCTGCGGCTGCCGCTGGCTGCCGCCATCACGGAGGAGATCGCGTGACCAGGATCCTGGTCGTCGAGGACGAGGGGTCGTTCAGCGACCCGCTCTCCTACATGCTGCGCAAGGAGGGCTACGAGGTCGGGCTGGCCAACAACGGGCCCGAGGCACTGGACCTGTTCGACCGGCACGGGGCCGACCTCGTGCTGCTCGACCTGATGCTGCCCGGCCTGTCCGGGACCGAGGTGTGCCGGGCGCTGCGCGCGCGCTCGACGGTTCCGGTGATCATGCTGACCGCGAAGGACAGCGAGGTCGACAAGGTCGTGGGGCTCGAGCTCGGCGCCGACGACTACGTCACCAAGCCCTACTCCGCACGTGAGCTGGTGGCCCGGATCCGGGCGGTGCTGCGCCGCCAGGGCGAGCCGGACGAACTCGTGCCGTCGACGGTCGAGGCGGGTCCGGTTCGGCTCGACGTCGACCGGCACGTGGTCAGTGTCGGCGGCGAGCCGGTCGCGCTGCCGCTCAAGGAGTTCGAGCTGCTCGAGCTGCTGCTCCGCAACGCGGGACGGGTGCTGACGCGGGGTCAGCTCATCGACCGGGTGTGGGGATCGGACTACGTCGGGGACACGAAGACCCTCGACGTGCACGTCAAGCGGCTGCGGGCGAAGGTCGAACCCGACCCGGCAGTGCCGCGGCACATCGTGACCGTGCGCGGGCTGGGCTACAAGTTCGAGGTCTGACGCTCAGGAGAGCGACGACCCGCGGCCCACGAGCAGACCGACGGCCACGGCGGCGGTCAGCAGCGCGAGCAGGAAGGGAGCCCGGGAGCCAGGCGCCCGACCGAGCAGCGCAGCGGCGGCCGCCAGGACGACGGCAGCGGTCAGGCCGGCATAGGCCCACCCGGGGACGGGGCCGGGCGGGCCGACCGTGACGGCGGCGGCCGCGGCTGCCAGCAGGACGGCGCCCGCAGCCCGTGCCGCGCGTTCCCCGATGCGGTGGGGCAATCCGCGGATGCCGGCCGCGAGGTCGTCAGCCAGATCGGGCAGCACGTTGAGGAAGTGCGCGCCGACGCCGAGCAGGGCACCCGCGAGCAGCACCCAGGGAGGCGGCGACGGGGAGCCGGGCAGCCCCAGGACCAGGAACGCGGGCAGGGCGCCGAAGCTCACGGCGTACGGCAGCCAGGAGAACGCGGTCCGTTTCAGGCCGAGGTTGTAGGCCCAGCCACCGGCGACGACCACGAGATGCGCGAGGCCGGCGCGCCAGCCGTTCGCCAGCGACAGCGGGACGCACAGCGCCACCGCGACCGCGGCGGCGACCGCGACGCCGCTCTTGGAGATCTCGCCCGCCGCGATGGGCTTGTCGAGGCGCCCCGCCGCGACGTCCCGGGCCGCATCGATGACGTCGTTCGACCAGCCGATCGACAGCTGTCCGGCGAGAAGCGTCGCCGCCACCAGCACGCACCCCGCGAAACCACGGCCGGTGGACGCCGCGACTACGGTCCCCAGCGCGGTCACGGCGACGGTCGGGGGGGCGTGCGCGGCACGAACCAGCGCGACCAGCTCGACGGGGGACGACACCTCGTCAGTATGTCGAGGTCTGCATCCCTTGTCCGAGCACGGCATTCGTCATCTGTCAAGGCCCTGACCTGGGAGAACGCGTTACGCAAGCCGAGATGTGAGTCCGGTCACCGTGTTATCCTGGGTGTCGCGAAAGGGGCTTCTGACACATGACTTTCAAGGTCGGCGAGACCGTTGTTTATCCGCATCACGGGGCCGCACTGATCGAGTCCATCGAGACCAGGTCCATCAAGGGCGAGGACAAGCTCTACCTCGTGCTCAAAGTGGCGCAAGGGGACCTGACCGTGCGGGTGCCGGCCGAGAACGTCGACCTCGTCGGTGTCCGCGACGTCGTCGGCCAGGAGGGTCTCGACCGGGTGTTCGAGGTTCTGCGCGCGCCCTACACCGAGGAGCCGACCAACTGGTCGCGTCGATACACGGCCAACCTCTAGAAGCTCGCCTCCGTTGACGTCATCAAGGTGGCGGAGGTCGTCCGCGACCTCTGGCGCCGCGACAAGGACCGCGGTCTGTCGGCCGGGGAGAAGCGGATGCTGGCCAAGGCGCGCCAGATCCTTGTCAGCGAGCTCGCCCTGGCGGAGCACACCAACGAGGACAAGGCCGAGACCATCCTCGACGAGGTTCTCGCCTCCTAGAGCCTCGCCCCCAGCGCCTGCTGCGCTGTTCTGTGCCGCCGACGCCCTAGGGTCGGCGGCACAGTCGTTCCCAGGGAGGTCCGGATGGCCGAGCGTGCGCGCATGCCCGGTGCCTTGGTCGAGCTGTTGCGACTGTTCGTCGTCGTGTTCTTCGCCGGGCTGGGCTTCTACGCGGCTCAGGTGCTCGGCGACGGCCACGGACCGGTCCTCGGGGCCTTCGGGGTCACCGGCATCGGCATCGTGCTCGGTTCCGCCCTGGGCTATGTCCTCGGAGGCGTGATCGGCCGCAGCACCCTGGGTGCGGTGGCCAGCACCGAGGCGTCGCTGCGGGACACGCCGGCGGAGCAGATCGTGGCCGGCGTCATCGGGGCCGTGCTCGGCGTCCTCGTGGGCGCGGGCGTGACCTGGCCGGTCTTCCTGCTCGGTCGCCCGCTGCTGACCTTCCCGGTCTTCTCTTTCGTCGTCGTCACCCTGGGTGCCCTCGGCTACCGGCTCGGCATGAGCAAGCGAGACTCCATGCTGCGGATGTTCGGCGCGCGGGTGGGCCTGGCCGACCGGCCGACCGCGACGGTGGCGCTGCCCCGCGTCCTGGACACTTCGGTGGCGATCGACGGCCGGATCCTGGCCGTCGTGCGTGCTGGTTTCCTGCATGGCGAGATGCTGGTGCCCGCCCCAGTGCTCGCGGAGCTGCAGGGGTTGGCCGACGCAGGTGACGACCAGCGCCGGCAACGGGGCCGCCGCGGCCTGGAGGTGCTCGAGACGCTGCGCCGCGAGCCGCATGTCGACGTGCAGGTCCTGGACGGCGACGTTCCGGAGATTCCCGAGGTCGACGCCAAGCTGGTCCGCATCTGCCTCGATCGCAACGCCGCTCTGCTCACCCTGGACACCAACCTCGCCAAGGCCGCGGCCTTGGCCGGGGTCCGGGTGATGAACCTGCACGCGCTGGCGGTGGCGCTGCGGCCCCCGGTCGGCGCGGGCGACGAGGTCGGGGTGCTGCTGCTCAAGCCCGGCAAGGAGAGTGGCCAGGCGGTGGGCTACCTCGATGACGGGACGATGGTCGTCGTCGAGCGGGCTCGGGACGCCATCGGGCGTGAGGTCAGCGTTCAGGTGACCAGCGTGCTGACGACCGCCAACGGCCGGATGGTGTTCGCGCGCCCGGTGGCGCGCACCGGGTCGTGACGAACGTGACCGGACCGTTGATCGCCGCGATCGTGCCGGCCGCGGGCCGTGGAGAGCGGATGGGTCCCGGCACCCCCAAGGCGCTGCGGCTGCTCGGCGGGGCGCCGCTGCTGGCCCACGCCGTACGCGCACTGTCCCGCGCGCGCAGCGTGGACCTCGTCGTCGTCGCCGCGCCGCCCGACCAGGTGGCCGCGGTTCGTGACCTGCTCGCCGACCATCACGCGGGTGCCGCGCTGAAGGTGGTGCCGGGCGGCGCCACCAGGCAGGAGTCGGTACGCCGCGCGCTGGCGACGCTGCCCGACTCGGTGGTCACCGTCCTGGTCCACGATGCCGCCCGTCCGCTGGCCCCCGTCGAGCTGGTCGAGGCGGTGGCGGCCGCCGCGCAGGCGGGGGCGGACGGTGTGGTCCCGGCGATGCCGGTCTCCGACACGGTGAAGCGCGTCGAGGGGAATGTCGTGGTCGAGACCGTCGACCGGCAGGCCCTGCGCGCGGTCCAGACCCCCCAGGGTTTCTCCCGGGCCGCCCTCGAGGAGGCGCACCTGGAGGCTTCCGCCGTGGAGGCCACCGACGACGCCGCGCTCGTCGAACGGCTCGGTCGCCGGGTGGTCGTCGTACCCGGTGCGGAAGAGGCGTTCAAGGTGACCCGGCCCCTCGATCTGCTCCTCGCCGAGGCCGTGCTCGCGAAGCGGAGGGCCGACGGTGTCAGCTGAGCAGCCGCTCGCTCCCCGCGTCGGCATCGGCGTGGACGTCCACCCCTTCCAGGCGGGCCGCCTGCTGCGTCTCGCCGGCCTCGACTGGCCCGGTGAGGACGGGCTGGCCGGGCACTCCGACGGCGACGTGGTCTGCCACGCGGCCTGCGACGCCTTGCTGTCCGCGGCGGGGCTGGGCGACCTGGGGGCGGTGTTCGGGACCGACGACCCGGAGCTCGAGGGGACGTCGGGGCTGCACCTGCTGGCCGAGAGCGTCGGCCGGGTGGCCGCGGCCGGGTGGGCCGTCGGCAACGTCGCCGTGCAGGTGATCGGCAACCGGCCCCGGGTCGGCGCTCGCCGAGAGGAGGCCGAACGCGGGCTCGCCGCCGTCTGCGGGGCGCCCGTGTCGATCTCTGCCACGACGACCGACGGCCTGGGGCTCACCGGGCGCGGCGAAGGGCTGGCCGCGATCGCCACGGCGGTCGTCGTACGCCGCGGGTGACCGCCGCCCGTACCCTTGACCGGTGAGCCTGCGCCTGTACGACACCGCGACCCGCGCGGTGCGCGACTTCGAGCCGCTGCGCGCGGGGCAGGTCGGGATCTACCACTGCGGGTTGACCGTCCAGTCGGCGCCCCACGTCGGCCACATCCGCAAGGAGGTCGTCTACGACGTCCTCCGACGGTGGCTGGAGCGCTCCGGCTACGCGGTGACGATCATCGCGAACGTCACCGACATCGACGACAAGATCCTCGCGAAGTCCGAGGAGGCCGG
>JAVEDB010000021.1 GCA_030841185.1 Actinomycetota bacterium
TGCACACCGTCCTCGACCCCGCGCGCGACGTCGGCGAAGAACGGGTTCGCCGCGTCGATCACGACGAGCCCGATGGTGCGACTGGACCCGGCGCGGAGCTGCCGCGCAGACTCGTTGCGCACGAAGCTGAGCTCGGCGATGACGGCGTTGACGCGGATCCGCGTTGCCTCGGCGACGAGATCGGGCTTGTTCAGCACGTTCGACACGGTGCCGACGGAGACGCCGGCAGCCGCGGCAACTTCCTTGATCGACGGCGACCGGCTCACGATGCACCGTCCGTCACGAGAATCACGTGCAGGTTGCGCGGTCCGTGCACGCCCTCGACGCGTTCCAGCTCGATGTCGCTGGTGGCCGACGGCCCACTGATCAACGTCAGCGCTCCCGCGGGATTCACCCGCGCCAGCAGCTCCGGAACCGTCTGCACAACCTGGTCGGCCCGTACGACGCAGACGTGCACGTCGGGCACCAGACTGATCACACGGCGGCCTTGGTCCGGGCCTCCGTCGAGGACGATCGTCCCCGTCTCGGCGCACGCAGCGGCACTCGCGGTGACGACGGCACCGAAACCGTCCAGCTCGGCCGCAGACAGCAGTCCTACGTCGCTGACGACTTCCGGGACGTCGACCAGCCACTCGTCCGGCAGCCGTGGGGGCACCACGACGCGTCCACCGTCCGGCATCGCCGCTGCGAGCGCCGACCGAACTGCCTCGGCCACCCCTGCGGTGGTCGACACATGGACGGTGGCCCGGTAGTCGATCAGTCGGTCCGCCAGCAGCTCGACGAGGTCCGGCGAGCCGGTCGAGTGCTCGGCAAAACGTCGGTAGTCCCGAGGCACACCGGCGTCGCCGGCCACCCCACCGGGAAGTCCGGTCGCGTTCGCCGCCCGGATGCGCGAGAGGACGTCGTCGCGGGCGCTCGTCACGGCGTACTCCCGTCCGCACCCCGGGTGCGGGACCACCACTCGCGGAACGTCTCCTTCGGAGGGACCGGCATGTCGCGGCTCGCGGTCCACCCGGACAGTGGCGGCGGCAACGTGCGAATCCGCCCGCGGCGACCGCCCAGCACCCGTCCCGCGCGAGACGCCTTCTCGGCCCGGGCGAAACGGACGGGATCGGACATCACCCACGACGCCGCGGCCATCGCGACCGCCTCGGGCGTGCGCACCCGGCGCTCGCGCTGCGCGTCGACGTGCTGCGCGCGCAGGTGCACGAGCATCGCCGGGATGTCGATCCGAACCGGACACGCGTCGAAGCAGGCGCCGCACAGGCTCGATGCGTAGGGGAGTGATGCGTTGTCCTCCACGCCGGTCAGCTGCGGCGAGAGGACCGCCCCGATCGGCCCTGGATAGACCGAACCATAGGCGTGCCCACCGGTGCGCTCGTAGACAGGGCACACGTTCATGCAGGCGCTGCACTTGATGCAGTTGAGGACGTCTCGTCCCGACGCGTCGGACAGCGTCGCCGTCCGCCCGTTGTCGAGCAGCACGACATGCACCGTCTGCGGCCCGTCCCCGTGGTGCACGCCCGACCAGGTCGACGTGTAGGGATTCATCCGCTCGCCGGTCGAGGACCGCGGCAGCAGCTGCAGGAACACCACGAGATCGGCCCACGTCGGCACGACCTTCTCGATGCCGACCACCGAGATCAGTGTCTCCGGCAGCGTCAGGCACATCCGCCCGTTGCCCTCGGACTCCACGACCACCAGCGACCCGGACTCGGCAACGGCGAAGTTCGCCCCCGAGATGCCCACCTTCGCGGTCAGGAACTTGCGCCGCAGGTAGGTGCGGGCGGCCATCGCGAGCTGCCGCGGGTCGTCGGTCAGCGACGGGTCGACGCCGACCATCTCGCGCAGGAAGATCTCGCGGATCTCCGCGCGGTTGCGGTGGATCGCGGGCACCAGGATGTGCGAGGGACGGTCGTGCCCCAGCTGCACGATGAGCTCGGCAAGGTCCGTCTCGTACGCCGTGATGCCGGCCGCCTCGAGCGCCTCGTTGAGCCCGATCTCCTGGGTGACCATCGACTTGACCTTGACCACCTCGGTCTCGCCGGTGGCCTGCACCAGCCTGGTCACGATCTCGTTGGCCTCATTGGCATCGCGGGCCCAGTGCACCTGTCCGCCGCGCGCGGTGAACTCGCGTTCGAACCGCTCGAGGTGCTCGTCGAGGCGGGCCATCGTCGCACGCTTGATGGCCTCCCCGGCGAGCCGCAGCTCCTCCCAGTCGGGGACTTCGGCGACCACGGCGGCGCGCTTGGCGCGGATGGTCGCGGTGGCATGGCCGAGGTTGCGCCGCAGCTGGGTGTTCGCGAGCGCCGACCTCGCCGCGGCGGGGAACGGGACGTCCGCCCGCAGCGCTCCGACCCCGCGCGGTGCGTGCACCGGCATGCCCAGGAAGGTCGTCACACGCCCACGGCCTCGGACGAGTCGGTGGAGGCCAGGATCTCGGCCAGGTGCACGGTCCTGGTGCCGGTGCGCAGCCGGGACAGGCCACCGCCGATGTGCATCAGGCACGAGGCGTCGCTCGCCGACGCGACCTCGGCACCGGTCCGCAGCACGGCGGCCATCTTGTCGGCGAGCATCGCGGTCG
>JAVEDB010000027.1 GCA_030841185.1 Actinomycetota bacterium
CGGAGAGCTCGTGCGGCCGCTTTTCGCCGAACTCGCCGAGGTGCACGACGTCGAGCAGCTCCGCGGCCCGGCGACGCCGCTCGGTGCGACCGACGCCGCGCAGCCGCAACGCGAGCTCGACGTTGGCCGCCACGGTGAGCCACGGGAACAGCGCCGACTCCTGGAACATCAACGCGGGATGCCGCCCGAACGTGTCGAGGCTGCCGCCCGTCGCGGAGTCCAGCCCGGACACGATCGACAGCAGCGTGCTCTTGCCGCAACCGGAAGCCCCGACCAGGCAGACGAACTCGCCCCGGCGCACGGTCAGATCCAGCCGGTCCAGTGCCACGACCGCGCGGTCGCCGCGGCCGTAGACCTTGGTCACACCCTCGAGCACGACCGCCGGCTCCGCCGTGGCGGCCGCCCTCGAGACCCCTGGCACAGCCTGGACGGTACCGGCTGTCACGGTTCCGCCACCGGGCTCTCACCCGCGGCGGACAGCACCTCGTTGAGCAGCCGGAGGTCGTAGATGCCGGACAGCTTGTCGACCTTCTTCAGCAGACCCACCGCCGTCGCGTGCTGCGCGCCGGTGAGCAGCGTGGCCGGCAACGGGTCGTTGGTGAACGAGAGCGTCTGCCACGCTTGCGCGACCAACGTCGCCTTGAGCGCCTTGCCGGTCAGCTTCCCGATGGCTGCGGCGACCACGGCCTGGGCGTGCGCAGGGTCGGCGTTCACCGCCTTGTTCGCGGCCACCTGACCCTCGATCAGCTCCTTGACGACGTCGGGGTGCTTGTCGAGGAAGCTCTTGCTCACCAACAGGTTGGTCGTGACGAACTTGCCGCCCGGCCACAGAGTGCGCTCATCCACCAGCACCTTGCCGCCCTCGTTCACCAGCCGGCTGAGCGTGGGCTCAGGCACCCAGGCTCCGTCGATGGCGCCGGTCCCGAACGTGTCGACGGTCTGGCTGTTGTCCTGCGGGAACACCTTGACGTCGCCGCCACCCTCTTGGGTGGTGGCGAAGCCCTGCTGCTTGAGCCAGTAGCGCAGCGCGATGTCCTGGGTGTTGCCCAGCTGGGGGGTCGCGATCTTCTTGCCCTTGAGGTCCTTTGGGCTCGTGATGGACGGCTTCACCACCAAGGCCGCACCGCCGCTCGTCGCGCCGGAGACGATGCGCACCGCTTGGCCGCCGGACTTGGCATAGGCGTTGGTCGAGGGGCCGGGACCGATGTACGTCGCGTCGATCGCCCCGGACAGCAGCGCCTGCGTCGCCTCCGGGCCGGCGTTGAACGTCTGGGTCTTGAGCTTGTTGCCCTTCAGCGCCTTGGCGAACAGCCCGTCCTCGACGCCGACGATCGCCGTGGCGTGGGTGAGGTTCGGGAAGTACCCGAGCCGCACGGTCACCGGTGTGGGCGACGCCTTCGTCGACGCGGCGGGCGTAGCGGTCGAGGAGCCACCACCGCAACCGGCCACCGAGACTGAGACGGCAAGGGCGGCGATCGCCGCCAGCAAGGGCAGTCCGGGACGGGCGGGGCGAATCATCAGGGCAGGCCTTCCTCGAGAGACGGACACAGCATATCGATTTATCAGACCGATTTGATAGACAATACAGAGAGCGGGCAGTGGAGTCCGGAACGTGAGACGGGCCCTCGGCTGCGACGTCGCTGGCAGCCCGCGGCCACCTGATCCGACCTAGCTGCTGGTCACGGCGTGACGACGGCCGGTCGGGACCCCTCGTAGCGCAGCGGCGACAGCCAGGCCCCGACCGCACCGGCCGCGAGCACGACGGCGCCGGCCAGCATCGCGGCCTGTGGCCCGGCGATCTCCGAGACGGCTCCCCCGATCACGGAACCGAGCGGCCATCCCAGCCCGAACGACAGCATCCGCCCGGTCGTGTTGACCCGGCTCATCAGGTGCTCGGGCGTGACCTGTTGGCGATACGTGATCGAGTTGATGACGACCAGCATGTACGCCGCCCCCCAGGCGACGAGGGCCAGACTGCCGAGCACCCAGTTGCCCACCAGAGCGGTCACGCCGCACAGCGCCGCGCTGGCCGGCAGCCCCAGCAGGGTGACGCGGGCGGCGCCGTAACGCCGCACCAACGGGGGCATCGTCAGCGAGGCGACGAGCACGCCGACGCCCCAGGAGCCGAAGACGACGCCCAGTCGAGCGTCGCCGGCCCGGACATCGAGCGTGCGGTCGGCCCAGACGACCATCTGCCCCACGAACGCGCCGCCGGCGATCGACTGGCACGCGCCGACGACCGTCATGGTGCGGACTGTGGCGTGGCCCCAGAGGAAACTCAGCCCCTCGCGGACGTCGGCGACCAGGGCCCGCCGGCTCAACGGCGCCGTCGGGCGGCGCGCGGGGTCGGACAGCGGCCGGCTGAGGGCACGCAGGATCAGGGCCGAGGCCACATAGCTCACCGCGTCTATCCCGATCAGGGCAGCACCGTCGACGACCGCCAGCGCCGCTCCTGCGAGCAGCGGCACCGAGGTCTCGATCACGGTGCTCGTCGACCAGATGGCGCTGTTGGCCGCCGCGATACGGTCCCGGCCGACCAGGGCCGGCACCGCACCGAAGTCGGCGGCGTCGAAGAACACGAACAGCGCCGGCACCAGGAACGCCGCGACGAGCAGGTGCGGGATGGTGAGCACACCCAGCGACCAGGCGATCGGGATGGACGCGAGGACCGCGGCATTCGCGAGGTCGGAGAACACCATGACGCGTCTCCGGTCGAACCGGTCGGCCAGGGCTCCGGCCGGGAGCCCGAACATCAGGTAGGGCACCGCCTCGAACGCGGCGACCAGTGCCGTGAGCAGCGGTGAACCGGACAAGCCGTAGACCACGACGGGGAAGGCGACCAGGGTGACCGACGTGCCGCCCAGCGAGATCAGCCGGGCGAGCAGGAACCGTCGGAACTGCGGGTCGTCCCTGAGTCGGTCCTGCTCGGCCGG
This sequence comes from Actinomycetota bacterium, assembly GCA_030841185.1. Taxonomy (GTDB): domain Bacteria; phylum Actinomycetota; class Actinomycetes; order JACCUZ01; family JACCUZ01; genus JAVEDB01. Next base: position 2,934 of record JAVEDB010000027.1, read on the forward strand.
CGGCTCCGCCATCTCAGAACAGCACGGACATGAACGTGCCGGCGTCCTGGAAGCCGACACGTCGGTACGTGGCGCGGGCGGCCGCGTTGTAGTCGTTGACGTAGAGACTCACTGTCGGGGCGATGTCGCGCAGGCACGCCTGCACGACCGCCGCCATGCCGCCGACCGAGAGACCACGACCCCGCAGCTGCGGGTCCACCCACACGCCCTGCAGCTGGCAGGCGCGGTCGGTCACCGATCCCACCTCCGCCTTGAACACGACTCGTCCCGACTCGATCCGCGCGAAGGCCCGGCCTGCGGCGATGAGCTCGGCGACGCGGGCGCGGTAGGTCGCGCCCCCGTCGCCGACCGACGGCGACACCCCGACCTCCTCGGTGAACATGGCGACACAGGCAGGCAGCACGGTGTCGAGCTCGTCCGGCCGAACTGCGCGGACCAGCGGGTCGGCCGGCACCGCGGGCGGCGCGGAGATCACCAGCACCGGCTGGTCCGGGCGCACGTCGCGGGCCGGTCCCCAGCTGGGCTCGAGCACCTCCCACAGCCCCGACACGGCGTCCTTGGGCCCGACGATGGACGCGCAGCGACGGCCCTGCCGGCGGGCCCGGTCGGCGAACGCCCGCACCGCCTCGGGGCCGGCCTCGACGGGCACCAGGTTGGCGCCGACGTGGCAGAGCGCGTCGAGGCGGCCATCCACGACGTGACCCCACATCTCGCCACCGAGCCGCCACGGGTCCAACCCCACCGTGCGGATGCGGGAGGCGACGAAGACGTTGGCGACCGGGTCGCGATCGAGGACCGCGTTGGCCGCATCGATGTCCGGCGGTCCGAGGACACGCAGGGAGGACGTCCGTAGCACCGGGCGCTCTCCCTCCTGCTCAGTGGACGTCGACCGCTGGCTGGCCAGAGGCTACGCCGTCGACCTCCATCTGCTCGGCGATTCGCATCGCCTCCTCGATCAGGGTCTCGACGATCTGCGACTCCGGCACGGTCTTGATGACCTCGCCGCGGACGAAGATCTGGCCCTTGCCGTTCCCGGAGGCCACGCCGAGGTCGGCCTCACGCGCCTCGCCCGGACCGTTGACCACGCATCCCATTACCGCCACCCGCAACGGGACCGTCAACCCTTCGAGACCCGCTGTCACCTGATCGGCGAGGGTGTAGACGTCCACCTG
>JAVEDB010000067.1 GCA_030841185.1 Actinomycetota bacterium
TCGAGAACCTCATCGACGCGGCCACTCACCCACGGACGACGGACCTCGCGAACCGGCCGGCGGTCGAGGTGCTCCCTGAACTGGTGACGGCCTCCTGGCGGCGGCTCGCCAAGCGGGCGCGCGCGGCGTGTGCCGAGGGGGCCACTCCCGAGGAGTTCCACCGCACCCGGATTGCGGCCAAGCGGATGCGCTACCTGTCGGAGTCCCTCGTCTCCATCTACGGCAAGCCGGCCAAGTCGTTCGCCCGCAAGGTCGAGCAGCTGCAGATCATCCTCGGCCTGCATCAGGACGCGGTGCTTGCCGGCGCCGTGCTCCGGCGGGCAGCGGAGCAGCCGAGGGTTGGCCGGGCCGCGTTCACGTTCGGCGTCATGCACGCCAACGAGGATGCCGCGGCGCAGCGCGAACGGGAGCGCTTCCGCGAGCTGTGGCCGGACGTCGCCCGCCGTCGGCGCCGACACTGGTTCGCCGGCTGATGGCCGACGACGCCATTCAGGCCGCCGGCGGTGTGCTCTGGCGGCCCGCTGTGGAGGGACCCGGCATCGAGGTCGGCATCGTCCATCGCCCGAAGTACGACGACTGGTCCGTGCCCAAGGGCAAGCTGATGCCGGGCGAGCACGTTCTGCTCGCCGCGCTCCGGGAGGTCCGCGAGGAGACCGGCTACTCGGCCGTCGTGGGTCGCCGGCTGCCGTCGATCGGCTACCTCAAGGACGGTGAGCCCAAGGAGGCGCACTACTGGGTCCTGCGCCAGAAGGCCGGTCGCTTCGTGCCCAACGACGAGGTGGACCGGATGATGTGGCTGCCCCCTCGCGAGGCGCAGGTCCACCTCCTCCCGACCCGGGACCGGCCCATCCTGCAGGCCTTCGAAGCAGACACCCGCCCGACGCGGGCGGTGGTGGTCGTCCGGCACGCGAGCGCCGGGGACCGCGACGCCTGGTCGGGTGACGATCACGACCGTCCGCTCGACGAGCTGGGTCGCGAGCAGGCCGCGCTGCTCGCCGATCTTCTCGACGCGTACGACGTGCAGCGGGCCCTGTCAGCCGACGTCCTGCGGTGCATCGAGACCCTGGGGCCGTCCACGACGCGGCGCCGCCTGACGGTGGAGAGCGAACCGCTGCTGTCCGAGAGCGGCTTCGCGGCCAACCCGGACGCTGCCGAGGAGCGCCTGCTGGACATCGTGCTGGACCCCCGACCGACGGTCGTGTGCACCCAGAAGACGCTGCTCCCCGGCGTGGTGCTCGCGGTCGCGAGCCGGCTCGGCGCCCCGCCGTACGACGGTCCGAACAACGTGCGGAAGGGCGCCGCGCTGGTGCTCCAGGTCACGACCGACTCGGACCCGCAGGTGGTGGGGGTCGACTACCTCCCCACGACCGGTTAGCTGTCTTCGCCCTGCTGCACCACCGAGAGGATGTTTCCCGCCGGGTCGGTGAACCAGGCGATCAACGGGCCGCCACCGCGGAAGATGCCTTTGTCGTCCGTCTCCATTCCCTCGTAGCGTTCGAACCGCACGCCGGCCGCCGTCAGCTCGTCAACGGCCGCGTCGATGTCCTCGACCGGGAAGTTCAGGATCGTGTACGTCGCCGGCGTGTGGTCCGCCTTCGCGTAGATCAAGACGTCACGGCCCCCGGCGAGGTGCAGGGCCAACAGACCAAGGTTGTCGTCCTGGACCGACACCTGCAGGCCCAGGGTCTCGCCGTAGAAGTCCTTGGCGGCCGCGAGGTCGGGGACCGCGAAGCCGCTGAATGCCTTGGAGTCGGCCAGCATGTGCATCTCCTTCGTTCCGGAACGGTCGAGGGGCTCGGTCGCCCGGCCCTTGTGCCTACCGCACGCCCGGCACTCCGACAAGACCCACCGCCTGACGGGCTGGGGCGGCGACACGCTTTGATGAGCACCTCGCCTCTTCTGGAAGGTGCTCGTGTCCTCGATCGATCGCAACCTGTTGACATCCCTGCTTGAGCGTGAACGCTCGGCCTTCGTCAGTCGCAACCCACGCTCCGCCGCAGCCTTCCAGTCCTCGGAGCACCTGTTCGGCCGAGTGCCGATGACCTGGATGAACAAGACGGCGGCCGGCTTCCCCGTCTACCTCGCCGAGGCCCGAGGCGCCCGGGTGCGCGACATCGACGGGCACGACTACGTCGACTTCTGCCTCGGTGACACGGCGTCGATGGCGGGGCACTCGCCGCCCGCGACCACCGCAGCGGTGCAGCGGCGCTTCGAGGAGCTCGGCGGGGCCTGCGCGATGCTGCCGACCGAGGACGCCGAGTGGGTCGGGGCGGAGCTGACGAGGCGATTCGGCATGACGCAGTGGAGCTTTTCGCTGACCGCGACCGACGCCAACAGGTGGGTGCTGCGCATCGTGCGCGCCCTGACTGGCCGGCCCAAGATCCTGGTCAACAGCTACTGCTACCACGGCAGCGTCGACGAGTCGCTCATCGTGGTCGGCCCCGGCGGCGAGGGTGTGAGCCGGGAGGGCAACGTCGGCGCACCGTGCGACGTCACCGAGACCAGCCGGGTCGCCGAGTACAACGACCTGGACGGTCTCGACCGGGCGCTGGGCCACGGCGACGTCGCCGCCGTGCTGATGGAGCCGGCCCTGACGAACATCGGGATCGTGCTCCCCGAGCCCGGTTACCTCGAGGGCGTCCGGGAGATCACCCGCCGCCACGGCGTCCTGCTCATCAACGACGAGACCCACACGTTCTCGGCAGGGCCGGGCGGCTGCACCCAGGCGTGGTCGCTGCAGCCCGACCTCGTGACGATCGGCAAGGCGATCGGCGGGGGCATCCCGGTGGGCGCCTACGGGATGTCGGCCGGCCTCGCCGAGCAGCTGCTGGCACGCGACGACCTCGACCTGGTGGACATGGGCGGGGTCGGTGGCACGCTGGCCGGAAACGCCCTCTCGATCGCGGCCACCCGAGCCACTCTCGAGCACGTGCTCACCGACGACGCGTTCACCCAGATGACGACCCTGGCAGGACGGTTCACCGACGGCGTACAGAAGGTGATCGGCGCCTACGAGCTGCCGTGGTCCATCAGCCAGCTGGGTGCCCGCGCGGAGTACCGGTTCGCAACGCCCGCGCCCCGCAGCGGGACGGAGTCCCACGCCGCAGCCGACGCCGACCTCGACGACTACCTGCACTGCTACCTGAACAACCGGGGGATCCTGATGACGCCGTTCCACAACATGGCGCTGATGTGCCCCGACACCACCGAGGCCGACGTCGACACCCACCACCAGGTCTTCGAGGCCGCGGTCCGCGAGCTGGTAGCCGGCTGAGTCCGGCCCGATCGAGAGGCGCGCCATGACGACTCCGCATATCGGCTTCGCGGCCATGCTCGAGCAGTTCGGTCCCCAGGAGGTCGTCGACCACTCGACGGCGGCCGAGGCCGCCGGTTTCACCGGTGTGATGGCGGCGGACCACTTCCAGCCGTGGGTGCCGGCGCAGGGCAACGCGCC
>JAVEDB010000071.1 GCA_030841185.1 Actinomycetota bacterium
GCCCGCACCGCCCGCTCCACCTCGGCGGCACTGGCCAGCGACAGCTGCCCGGCGGCGAGTGCGGCACCGGTGGCGGGCAGTGGCTGGACCAGCTCGCCACCGACTCGGGTGCCGGCCGGGTCCGGCGCGGTGTCGTCCGGGCATAGGTGTAGCGCGTGGGCGAGGGTGACCTCGCGGCGGGCGGCGCCGGGGTGCAGGTGCAGGGACCCGGTCAACCAGGCGACGGTGCTGGGCGCGCCCAGCGACACGGCGGCGCCGCGGGTGTCGATCTCACGGGTCACCGTCAGGGTTGCTGCGGCGAGCATCGCGGCGGTGGCTTCCAGGTCGCGGCGCAGCTGCACGACCTCGGACTCGCTGTGCTGCCACAACGGGGCGGTGCGGATCCGGGTCAGCGCGGCTCGCACCTCGGCGAGGTCGTCGGTCGTGCTCATGACCTCAAACTAGCGGCCGGCACCGACAGTTCCGACAAGCGCAGCGGCCGCGAAAACCCTTGTGGACAAAGGGATACAAGGCAGTTCCTGTGGACAACGCGGGGCGACGACCGAGAGACGAACCGACCTACGAAGTTGCGCCGACGGCTGACTCGGCCGACTCGTCAACAGTCGCGGCAGTGGCGGCCGTGATCATCTTCATGCCCTCGCTGTACACGACGAAGGAGCCCTTCGAGCGGTGTTTTGCGGCGTACATCGCGACATCCGCGCGGTGCAGCAGCTGATCGGCGACCTCAGCGGGCTCGCCGAAGGTGTCGACCGTGGCAACGCCAACACTGCCGCTGACCTGCGCCCGGTGCTGGCCCAGCTGGAAGGGCACGTCCATCGCCGTGACGATCCGCTCGGCCAACAACACCGGCGGCTGGTCCGCGTCCTCGAGGAGGACGGCGAACTCGTCGCCTCCCAGCCGCGCGACGGTGTCACCCTTGCGCAGGCAGGCCCGCAACCGCTCTGCGACGTCCACGAGCAGTGCGTCCCCGGCTGCGTGTCCGAGCCGATCGTTGACCAGCTTGAAGTCGTCAAGGTCGAGGAAGAGCACGGTCAGCGGTTCGGGTTCCCGTTCCCGCAGGATCGCGGCGTGCTCCAACCGGTCCCGGAACAGCAGCCGGTTCGCGAGCCCGGTCAGCGGGTCGTGGAACGCCTGGTAGCGCAACTGCTCCTCACGCTGTCGAACCGTCGTGACCAGCGTGCTGTTCTCCGCTAGCACGAGCAGCTGACGTCCGACGACGAGGGCGATCAGCACGCCGCCCGAGACGACCATCGTGTGGTCCATAGCGCTACGCCACGCCTCGACGACGACGAAGCCCATCCCGAGCGTGACGGGCAGCAGCGGCAGCAGGACACCGAACCTCGTCATCTGCGCCTGCGAGTCACCGACCTTCTTCCCGTCACTGTCCGCGACCGCCGCCACGGCGCACAGCAGGAAGGCCGCGACCCAGCCGACGTCGATGACGCTGCCGGTGTGATAGCTGTCCGAAGCCGTCAGGTAGGTGAAGCCGCCGTCCGCGAGGGCCATCGAGATCAGGCCCGCCGACAGCAAGGCCATCGGCAGCCGGTCGCTCGTCTGGCGGGACAGCAGCAGCAGGGCCAGCGCCACGACCACGAGGTCGCCGATCGGGTAGGCCAGCGAGATGGCGAAGGCGAACGTGCTGTCCCCACCCGCGTTGAAGACGTCGGCGAGCACGAGCGTCCAGCTGATGATGAACAGCGAGCTGGCCACGATCAGCCCGTCCGACGCGGCTCGCAGCCGGGAGCGGCTGGCCGACGTACCGGACTGGAAAAGCACCACGGCGACGGCGACGCCGACGGGGAACACCAGGAAGCCCAGGTCCGCGAACGACGGGAACGGCGTCGCGTTCTGCGCAACGATCTCGCTCCAGCTCCAGTACCCCTGCCCCAGCCCCCAGCCCGCCAGCGCGACCCCCATGCAGGCCCAGCCGGACCGGCGGCGCGGCGCCCCGCGCAGCGCGACGAGGGAGCACACGAGCGCGGCGACGAGGGCGCTGAGCGTCTGGAGCATGTTGTTCACGACCAGGACCGTGTGGTCGCTGGCGGGCACCACGGCAAGGAAGAGCACGAACGCCACCAGCACCCCGGCTGCGACTGCAGCGGTCAGCGCGGTACGTCGGGCACCCATGGCTGCTCCGATCAGGTGAATACAGACCCGTTGGGCTCATGTCGGCATGTCGGGGCCCCGCCTCAAGCGGGTGCCGACTCGATCGGGCCTGTGAGCGTGGGCGGGCCGCGCCCTGTAGCGTTCGGGTTGCCCATCGCCGGTCTCGGCACCGCGGCAGCAACGGGTTGGACGGGGAGGTTCCGAAGGTGACGAAAGGCGTCGTGATGAGTGAGCAAGCAGGCGCCTCGGGGGCCGATCCGGTCGAGGACACTGTCGAGATCCGGCTGCCGGCCGACTCGGCGTACCTCGCGGTCCTGCGCACAGCCACGGCCGGGCTCGCGGCGCGGCTGAACTTCACCCTCGACGAGATCGAGGACCTGCGCATCGCCGTGGACGAGGCCTGCGCCATGCTCCTCCCGCACTCGATCGTCGGGGCGCAGCTGAGCTGCCGGTTCCGCCTGACGGCCGAGACGCTGGAGGTCACCGTCACGATCGCCACCGCCGACGGCCAGCTGCCCCAGAAGGACACCTTCTCCTGGACCGTCCTGACGGCACTCGCCGGAGACGTCGAGACCGGCTCCAACGAGGAGCGCGAGGTCTGGATCCGGCTGCGCAAGCGCCGCAGCGTGTCAGGCACCGCATGAACCGGCCCGCCGACGCCGAGACCGGGGAGCAGGCCGCGGTCCCCGAGCAGGGCGGCCACTCCGCCGCCGAGGAGACGCCAGCAAACGCCGGGGCCACCGCCGGCGCCGAGGACCCGTCGAAGCCCGAGGAGGAGGCGGAGGTCGACGCCCCCGCAGTGACCTCGCGGTTGTCGGTGGACCGGGAGCGCACCCGCGAGCTGTTCACCGAGCTGCAGTCGGCCGACGAGGGAGACCCGCTGCGCCAGCGCGCCCGCGACGCCTTGGTCGAGCAGCACCTTCCGCTGGTCGAGCACCTGGCCCGCCGGTTCCGCAACCGCGGTGAGCCGTACGACGACCTGGTGCAGGTCGCCACCATCGGACTGATCAAGTCGGTGGACCGGTTCGATCTCGAGCGCGGCGTGGAGTTCTCGACGTACGCGACACCCACGATCGTCGGCGAGATCAAGCGGCACTTCCGGGACAAGGGCTGGGCCGTCCGCGTGCCGCGCCGGCTCCAGGAGCTGCGGCTGTCCCTCGCCTCCGCGACCAGCGAGCTCTCGCAGAAGCAGGGTCGCTCGCCGACCGTCGCCGAGCTGGCGGACCACATGCGGATCAGCGAGGAGGAGGTCCTGGAGGGCCTCGAGTCCGCCAACGCCTACAGCACTCTCTCCCTCGACGCGGGCGACTCCGGCAGCGGCGACGAGCCGATGCCGGTGGCCGACACCCTCGGCTCCGAGGACGAGTCGCTCGAGGGGGTGGAGTACCGCGAGTCGCTCAAGCCGATGCTCGAGCAGCTCCCGCCCCGCGAGAAGAAGATCCTCATGCTGCGGTTCTTCAAGAACATGACGCAGTCGGAGATCGCCAACGAGATCGGCATCTCCCAGATGCACGTGTCCCGGCTGCTCGCCCGCACCCTCGCCCAGCTGCGTGAGGGACTGCTGCTCGACGAGTGAGCGCGCAGCGCAGGCACCGCCGAGGCTCACTCCTCGAGCGACGCCGCGACAGCAGGGGTGAAGAGCAGCACCAGCACGGCCGCCGCCCAGACGAGCAGTGGCAGCCCGACGTACCACCGGCCGCCCTGCACCAAGCCGAGCGCGACCGGCGCCACCAGCAGCTCGGTCACCAGCGCCGGAGACCGCGCCCACCGGCGAGCGCGCGCCAATCCGCGGGCCACCAGGGCGAGGCCGAGTCCGCAGACCAGTGCGAGCAGCGCTGCCACCGCGGCCCGGCCCTGGTCGGACGCCGTCGCCACGACCATCTCGACCACGTAGAAAACCGCAATCCCGACAAGTCCGACAGCCTGCAGTGCCACCAGCAGTGCCAGGGCCACCAGCGGTCGTCCTCGCGCTGGAAGAGGTGCGACCGGCGGCATGGTTCGCGACCTTATCCGGCGACTACTGTGAGCAACATGCGGGCGCTCCTAGTCGTCAATCCCCGGGCGACGACCACGTCCACCCGCAGCCACGAGGTGCTGGTGGCGGCCCTCGACAGCGACCTCAAGCTCGAGGTGGAGCACACCACCCGTCGCGGCCACGCGACCGAGCTGGCCCGCCAGGCCCGCCTCGACGGGCTCGACCTGGTCGTCGTGCTCGGCGGCGACGGCACCGTCAACGAAGCGGTCAACGGGCTGCTGGAGGAGGGCCCGCACGGGTCCGTCCCCCATTTGGCGGTCGTTCCGGGCGGGGGCACCAATGTGTTCGCCCGGGCCCTCGGCATCCCGACCGACCCCATCGACGCGACCGGTGCGGTGCTCGCCGCCCTGCGGAGCGACCACCGCCGCCCCATCAACCTCGGGCGCGCGGACGACCGGTGGTTCACGTTCTGCGCCGGCCTCGGCCTGGACGCCGAAGTGGTCGCCACGGTCGAGGACCGCCGCGAGCACGGCACCCACCCGACCCCGGCCCGCTTCGTCCGAGCCGCAGTCCGCGAGTTCTTCACCCGCACCGACCGTCGGCACCCGCCACTCGCCCTGCACCGACCGGGTCACCCGGCCGAGGACCGGCTGCACCTGGCCATCGTGGCCAACAGCAACCCGTGGACCTACCTCGGCCGCCGCCCGGTGCGGCCGACCCCCGACGCGTCGTTCGATGCCGGCCTGGACCTCTACGCCCTGCGCCGGCTGGGCACGCTCGGCACCCTGCGCCAGGTCCGCCAGCTCCTCGGTTCCCCCCGCCCCGGCGGTCCGCGCGGGCGCCAGGTGCTCGGGCTGCACGACGAGCCGTCCTTCACCGTGTCGGCGGAGCGCCCGGTCGCCTTCCAGGTGGACGGCGAGCCGGTGGGGACCCGCACGTCGGTGACGTTCCACTCCGAGCCGCGGGCCCTGACCGTCGTCTGCTGACCCGCGGGATATGCCCCGATATCGGGCCAAGCACCCCGACCTGTGTGACCAAGGCGACACAACGCTGCGCAAAAAGGGGGTTACAGGGGTTGTCGGACGCCAAATCGTTTGCCAGGGTTGTGGTTAGGCGTTCAACGGCGCGTGCATAGGGGTAATGCACGTCCAGAATCCACCACGGAGGATCGACCCGGCTCTCCGCAGACTTGCTCGTGAACGTATTCACAAGCTGCTTTCCCCAGCGGCGCCCCCAACGACGAGGAGAAGGCGAATGGACTGGCGGCACCGCGCAGCCTGCCGCGACGAGGACCCTGAGCTGTTCTTCCCCATAGGCAACACCGGCCCGGCTCTGCTCCAGATCGACGAGGCGAAGACCGTCTGCCGACGCTGTCCCGTGACGGAGACGTGCCTGCAGTGGGCCCTCGAGTCCGGCCAGGACGCCGGCGTCTGGGGAGCCATGAGCGAGGACGAGCGCCGGGCACTCAAGCGCCGGACCGCTCGCAACCGGGCCCGGACCGCCTGACACAGCCCCACCTGAGCTGAGACGGAGCCCCGGCCATCGGCCGGGGCTCCGCTGCGTCAGCGGTCAGCTCTCCTCGGGCAGCCGGAGGGTCACCACCGCCTCGCAGCCGCGGCCGCTCTCCCCCAGCCGCAGCACCAGCGTCCCCCCGAGCTCGGACTCCACCAGCGTGCGCACGATCTGCAAGCCGAGACCGCTCGACGCACCGGCATCAAAACCGGCCGGCAGGCCACGACCGGCATCGGCAACGACCATCTCGAGCGCGCCCCCCTCCCGGCGTACCCGGACCGAGACCGTTCCCCCACCGTCGCCCAGCCCGTGCTCCACCGCGTTCTGCAGCAGCTCCACGAGCACCAGCGACATCGGCGTCGCGACCTCGGGCCGGACGGCCCCGAAGCTGCCCTGCCGCGCGACCGTCACCGCCGCGCCCTCCTCCCCTGACTGGGTCACCAGACCCGCCACGCGCTCGGCCACCTGGTCGAAGTCGACGCTGTCCTCCAGCGTCTGCGACAGGGTGTCGTGGACGAACGCGATGGACCCGACCCGGCGCTGCGCCTCCTCGAGGGCCGCGCGGCCGGACTCGTTGTCGAGCCGCCTGGCCTGCAGGCGGAGCAGGGCCGCCACGGTCTGCAGGTTGTTCTTCACCCGGTGGTGGATCTCCCGGATGGTCACGTCCTTGCCGACGAGCTCGCGCTCCCGGTGCCGGATCTCGGTCACGTCGCGGCACAGGACGAGCGAGGCGGTGTGCGTCCCCCCGGGCGTCAGCGGGATGACGCGCAGCCGCACGATGGCGCCGCCGCCCTCCACCTCGGTCTGCCGAGCGGTCGCTCCGGCGAGCACCGACGCCGGGCCCTCCTCGACCGGGCGGTCGGCACTGCTGCCCGGAAGGGCAGCGGTGGCCTGGCCGAGGTGCACACCCACGAGGTCGGCGGTCAGCCCGAGACGCCGGTACGCCGAGAGCGCGTTGGGGCTCGCGTAGGTCACCACGCCCCTCTCGTCGAGGCGGATCAGCCCGTCCCCCACCCGGGGCGCCGCGTCGACCTGGTCGTCCGGCCCGAGGACCGGGAAGCTTCCCTCGGCCACCATCCTGGCAAGGTCGTCGGCGCTGCGCAGGTAGGTCAGCTCCAGCCGGCTCGGGGTCCGCGCCGCCGCCAGGTTGGTGTGCCGGCTGATGACCCCGGATACCCCGCCGGCCCGCAGCACCGGGATGGTCTCCTCCCGGACGGGTACGTCGCCCGGCCAGTCCGGGTCGCGCTCCCGGCAGATCCGGCGCTCGTCGAAGGCGTCGTCGATCTGGGGGCGGCGACCGCGGGGGATCTCCTCCCCCACGACGTCGTCGTGGTGCACGGTCGGCCCGGTGGTCGGGCGCATCTGGCCGGCCGCGACGAAGCCGGCGCCGTCCCGCAGCGGCAGCCACAGCACGAGGTCCGCGAACGAGAGGTCGGCCAACAGCTGCCAGTCCGCGAGGAGCAAGTGCAGCCAGTCGAGGTCGTCGTCCGACAGCGAGGTGCGTGCACGCGCGATCTCGTTCAGCGACGGCACGGTCCGAGCCTAGGCGAGCAGGTCGTTCCCTGGCGTCGCCGCGGCTCCCCTAGTCTCGGCCGGGTGAGCGGCGACCGGACGGCGGACCTGGTGAACCGCGACCTGCGCCACCTCTGGCACCCGTTCACCCAGCACTCCGTCTGGGCCGACGACGAGCCGCTGGTCATCGACCGGGCCGAGGGGATGTACCTCTACGACACCGACGGCAAGGCGTACCTGGACGGCGTCTCGTCCCTGTGGGTCACCGTGCACGGCCACCGGGTTCCGGAGATCGACGCGGCGGTCCGGGCGCAGCTGGACCGCCTGGACCACGCGACCTTCCTCGGCCTCACCCACGAGCCCGGCATCGAGCTGGCCGAGCTGCTGCTCGCGACGGCGCCGGCCGGACTCAACCGGGTGTTCTACGCCGGCGACGGCTCCTCCGCGGTCGAGGCCGCCCTGAAGATGGCGTTCCAGGCGCAGGCCCAGCGTGGTGAGAACCGGCCACTGTTCGTGCACGTGGCCGAGGGCTACCACGGCGACACTCTGGGCGCCGTCAGCGTCGGGGGAATCGAGCTGTTCCACTCGACGTACCGGCCGATCCTGCTCGAGACCCGCGCCGTCTCCTCGCCCGGCCTTCTGGAACCGGGCCAGACCCGGACGGACCGCGCCGCTGCCGTGCTCGCCGAGCTCGACGCCCTGCTCGACGCGGAGGGCGACCGCGTGTGCGCCGTCGTCATCGAGCCCCTCGTGCAGGCCGCGGGAGGCATGCTCACCCACCACGCGTCGTTCGTCCGCGGGGTGCGCGCGGCCTGCGACCGGTCCGGCGCCCTCATGGTCGTCGACGAGGTGGCGACCGGCATCGGACGGACCGGCCGGATGTGGGCCGTCGAGCACGCGGGCGTCTCGCCTGACCTGCTCACCTGCGGCAAGGGGCTGACCGGCGGCTACCTGCCCCTGTCCGCGGTGCTCGCCCGCGAGGACGTCTACGCCGCTTTCCTGGCCGCGCCCGCGGCGGCGCGCACGTTCTTCCACGGCCACTCCTACACCGCCAACCCGCTCTGCTGCGCGGCCGCGATCGCGAACCTGCGGCTGATGGCCGAGCGCGAGACGGTCGCCCACGCGGCACGCGTGGGCGAGCGGATCGGCGAGCTGATGAAAGGCCTGGAGGGGTACGACGGTGTCCGCGAGATCCGCCGCATCGGGACGATGACCGGCATCGAGGTCGAGGCCGTCGGCGAACGCACCGGGTTCGCCGTCTGCCAGGCGGCCCGCAAACAGGGTGTCTGGGTGCGGCCGCTCGGGGACGTCGTGGTGCTGATGCCGCCACTGGCCATCGGTGACGAGGACCTCGCCCTGCTGTGTTCCGTGGTCGACGAGAGTGTCCGGGCGGTGGTCCGGTGACGCGACTGCCGACGCCGGCGACCGGTCTGTCCGAGGCGCTGCGGTCGCAGCGCGAGGCGCGCGACGCCGCCGGGCTGACCCGGGTGCTGCGACCTCGCGAGAGCAGCGAGGACGTGGTCGACCTCGCCTCCAACGACTACCTCGGGCTCAGCCGCGACCCACGGGTGGTGGCGGCGGCCGTCGACGCGGTCCGCAGGTGGGGTGCCGGCTCGACCGGGTCGCGCCTGGTCACCGGAAGCACCAGGCTGCACGCGGACCTGGAGGGCAAGCTCGCCGAGTTCACCGGTGGCGAGCGCGCGCTGGTCTTCTCGTCCGGCTACCTCGCGAACGTCGGCACGATCGCGGCCCTGAGCGGGCGCGGCACCACGGTCGTGTCCGACGCCGGCAACCACGCCTCGATCGTCGACGGCTGCCGGCTGAGCCGGGCCGATGTCGTCGTGGTCCCCCACCGCGACGTATCCGCTGTCGAGGGTGCCCTGACTCGGCGTACGACGGAAGGGGTGCTCGTCGTCACCGACGCGGTGTTCTCCGTCGACGGCGACCGGGCGCCGCTCGCGGAGCTCTACGACGTCACCCGCCGGCACGGCGCGCTGCTGCTCGTCGACGAGGCGCATGCCCTCGGCGTGGTCGGTCCGGGCGGCCGGGGTGCGGCCGCCGAGGCGGGGATCGCCGGGGAGCCGGACGTCGCCATGACGCTGACGCTGTCCAAGTCCCTCGGCGCCCAGGGCGGCGCCGTGGTCGGCTCGGCCGCCGTGGTGGAGCACCTGGTCAACAGCGCGCGCACCTTCGTCTTCGACACGGCATTGGCGCCGTCCAGTGCCGGTGCCGCACTCGCCGCCTTGGGTGCGCTGCGCGACGGGCCGGGACTCGCGGACCGGGTCCGCGCTAACGCGACGCGGCTGGCCGAGATCCTGGGGACCAGCGGCAGAGCCGTCACCCGACCGGACGGGGCCGTCGTGTCGGTGCTGCTGGACAGCGCCGACGAAGCGGTGGCGCTGGCCGCCGCGTTCCTCGACCGCGGCGTGCGGGTCGGCTGTTTCCGCCCGCCGTCGGTCCCGGACGGCCGGTCCCGTCTTCGCCTCACCGCGCGCGCGGACCTCGTCGAGACGGACTTCGCCCGCCTGGCGGAGGCTGTCGCCGCGCTGCTCTGACCAGCGCCGCCGGGGCTACGAGCGGAGCAGGGTGCGGATCGTGCGCAGCGCCACCGACATGGTGGCGAGGTCGAACTTCTCGCTGGTGACGATCTCGTCGAGCGTGCCCCGCGCACGCGACAGGCCCTCGGCGTTCTGCTCCTCCCACTGCTTGATCCGCTTGGCCGGGTCGTCGTCCGGCGCGCTCGCCCGCAGCACGTTGGAGGTCAGCCCGGCCAGCGCGGCGTACAGGTCGTAGCGCAGCGAGGACCGGGCCAGCGCCGACCAGCGATCGGCCCGCGGCAGTGCGGTGATACGGCTGAGCAGCTTGTCGACCTCGAAGTGCTCGGACAGCGCAAAATAGACCGACGCGACCTCGAGCGCGGGACGCTTCTCCGACACCGCGATCTCCACCACGTCGAGGAGCGAGAAGCCGTCCAGCAACGCGGCCGTCTGCATCGCGAGATCGGCAGGCACCCCCTTGGCTTCGAGCTCACTGGCCCGATGGCGCAGGCGCTCGAGCTCCGAGCCGACGAGCAGGTTCGGGATGTGCGGCCGCAGGGCGGCGATCTCCGCCCCGAAGTGCTCGATCTCACCGGCGACGTCGAGCATGGCGCGCCGGCTCTGCAGCAGCCACCTGACGCACCGGTCGATGAGCCGCCGGCCCTCGAGATAGAGCGTCGTCTGGACATCGGTCGGCACCT
>JAVEDB010000093.1 GCA_030841185.1 Actinomycetota bacterium
CCCGTGCGATAGCGAGGTTCCGGGACGGTCCACTCCGCGCGGCGCCGAGCCAGCTCCTCATCGTCGACGAGCAGGTCAAGAGTCGCGGCATCGACATCGAGCCGGATGGGGTCACCGTCCCGCACCAACGCGATAGGCCCACCATCGACGGCTTCTGGTGCAACGTGCCCGACACAGAGACCGGTCGTGCCGCCGGAGAAACGCCCGTCGGTCAGCAGCAGTACCTCCTTGCCGAGCCCGGCCCCCTTGATGGCACCGGTGACCGCGAGCATCTCCCGCATGCCAGGACCGCCCTTGGGTCCCTCGTAGCGGATGACCACGACGTCGCCCGCCTGCAGCGTGCCGTTCTCAAGAGCCTGCATCGCGCCCTGCTCCCGGTCGAACACCCGCGCAGTGCCCTCGAACACGGCGTCGTCGAAGCCGGCCGTCTTGACGACGGCGCCGTCGGGCGCGAGCGACCCGTGCAAGACCGTGATGCCGCCGGTGCTGTGGATCGGGTCGGACAGGGCTCGGATCACGGTGCCGTCCGGCGCGGGTGCGTTGAGCTCGGCGAGGTTCTCGGCCATTGTCCGACCCGTGACGGTGAGGGCATTGCCGTCGAGCAGCCCCGCATCGAGCAGGACCTTCATCACGACCGGTACGCCGCCGATGCGGTCGATGTCCGTCATCACGTGCCGGCCGAAGGGCTTCACGTCCGCCAGGTGCGGCACTCTCGCACCGATCCGGCTGAAGTCGTGCAGGCTCAAGTCGACCTCGGCCTCGCGGGCAATGGCGAGCAGGTGCAGTACTGCGTTCGTCGAACCGCCCAGCGCCATGACGACCGCGATGGCGTTGTCGAAAGCCGGCTTGGTCAGGATCTGCCGCGCCGTGATGCCCTCCCGGATGAGGCCGACCACTGCCTCCCCGGATCGCTGCGCGAACCCGTCCCGTCGCCGGTCCGGCGCGGGCGGTGCAGCCGACCCGGGCAGCGACATCCCGAGCGCCTCCGCGGCGCTGGCCATCGTGTTGGCCGTGTACATGCCGCCGCACGCGCCCTCGCCCGGGCAGATCGCGCGCTCGATGGCATCGACCTCCTCGCGGGTGATCAGCCCGCGGGCGCAGGCGCCGACCGCCTCGAAGGCGTCGATGATGGTGACCTCGCGGTCGGTGCCGTCGGGCATGACTGCTCGACCGGGCAACGTCGACCCGGCGTACAGGAAGACCGCCGCGAGGTCGAGGCGCGCCGCCGCCATCAGCATGCCGGGCAGCGACTTGTCGCAGCCGGCCAGCAGGACCGATCCGTCCAGACGCTCGGCCTGCATGACCACCTCGACCGAGTCGGCGATGACCTCGCGCGACACCAGCGAGTAGTGCATGCCCTCGTGCCCCATGGAGATGCCGTCGGACACCGAGATGGTCCCGAACTCCAGCGGAAAGCCGCCGGCGGCGTGCACCCCCTCCTTGGCGGCCTTGGCCAACCGGGCGAGAGACAGGTTGCACGGCGTGATCTCGTTCCACGACGAGGCGACCCCGATCTGCGGTCGCTCCCAGTCGTCATCGCCCATGCCGACGGCGCGGAGCATGCCGCGTGCGGCCGCGCGTTCCAGTCCGTCGGTGACGTCGCGACTGCGCGGCTTGAGGTCAGGTTTCTCGGTCACGCCCGCACCCTACGGGGCCTGGACGGACAGCTCGATGGGCATGCTCGCGGCACCCGGAAGGTCGGGCCGCACGACCACCGACGGGCCGGTGCCACGACCCAGGTCGACGAGCTCCGAACCGACGGCGCCGGTCACCACCGCATAGACATGACCGTCGGTCGCCACACCTGCCCAGCCGGCCAGCGGGAGGCCGGTCAGCGACCCGGCCGGCCGCACCGAGCCGAAGCGGATGTCGGCACCCGGCCGCGAGACGACGGCTTTCAGGTCGGCCGTGACCCGCGACGTTTCCTGCGGGCCACCGCGGTCCATGACGACCAGCGCCAACGTGCTGCCTTCCGGCAACGTCCCCGCGTAGACCAGGTGCTGGGTTTGGCGCCGTTCGGTACGGACCCGGGCGAGCGCCGCCGCTGCGAAGGTCTGGTCTGCGGCGAGGTCTCCCCGCGTCGGCCACGAGAGCGCGGCGGCATGCGTGGTCGGCGGCACCAGCGACTCCGTTCGAGGCGGTGCCGGACGATCCACGGGCGCGGCGCTCCCCCGGCTCGAGACGAGGTCCGGCCCGACGACGGCCACCACCGCGACGACACCGAGCACGCCGAGCACACCGAGTACGCCGAGCGGTCGCCGTGACAGGAGCACCCGTGACGCCCGTCTCGTCCGGTCCGGGTCCCGGCCGGAGGTGAGCTGGTCGGCCGTCACTGGGCCAACAGGAACGGGTCGTCGTTCGGTCCGGCCAGAGTGGTGCGCACGACTCGACGGCCAGCGGCGTCGTAAACCGTCGCCGTCGCACCGAGCAGGCGGTTGCTCATCACCGCCTGGTCAGCGCCCAGGTTGGCCACTCCGCCCTTTCCGATGCGCACGGTGAGCTTCGGTTCGCCGTATGCGGGCGTGATCACGACCCGCCCTGGTCCGGACGGATTGAGGAGCAGCAGCGGGGTACCGAACTCACCGGTGGCGAGCAGCCACGGGACCACGTCGGCGTCGCGCCAAGCCACGTGCCGCAGGTCCTGGGTGTAGGTCTCACCTCCGGGGTGCTGGACGACGACCGTCTGGAACGCCACCCCGTCGCTCCGCCGCAGCCGGACCACCGCCGCCTTCTGGCCACGGTATGTCGTGCCGCTCCATACGACCCGGATGTCCGCTGCCTTGGGGTCGAGCAGCCCGCCCGCGGCCGCCCCCACCAGCGCCGGGACCCGCTGCGCCTGCGGTCCGGCGTAGGAGCCACCCAGGCCGGCGACGCGCACTCCCGCCCCTCGGTCCGAATCGGGGTTGTCGGCGCGGTCCCCGTCGACCGTCAGCAACAACGGATAGGTGGACGGGCCATCAAGGTCCCTGCGGCGCGCGACGACCAACGGGTCGACCCGGCCCGTCAACGCCACCACGGCCGATCCGTCCCGGCCCGAAAGCAGCCGCCACTGCCGTGACGCCGTGCCGTCCGGCCGGTAGTCGATCACGCTGGAGATCTCGACCTGCAGCGGCGCAGGACGAGCGAAGACCACGGCGTAGACCCGGCCGTCACTGCCGTGGCCCGCCCACCCGGCCATGTCCTCCTCGGTGGCGATACCCCCGGCGAAGGTCACCCGCCCGTGCTGCGGATCTGCCCCGGCAGGCACATGAACCGCCAGCAGAGAGACGCCGTCGAACATCCCGCCGCTGTCGTCCGAGGGGTTGGCCACGACCGCCACCCGACCACCGTCCGGCAGCGACTGGGCGAAGAGCACCTTGGCGGCGTCGGCCTGGGTCTCGCGGGCACGCGTGAGAGCCGCCGCGACGAACGCGGCGTCGTCGGCGAGGTTCCCGCGTACCTTCCAGCGCAGCGCCGACGGCCAGGCCACGGCCCGGGGGGTCGGCGTCGGGGGGACTGCCGTGGTGGCCGCAGCCGAGGGCGCAGGTGGCTGGTCGGACAGCCGTTTCCCTCCGCTGGACAGCAGGTTCGGACCGAGGATGACGGCCGCGATGACGACCGCAGCAAGGACGGCCAGCCTTACCGTCCAGAGGCGACGGCCGGGACGCCCGAGACCCGTCACGCGGTCGGACGCGAGCTCATCCACCCGCGGCCCCGAATTCACAATCGCAGTCTAGGTAGGTCAGTAGTCCCCGGTAATGACGTTCACGAGCGGTTCTCCCCGGCAGTAGCGGCCGAGCTGATCGCGGACCAGGCGCATGGCCCGCGGCAGGAACGCCGAGGTGTTGCCGCCGACGTGCGGGCTCAACAGCAGTCCGGGTGCCTGCCACAGCGGGTGGCCGCTCGGCAGCGGCTCCGGCGTCACCACGTCCAGTGCGGCGCGCAGCCGACCGGAGCTCAGCTCGGCCAGCAGGCTGTCCGAGTCCACGACCGCCCCTCTCGCCACGTTGACGAGCAGCGCGCCGGTTCGCATGGCGGCGAGGAATGCGGCATCGACCATTCCGTCGGTCTGCGCGGTCATCGGGACCGTGAGCACGACGACATCCGCCAGCGGCAGCAGTCGGGGCAGCTCGGAAGGATCCGCGACGCCTTCGCGAGCCTGCCGGGCCACCCGCAGCACCGTGCACTCGAAGCCGGCAAGGCGTGCGTCGACAGCGGCACCGACAGCGCCGTACCCCACGATGAGCACCGTCTTGTCCGCGAGCGCCTCGTGCCGCGCGTGTGCCCACTCGCCGCGCGCCTGTGCCCGCGCGAACCCGCCGATGCCGCGCAGCGAGGCAAGCATCAACGCGACCGCCAGCTCGGCCGTCGAGGCGTCGTGCACGCCCCGGGCATTGCAGAGGGTGACCCCGGGCGGCAGCAGCGCGCGGTACTCGTCGACACCCGCGGTCAGCGTCTGAGCGACGCGCAACGACGGCATCCGGCTCATCAGCCGCAGCGGCTCGAGGCCGAACATGTAGGGGAGGACATAGAACTCGACGCTCTCGATGGAGTCCGGCACGTCTCCCTCGCCGGTGAACACGTCCACCTCGACCCCGTCGGGTAGCCCGCCCATCCGCTCGACGGCATCGTCGTAGGGCAACCAGGCCCGGATCACGGGACCTGCACCGAGACCGGTGCGGAGGACCGGCACCGGGAGAGATAGTCCGACCAGTCCCAGCCCGCAAGGAAGGACGCCGCAGCCGACCTGCCCTCGGCCAGCAGGTGGTCCTTGACCTCCTCAGTGATCGCGAAGTCGACCGGTGACACCCCGGACGCGTCGACGAAGATGCTGCGGGCCTGCACGCACGGGTCGTCGATGTGCTGCCCGTCGCACGCCTCGAGCATCGTCTCGACCAACGACAGTGCGAGCGACACCGTCCCGCGGACCTCATGGGTCAGGACCCGCCCGTCGGGTCGCATGGACAGCCGCACCCCGAACGTGGGCCACCGCGGCGGCCGCCCGTCGGTGCGGTCGAACAACGCGACCGGGAAGTTCGACAGCACGCCGCCGTCGACGAGGGTGGACACCGCAGAGGTCTCCCGCTCGGTGCGCGGCCGAAGGGTCACCGGCTCGAAGAAGAACGGGATGGACGCAGACGCGCGCACCGCGTCCGCCACCTCCTGCTCATCGGGGTCCAGGCCGTAGTCCACGTAGTCCCACGGGAGCCGCACCAGCCGGTGCCGTGAGACGTCGCTCGCCGTGACCACCAGCCCGTACCGGTGCTCCGGCGGCAGGGAGCTCCCCTCGTCGACGACACGCAGGTCACCGAAGGTGCGTACGCCGAGATCGGCGAGCGATCCCTTGAGCCAGGCCCGCAGGTAGTCGCCTTCGAACACCCCGCCGTCGAACGCCAGTGAGATCCCGTCCACGATCGTGCCGAGCCCGCGCACCGATCCGGTCAGCTTGCCGAGCGGTCCGCGGTCACGCAGCTTCCGGTAGTCCAGCGAGCGCGCGATCTCCTCGAGCCGGGTGAGCGGCTCCCCGGCGCGTTGCAGCGCGACCACGAACGCGCCCACCACCGCGCCCGACGAGGTTCCCGCGACTCGCGCAAAGTCGTAGCCGGCCCCCGCCAGCGCAGCAACCGCACCGACCAGCCCGAGCCCCTTGACGCCGCCGCCTTCGAGGACCAGGTCTGCGCGGGTCGCGGCGAGCGTCTCCATGCGTCACGACGATAACGATTCGCCGGTCCGCAGCCGCCCGCGGTGGCAATCGCGAGGCCCACCAGCGAGGCTGCCCCGATGAGCCGACGACAGGTCCTCGGCTGCGCCGCCGGCCTGGTCGCCGTGCTCGCCGGCTGCAGCTCCGGCACCGAGCGACCCTCCGCGACCACGTCATCGGCGCCGACCACGTCGCATGCTGCGTCCTCCCCGGCGCCGTCAGACTCGACGGCCAGCCCGACCGCCAACACCCGAGTCCTGACCGCCCGCGTCTCAGGTGTGGTCGCCCGCGGCCTCGCCGTGCCCTGGGGAATGGCCTTCCTCCCGGACGGGACCGCCGTGGTGAGCGAGCGCGACAGCGGCCGCATCAAGCGGGTGACACCGAGCGGGCGCGTCACGACCCTCGGAACGGTGCGCGGCATCCACCACGGCGGTGAGGGCGGACTGCTCGGACTGGCCGTCTCCCCGTCGTACACCACCGACCATCTGCTCTTCGCCTACTTCACCGCCGGGGACGACAACCGCATCGCGCGGATCACGTACGACGGGTCCGGGCTGAGCGGCCAGGTGACGATCTTCCGCGGGATCCCGGCGGCGGGGATCCACGACGGCGGCCGGATCGCCTTCGGGCCGGATCGCTTCCTGTACGTCGGCACCGGCGAGGCCGGCCGCCGGGAGCCCGCCCAGGACCGCCGTGACCTCGGCGGCAAGATCCTGCGCATCACGATGGCCGGACGGCCGGCGCCCGGTAACCCCGTCCCCGGCTCTCCCCTGTACAGCCTCGGGCACCGCAACGTGCAGGGCCTGGCCTGGGACACCCGGGGGCAGCTGTGGGCCAGCGAGTTCGGCCAGGACGAGTGGGACGAGCTGAACCGCATCAGGCCCGGGGGCAACTACGGTTGGCCGGTCGTGGAGGGCAAGGCCGGTCGGGCGCCGTACATCGACCCGGTCCGGCAGTGGCGGACCGACGAGGCGTCACCCAGTGGGATCGCGGTGGCCGGCAACGCCGTCTACATGGCCGGCCTGCACGGCGCTCGGCTCTGGCAGATCCCCATCCCCGGCGGAAAGGCGGGGACGCCGAAGGCGCTGCTCAGCGGGAAGTACGGGCGGTTGCGGACGGTGACGCTGGCACCGGACGGATCGCTGTGGGTGACCACCAGCAACCGCGACGGCCGCGGGGACCCGCGGTCCGGTGACGACAAGATCCTGCGACTGACACTGTCATGAGTCGAGCTCCGGCAGCGCGAGCCACTCCTCCCAGGTGAGGTCCCGGCCGACGTAGCGCGGTGCCAGGTTAGCGACCGCGCCGCACCGCGGCAGCGGCGACGACGAGCGCTGCACCGACCGCGGCGGCAATTTCGCGGTGGTGCTGCGTCATCCACAGCTGCTCGCTGCGGGCATGGGATCGGTCGTCGAAGCGGCCGTGCGCGCCGTGGTCGCTGTCGCGGTCCACGGGCTCGTAGAGGTTGTCCGGCCGGTTCGGGTCCTCCGGCTCGTCCACCTGCTGACCCTTGATGCCCGTCTTGGCGAGGTAGCGGTCCAGGATGCCCGGTACCACCGCGTTCGCCATGATCGTCGCGGCGGTGGTGGCACCGACCCAGTACTCCCGGCGCTGCGGGTGGTCCGCGGCGTACGCCACGGCGCGGGCCGCCACCTCCGGCTGGTAGATCGGCGGCACCGGCTGCGCCCTCTTGGGCAACCGGGACCGGACCCAGTCGAACTGCGGGGTGTTCAGCGCCGGCATCTGCACCATCGTCACGTGTACGCCGCTCTTCTCGGACAACAGCTCGGCGCGCAGCGAGTCGTGGAAGCCCTGGATGGCGTGCTTGCCGCCGCAGTAGGCGGACTGCAGCGGGATCCCGCGGTAGGCCAGCGCCGAGCCGACGTGCACGATGGCGCCCCGGTTGCGGGGCCGCATCCGGTCCAGGGCGACCCTCGTCCCGTAGACGTAGCCGAGGTAGGTGACCTCGGTGACCCGGCGGAACTCGTCCGGCTCGATGTCGACGAACTTGGCGAACACCGAGGTCGACGCGACGTTCACCCAGACGTCGATGGGCCCGAGCTCCCGCTCGACCTGATCCGCCGCCTTCTCGAGCTGGCCGTAGTCGGCGACGTCGCACGGGATGGCCAGCGCGGTGCCACCGCCGGACTCGATCGAGCGCACCGCGCCCGCCAGCCCGGCCTCCCCCCGCGCCAGCACGGCCACGGCGTCCCCGCGGCGGCCGAACTCCTCAGCGACGGCGCGGCCCACGCCCGCGCTGGCGCCCATGACGACCACGACCCGACCCGATGAGTTGCTCACCGCGGCCTTCTCCCCCATCAGGGGCGGATCAAGCGCAGCGCGACAACACGAGCTCGCGGACCCGGGCCGCGTCGGCCTGGCCGCGGGTCGCCTTCATCACGGCGCCGACGATGGCCCCCGCGGCGGCGACCTTGCCCGACCGGATCTTCTCCGCGACATCGGGCTGCTCGGCAAGCGCGGCATCCACCGCCGCCAGCAGCGCGGTGTCGTCGGACAGGACCGCCAGGCCCCGCTCGGCGACGACCTCGGCAGGCTCCCCCTCGCCGGCCAGCACGCCCTCGATGACCTGTCGGGCCAGCGTGTCGTTGAGCTCACCGGCCTCGACCAGGGCCACCACGGCCGCGACCTGCGCGGGCGTGATCGGCAGCTCGTCGAGCGCGACCCCGCGCTCGTTGGCAACCCGGGCGATCTCCCCCAGCCACCACTTCCGCGCCGCATCCACCGGCGCTCCCGCCTCGACCGTCTGCGCCACCAGGTCGACCGCGCCCGCGTTGACCATCGACTGCAGGTCGAACTCCGACAGCGACCACTCGTCCAGCAACCGGATCCGGCGCGCGTCCGGCGTCTCCGGCAGCTCGGCACGCAACCGCTCCACCCAGTCCCGATCGGGGGCGACCGGCACCAGGTCGGGCTCCGGGAAGTAGCGGTAGTCCTCGGCCTGCTCCTTGGACCGGCCGGGTGTGGTGATCCCGGTGTCCTCGTGCCAGTGCCGCGTCTCCTGGACGACCCGCTCGCCGGCCGTGAGCCGACCGGCCTGGCGGCGGATCTCGTGACGCACCGCCCGCTCGACCGAGCGCAGCGAGTTGACGTTCTTGGTCTCGGACCGGGTGACGAGCGGCGCCTCCGGGCCCGGACGCAGCGACACGTTCGCGTCGCAGCGCAGCGACCCCTGCTCCATCCGCACGTCCGAGACACCCAGACCGCGCATGATCTCGCGCAATGCCGTGACGTAGGCCCGGGCCAGCTCCGGCGCCTGCGCGCCGGCACCCTCGACGGGCCGCGTCACGATCTCTATCAGCGGGATGCCGGCCCGGTTGTAGTCGACGAGCGAGTGGTCGGCGCCGTGGATGCGGCCGGTGGCGCCGCCGACGTGCAACGACTTGCCGGTGTCCTCCTCCATGTGGACGCGCTCGATCTCCACCCGCACGGTCCGTGCGCCGTCCTCCGTCACGAGCTCGACGTCGAGCCAGCCGTCGACGCAGATCGGCTCGTCGTACTGCGAGGTCTGGAAGTTCTTCGGCATGTCCGGGTAGAAGTAGTTCTTCCGGGCGAACCGGCACCACGGCACGATCGTGGCATTCAGCGCCAGCCCGACCCGGACCGTCGACTCGACCGCGGCGCCGTTGAGCACCGGCAGCGAGCCGGGCAGCCCCAGACAGGTGGGACACACCTGACTGTTCGGAGGTGCGCCGAACGTCGTCGAGCACCCGCAGAACATCTTCGAGGCGGTCCCCAGCTCGACGTGGACCTCCAACCCGATGACTGGGTCGAAGGCGGCAACCGCCTCGTCGTACGACGGCAGGCGGTCGGTGGTGACCGTCATGCCTCCTCCTCGCCCCGGCGCAACCTCCGGACGATCACCAGGACGCCGGTGACGACGACCGCGACATTGAGCAGCGCGTCGAGCAGCTCGAGCAGGTCCTGGTCCTGGCGCGCCTGAAGGGCACGCTTCAGCGCGGTGCGCCCCGCGAAGGCCGTCCCGACGAACGTGATGAGCGTGCGCGCGTTCTTCACAGCGGCGGTGCCTCCTCGATCAGCAGGTGTCCCCATCGGTCACGCAACGCGGCCTCGACCGCGCCCCCCACTCGGTAGAGCCGGTCGTCGGCCATGGGCGGCGCGATCATCTGCAGGCCGACGGGCAGACCGTCGTCAGGTGACAGCCCGCACGGCACCGACATCGACGCGTTGCCCGCCAGGTTGGACGGGATCGTGCAGAGGTCGGCGAGGTACATAGCCATCGGGTCGTCGACGCGCTCGCCGAGCGGGAAGGCGGTCGTCGGCGTCGTCGGTGACACGAGCACGTCGACCTGGGCGAACGCCGCGTCGAAGTCGCGCACGATCAGGGTGCGCACCTTCTGTGCCTGCCCGTAGTAGGCGTCGTAGTAGCCGCTCGACAGGGCATAGGTGCCGAGGATGATCCGCCGCTTGGCCTCCGCCCCGAAGCCGGCCGCCCGGGTCAGCGCCATCACCTCCTCCGCGCTGTGCGTCGCGTCGTCGCCGACCCGCAGGCCGTAGCGCATCCCGTCGAACCGCGCGAGGTTGCTCGAGCACTCGCTCGGGAGGATCAAGTAGTAGGCGGGCAGCGCATAGTCGAAGTTCGGGCAGTCGACCTCGACCACGGTGGCGCCGAGGTCCTCGAACAGCGCGACCGCCTCGGTGAACCGCTGCTGTACGCCGGGTTGGTAGCCCTCTCCGGCGAACTGGCGCACCACGCCGATGCGCATGCCGCGGACGTCGGCCGCGCGCGCGGCCTCAACGACAGGTGGCGTCGGGGAGTCGATCGACGTCGAGTCCAGCGGGTCGTGGCCAGCGATGATCTCGTGCAGCAGCGCCGCGTCGAGGACGGTGCGCGCGCACGGGCCCGCCTGGTCCAGCGACGACGCGAGGGCCACCAGGCCGTAGCGGGAGACGCCGCCGTAGGTGGGCTTGACCCCGACCGTCCCGGTGACGGCCGCGGGCTGCCGGATCGATCCACCGGTGTCCGTGCCGATGGCCAGCGGCGCCTCGAACGCCGCGACCGACGCCGCCGAGCCACCACCCGAGCCACCGGGGATCCGGTCCAGGTCCCACGGGTTGTGCGTCGGGCCGTAGGCGGAGTGCTCGGTGGACGAGCCCATCGCGAACTCGTCCATGTTCGTCTTGCCCAGCACGACCACGCCAGCCTCGCGCAGCCGCCGGACCACCGTTGCGTCGTACGGCGGGACCCAGCCCTCGAGGATGCGGGAGCCGCACGTCGTGGGCAGCCCACTGGTGGCGATGACGTCCTTGACCGCGATCGGTACGCCGGCGAGCGGGCCGAGCTGCTCTCCGGCCGCTCGCCGCGCGTCGACCGCCGCAGCCGCGGCCAGCGCCCCTTCCGCGTCGACGTGCAGGAAGGCGTGCACCCTCGCGTCGACGGCCGCGATGCGCTCCAGGTGGGCGCGGGTCGTCTCGACGGCACTGATCTCACCGGCGGCGATCGCGGCCCCGGTCTGGGCAGCCGTCAACCGGGTCAGGTCACTGGCGGTGCTCACGCCGGCGCTCACGCCTCCTCGCCGAGGATGCGCGGCACCCGGAACCGGCCGTCCTCCGCGGCCGGCGCGCCGGCCAGCGCCTGCTCCTGCGTGAGGCCGGGGCGTACGACGTCCTCGCGGACCACGTTCGTGAGCGGGAGGGCATGAGAGGTAGGGGGGACGTCGGCCGTCTCAAGGTCGCCGATGCGGGAGACGGCACCGATGATGACCGCGAGCTGGTCGCCGAAGTGGTCGAGCTCGTCGTCGGTCAGGGCCAGCCGGGCCAGGTTGGCGAGGTGGGCAACCTCGGCACGCGTGATGGATGCACTGCTCGTCATCGGGGTGCCAGCCTCCACGCCAAGAACCTCTGAGCCGATCGGGGACGTCCCATCCTAGGGCGGGACGGCAGCGGCCTCTGTCGGGCTCAGCCGCGGGCGATGCGCAGCAACGGCGCGGTGGCCTCGCGGTTGCGCAGCCAGCTGGTGACGTCCAGCGCCGGGAGTGCCGGACTGAGGTGCCAGCCCTGTGCGCGGTCGCAGCCGAAGGTCCGCAACCGGTCGAGCGTCGCCTGGCTCTCGACGCCCTCGGCCACGACGGTGAGCCCGAGGGAGTGCCCCAGGTCGATGATCGAGCGCACGATGGTCGCGTCGTCCTGCGCGCCACCTTCCGCGCCGAGCCGCTTGACGAACGACCGGTCCACCTTGATCTCGCGCACCGGCAACCGCTTGAGCAGGACCAGCGAGGAGTAGCCCGTGCCGAAGTCGTCGAGGCTGATGCGGACCCCGATCGCGTCGAGCTCCTCCAGCGTCGCACCGGCCCGGGCGACGTCGGCCATCAGCACCCGCTCGGTGAGCTCGAGGCAGAGCAGCTCGGGGTCGACCCCGTGCCGGCGCAGTCCCGCGCCGAGCCGTTCGGTGAACTGAGTGTCGTGCAGGTCCCGCATCGAGACGTTCACCGCGATGGGCACCGACATGCCCTGGCGCGTCCACTCCGCGGCCTGGCTCAGCGCGGTCTCCAGCACGAAGTCGGTGAGCCGCTGCATGAGGCCGGACTGCTCGGCGAGCGGGACGAAGTCGTCCGGCAGCACCAGGCCGCGCGTCGGGTGCCGCCAGCGGACCAGCGCTTCGACCCCGGCGGCTGTCCCGTCACCCACCCAGATCTTGGGCTGGTAGTGCAGTTCGAGCTCACCCCCGTCCATCGCCCGGCGGAGGGCGCCCAGCATGCCGAGGCGCGTCGGGTCGTTGGTGTCCCGCTCGGCGGCATAGGTCTCGATCGTGGTGCGCTCGGACTTCGCGACGTACATCGCGACATCGGCCCGTTGGAGCAGCGCCTCGAAGTCGTTGCCGTGCTGGGGGGAGAGAGCGATCCCGATGCTTGCCTCGAGGTCGATGGTCGTGCCGCGCACCACGAACGGCTCCTCCAGCGCCAGGCTGATGCGCTGAGCGATCTCGCGGGCGGCGGCGGCATCGCGGACCACCGGCAGCAGCACCGCGAACTCGTCACCACCGAGGCGGGCCACCACGTCACCCGGTCGCAGCGTCCGCTCGAGGCGCTCGGCGGCGAGCTGCAGCACCCGGTCGCCTACGGCGTGGCCGAGGCTGTCGTTGACCTCCTTGAACCGGTCGAGGTCGAGGAGGAAGAGACCGACGGACTGGTTGCGCCGGGATGAGACCCGCAGGGCCACCTCCGTCTCGCGCACGAGCAGCTTGCGGTTGGCCAGACCCGTCAGGGGGTCACGCAGTGCCTGCCGCTCGCGCTCCCGCGAGCTGGCGGCGCTCTGCTGGACCGCCAGCAACGGCAGCAGGAACAGCGGCAGCAGCTGCCAGCGGAACGCCATCACGACGGCCACCAGCGGCGCCAGCCCGACGAGGGTCGTGTGGACGACGAACTGGTACCAGATGTCGGTCTTGATGGTGTCGAGCAGGGGACGCCGTTCGGCGAGGGCGAGCGCCACCCAGACGAAGCCGTTGTTGATCGCGAAGTACACGAGACCGGCGACGGCCACGTAGAGCAGGTCGCGGCCGGTCGGCGCCGTCGAGCCGAGTGGGCTGCCCGAGGCGCCGCCCAGCTCGAGCACCCACCAGGCGACGAGCAGGTTCAGGGAGTGCTGGCCGAGGTTGAACGCGGTCCGGCGCCACTGCTTGCGGTAGACGACTGCGGTGACGCCGGTGGCCAGCGCCTGCACGAGCGCGGCGCTGGGGAGACCGAAGAACAACAGCGCGGCGAAGCTGAACATCGTCGACATCGTGATGCCCGACGAGTGCCGGGACCCCGAGGTGAGGATGGGGCGCAGCTCGCCCGCGACAACCAGCGCCATGATGACCCAGAAGGCCGGTCGCTCCGCGAGCTCGCCGATGTCGGCGGCGTACGTCGAGGAGAAGATCAGCCCCAGCACACCGAGTCCGAGCAGCGTGACGAACCACAGGTAGATGCGGAACGACCGACTGCCGGAGGCGGCACCGTCCGGCAGGGACTCGACGTCCCTCATCCGCACCTCCCCGCCTGTCGATTGGTCCGTCTGGCCCCCGAGCACGAACAGTGACGATCGTGGCGGCCGAGAGTGACGGCCGTAATCGGCCGGGCAGGCGAGGGCGGGTCAACCGGACGGCTGAGCCGGCATCCCCTCGTCGGCGGCGTCGGCGGGGCGCGCCACCGCCCGGGCCGCCTCCGGCCCGTCACGCAGCAGCAGCCGGAAGCCGTCCTCGTCGAGCAGCGGCAGGCCCAGCTGCACCGCCTTGTCGTACTTGGACGTGCCCGGGTTGTCGCCCACGACCACGAAGTCGGTCTTCTTCGACACCGAGCCGGCCGCCCGGGCCCCGGCGAGCTGGATCGCCTCGGTCGCCTCGTCCCGCGAGAAGCCGTCGAGCGACCCGGTGACGACCACGGTGAGGCCCTCGAGCAGCCGCGGTCCCTCGTCGCCGGACTCCTCGACCAGCGAGACGCCGGCCGCCCGCCACTTCTCGATGATGCCGCGGTGCCAGTCGACGGCGAACCAGTCGGCGACCGCCTGCCCGATCACCGGCCCGACACCTTCGACCGCGGCGAGCTCGTCGGCCGACGCCCCGGCGATGCGGTCGATGTCGCGGAACTCGCGGGCCAGGGCCTGGGCCGCGGTCGGACCCACGTGCCGGATGGACAGCGCAACCAGGACGCGCCACAACGGCCGGTTCTTCGCCTGCTCGAGGGCGTCGAGCAGCTTGCGCGCGTTGGCGCTCAGCCCGCCGTCCTTGCGACGGAAGAGCTCGACCCGAGCCAGCTTCTCCTCGTCGATCGCGAAGACGTCACCCTCGTCCTCGACGACACCCGCGGCCAGCAGCGCGATCGCCGCCTCGTAGCCGAGTACGTCGATGTCGAACGCCCCCCGACCGGCGACGTGGAACACCCGCTCCCGCAGCTGGGCCGGACAGGACCGGTTGTTGGGGCAGCGGATGTCGGCGTCGCCCTCCTTCTCGTGGCGGAGCGGCGTGCCGCACTCGGGGCACTTCTTCGGCATCACGAACTTGCGCTCGGTGCCGTCGCGCAGGTCGACGACCGGCCCGACGATCTCGGGGATCACGTCGCCGGCCTTGCGCAGCACGACGGTGTCGCCGATCAGCACGCCCTTGCGGCGCACCTCGGACGCGTTGTGCAGGGTCGCGAGGCTGACGGTCGACCCGCTGACGACGACCGGCTCCATAAAGCCGAACGGGGTCACCCGGCCGGTCCGCCCGACGTTGACGCGGATGTCGTGGAGCTTGGTCGTCACCTCCTCGGGGGGGTACTTGAACGCGATCGCCCAGCGCGGGGCGCGCGAGGTCGAGCCGAGGCGCCTCTGTACGGCGACCTCGTCGACCTTGACGACGACGCCGTCGATCTCGTGCTCAACGTCGTGGCGGTGCTCGCCGTAGTGCTCGATGAACGTGGTCACGTCCTCGAGCCGGTCGACCACGCGGTAGCGGTCACTGACGGGCAGTCCCCACTCGGCCATCCGCTCGTAGGCACCGGACTGGCGGGCCGGGCTGAAGCCCGCGCGAGACCCGATGCCGTGCACGACCATCCGCAGCGGGCGGGACGCGGTCACCCGGGGGTCCTTCTGCCGGAGCGAGCCGGCGGCCGCGTTGCGCGGGTTCGCGAACGGCGCCTTCCCCGCGTCGACGAGCCGCGCGTTGAGCTCGGTGAAGCCTTGCACCGGGAAGAAGACCTCGCCCCGCACCTCGAGCAGCGCCGGGAGGTCGTCCCCCGTCAGGACAGTCGGGACGTTGGCGACCGTGCGGACGTTCAGCGTCACGTCCTCGCCGGTGACACCGTTGCCCCGCGTGAGCGCCCGGACCAGCCGGCCCTGCTCGTAGAGGAGGTTGACGGCCAGTCCGTCGACCTTGAGCTCGCACAGGTAGTGGACGTCCGCACCACCGGAGTCGCGCTCGACGCGGTCCGCCCAGGCCCGCAGCTCCTGGGCGGAGAAGGCGTTGTCCAGGCTCATCATCCGCTCGAGGTGGTCGACCGCCTGGAACTCGGTGGAGAACGTCCCGCCGACGGTCTGGGTCGGGGAGTCCGGCGTCCGCAGCTCCGGGACGGCGGCCTCGAGCGACTCGAGCTCGCGCATCATGGCGTCGTAGGCACCGTCACTCACCGTGGGCGAGTCCCGCACGAAGTAGTCGAAGCGGTGCCGTCCCACCTGCTCGGCCAGCTCTGCGTGCCGGTGCCGAGCAGCGATCTCGTCGGTCGCAGCCTTCTTCGCCACTCAGCCCTCCGGGTCCTCGACGAGTGCGCGCGCCGCGGCACGGCACAGCTCCAGCACGGCGCGGGCGCGGTCGGGCGAGGCACCGGCCAGCCCGCAGGTGGGGGTCACGACCACGGACGAGGTCGGTCCTGCCAGCAGGTCGGGCGAGAGGCCAAGCCGTTGCCAGAGCCGACGTACGGGGGCGACGGTATCCGCCGGTGCCGACAGGTCCCCACCCACCGCCGGCACCACGCCGGCGAAGAGCAGCACTCCGGCCTCGACCGCCTCGCCGAGCTCGTCGTCGCTCTCCCGTCCGGCCAGCGACAGGTCGATCGAGACCCCTGCGGCGCCGCAGCGGGCCATCAGAGCGACCGGCGGACGGGCGGCACAGCAGTGGACGACCACCGGTGCGCCCGCGGCGTCGACGACGGCACGCAGGACGGCTTCGGACTCTGCGTCCGGTGGCGGCGGGAACGCCTTCAGCCCCGACACCGACCGGATCCCACCGGCGAGCACCGTCGGCAGCGACGGCTCGTCCAGCTGGACCAGCAGGGTGGCGCCCGGCACGCGTCGCCGTACCTCCGCAAGGTGTGCAGCCACCCCTTCGGCGAGCGAGGCGACGACGTCCCGGCGGGCACCCGGGTCGAAGAGGACCGGCTCCCCCCGCGGGACCTGCAGGGCGGCCAGCAGCGTCCATGGGCCGGCAACCTGCACCTTCAGCGTCCCGGTGTAGCCGTGGGCCGCCTCCTCCAGCGCGTCGAGATCCTGGGAGAGGTACGACGAGGCGCGGCGCTCGTCGAGACCTGCGCGCGGGACCAGCCGCCAGCCCGACGGCTGATGGTCGACGTGCAGCCCGGCGAGGACGGCGCCGGCGCGGCCCACCAGGTCGGCGCCGGGGCCGCGGGCCGGGAGTTCGACGAGGTGGGGCAGGTCCGGAACCTCGCCGATGACGACGGCCGCCGCCTCGCGGGGCTCGGTGCCGGGCATCGACCCGACTCCGGTGGCCCAACCGGGCTGGGGGTGCAGCGGCTCAGTAGGCGACACGGTCGGGCTTGGCCAGCCAGGCGTCGAAGGGCGCGGCCGCGCGGGCCGTCCTGGTCTCGCGCACCGGCGTGGCCCACTCGGACCGCGGCCGGCCGAAGAGCTCGTAGAACGCCCGGTCGTCGAAGCCGGCCCGGGCCGCGTCGTCGCGGTCGGCGACGTAGACGACTTCGTCGACCCGGGCCCAGAGGGCGGCCGCGAGACACAGCGGGCAGGGCTCGCAGGAGCTGACGAGCGCACAACCGGCCAGCGAGAAGCTGTCCAGCGCCTGGCACGCCGAGCGGATCGCGACGACCTCGGCGTGCGCAGTCGGGTCGAGGTCGCGGGTGACCCGGTTGACGCCGTCCGCGACCACCTCGGAACCCCGCACGATCAGCGCGGCGAACGGTCCGCCGCCGGCCGCGACGTTCGCGACAGCAGTGTCGACCACCCGCTCGAGACTCCAGCCGGGCAGCGGGGTGTCGGTCACCGGCTCACCGTATCGCCGGGGGCCCCGCGGGCCGTCCGCGGATTTCAGCGGGTCGAGACGATCGTGGCGGAGCCGATGACGGCATCGCCGTCGTAGAGCACCACCGCCTGCCCGGGGGCGATCCCCCGCGCGGGGCGGCGCAGCTCGACGTCGACCTGACCGTCGTCGGGACCGCGGCGCGCGACGGCGGGTACCGCCTCGCCGTGCGCCCTGAGCTGGGCCAGGCACTCCACCGCGCCCTGGGGCGGCGGCCCGCTCCAGCGCGGCCGGTTCGCGGTCAGCCCCACCACGTCGAGCTCGTCGGCCGTCCCGACCGTCACGGTCCTGGTGACCGGCGAGATGTCCAGGACGTAGCGCGGTCTGCCGTCCGGCGCCGGCCGGGCGATGCGCAGCCCGCGGCGCTGGCCGACCGTGAACGCGTAGGCACCGTCGTGCTCCCCGACCGTGGTCCCGGACGAGTCGACGATCGACCCCGGCGCGCTACCCAGCCGCTGCCGCAGGAAGCCGCTGGTGTCCCCGTCGGCGATGAAGCAGATGTCATGGCTGTCGGGCTTCTCCGCGACGGCGAGACCGCGGTCGGCCGCCTCCCGGCGTACCACCTGCTTCGTCGAGGTCCCGAGCGGGAACATGGCGCCGGCCACCTGGTCGGCGGTGAGCACCCCGAGGACGTAGGACTGGTCCTTACCCTCGTCGACGGCGCGCAGCAGCCGCCCGGCCACGATGCGGGCGTAGTGCCCGGTGCACACGGCGTCGAAGCCGAGCGCCAGCGCCTTGTCGAGCACCGCCGTGAACTTGATCTTCTCGTTGCAGCGCAGGCACGGGTTGGGGGTGCGGCCCGCGGCGTACTCCGCGACGAAGTCGTCGACCACGTCCTGACGGAACCGGTCGGCGAGGTCCCACACGTAGAACGGGATCCCGATCACGTCCGCGGCCCGCCGGGCGTCCCGCGCGTCCTCCAGGGTGCAGCACCCGCGGGCACCGCTGCGGAAGGACTGCGGGTTGCGCGAGAGGGCGAGGTGCACGCCGGTGACGTCATGCCCGGCAGCGACGGCGCGTGCCGCGGCTACCGCGGAGTCCACGCCGCCCGACATCGCGGCGAGGACCTTCACGTGCGGAGGCCGGTCTGACCTGCGCCGCGCGCCCGGTCGACGACCGCCCCGATGGCCTCGGCGACGGCGTCGACGTCGGCGGCGGTCGAGGTGTGCCCGAAGGAGAAGCGCAGTGAGCCGCGCGCCAGGTCCTCGGGGATGCCCATCGCCAGCAGCACGTGACTGGGCTGCGGCACACCTGCCGAGCACGCCGACCCGGTGGAGCACTCGATGCCTCGCGCGTCCAGCAGCAGCAGCAGCGCGTCACCCTCGCAGCCCGGGAAGGAGAAGTGCGCGTTGCCCGGCAGCCGGTGCGCGGCAGACAGGTCAGGGTCGCCACCGAGGACCGCGTCCGGGACGACGGCACGCACCCGGCGTACGAGGTCGTCGCGCAGACCCGCCAGCTGC
Organism: Actinomycetota bacterium; assembly: GCA_030841185.1. GTDB lineage: Bacteria > Actinomycetota > Actinomycetes > JACCUZ01 > JACCUZ01 > JAVEDB01. The sequence continues at coordinate 18,899 of JAVEDB010000093.1, forward strand.
TCGGCGCGCTCGGGCTGACGCTTGACCGCCACCTCCGCGGCCGCGGCCAGACCGGCGATCGCCGGGGTGTCCAGGGTCCCGGACCGTACGTCGCGCTCCTGGCCGCCACCGTGCAGGACGGGAGTGAGGGCGACGTTGCGGCGCAGGACCAGGGCTCCGACTCCGAGCGGGCCGCCGATCTTGTGCCCGGTCACGGTCATCGCGTCGAGGTCGGTAGACCCGAAGTCGACCGGCAGCTGACCGAAGGCCTGCACGGCGTCGGAGTGGATCGGGACCCCGTGCGCGTGCGCGATCTCGGCCAGCGCGGCGATCGGCTGCACGGTGCCGACCTCGTTGTTGGCCCACATGACCGACACGAGAGCGACCGAGTCGGCGTCCTGCGCCAGCGCCGCCTCGAGCGTCTCCGGCAGCACCCGGCCGAACCGGTCGACCGGCAGCCACTCCACCTGGGCCGCCTCGTGCTCGGCGAGCCACAGCGCCGAGTCCATCACCGCGTGGTGCTCGACCGCGCTGGCCAGGATGCGGGTGCGGCCGGGGGACTCCGAGCGGCGATGCCAGTAGAGACCCTTGACCGCCAGGTTGTCGGCCTCGGTCCCTCCCCCGGTGAACACCACCTCGCTGGGACGGGCGCCGACTGCCTGCGCGAGCGCCTCCCGCGACTCCTCGACGACCCGTCGCGCCGCGCGACCGGCGGCGTGCAGGGACGACGGGTTGCCCACCAGCCCGAGCCGGGCGGTCATCGCCTCGACGGCCTCCGGCAGCATCGGGGTGGTGGCCGCGTGGTCGAGGTAGGTCCCCCGCTCACTCATGGCGTGCCGATTCTCATGTCGTTTCGAGTCTACGCACGCAGCAGAGCGCTGCCGCGGAGCGCCGGCGGCGGAGCACCTAGCCCTTGCGCTTGGTGATCTCCTCGGTCAGCACCGGCAGCACCTGGTGGAGGTCGCCCACGACGCCGAAGTCCACCAGCTCGAAGATCGGTGCCTCCGGATCCTTGTTCACGGCCACGATCGTCTTGGACGTCTGCATGCCGGCGCGGTGCTGGATCGCGCCGGAGATGCCCGCCGCGACGTAGAGCTGCGGCGAGACCGTCTTGCCGGTCTGACCCACCTGGTGCTGGTGCGGGTACCACCCCGCGTCGGTGACCGCGCGGGACGCCCCGACCGCAGCACCGAGGGCATCGGCGAGCGCCTCGATGACCGAGAACTGCTCGCCGCTGCCGACACCGCGGCCGCCGGACACGACGATCGCGGCGGCCGAGAGGTCGGGCCGCTCCCCCTTCTCCTCCACGACCCGCTCGGTGATCCGGGCGGCCTTCGCGGCGTCGGAGAGCTCGACGGTGACGTCGACCCGCTCGGCCGCCGCCGACGAGGCCTCGGGTGCCGCGGAGTTCGGGCGGACCGTGATGATCGGCGTGCCGGTGGCGACCTTCGACTTCACGATGGTCGACCCGCCGAAGACCGGCTGCTCGGCGACGAACGTGCCACCGTCGGAGACGACGTCGGTGGCGTCGGTGATGAGGCCGCTGCCGATCTTGATGGCCAGCCGGCCGGCGATCTCCTTGCCCTCGGCGCCGGACGGCAGCAGCACCGCCGCGGCGGACGAGTCGGCGGCCACCTTGGCCAGCACCTCGGCCACCGGCGCCACCAGGTAGCTGCCCAGCTCCTCGGCGTCCGCGACGTAGACCTTGGCCGCGCCGTACTCCGCGAGCCGGTCCTTCGCCGCGTCGAACCCGGATCCGACGAAGACCGCGGACGGCTCGCCGAGCCGGCGCGCGATCGTCAGCAGCTCGAGCGTGACCTTCTTGACCTCACCGTCGACGTGGTCGACGAGGACGAGGATCTCTGCCATGTCTGTGGTCCCTTTCCCTGCCGTTGGACAACGCCGTGGCTAGACGAACTTCTTGCCCGCGAGGAACTCGACGAGCTTCTGCGCACCGACGGTGCCGTCGCCCTCGTCCTTGACGACGGTCCCGGCCTGGCGGGGCGGCGCGGTCTCGAAGGACTCCACCGCGCTGGAAGCGCCGGCGGTCCCCACGTCGCCCCCGTCGACACCGAGGTCCGCGAGCGAGAGCGTCTCCACCGGCTTCTTCTTCGCCGCCATGATTCCCTTGAACGACGGGTAGCGCGGCTCGTTGATCTTCTCGACCACGCTCACCACGGCGGGCAGCGACGCCTCGACCACCTGGTAGCCCTCGTCCGTGAGCCGCTTGATCGTGACCGAGCCGCCGTCGGCAGCCACCGTTACTTCCTTGGCGAAGGTGAGCTGGGGCAGGCCGAGCCGCTCCGCGAGCATGGCCGGGATCACGCTCATCCGCGCGTCCGAGGACTCCGAGCCGAGCAGCACCAGGTCGTACGACGTGGTGCCGAGCGCCTTGCTCAGCGCGAGCGAGGTGGCGAGCGCGTCGGAGCCGTGCAGCCCGTCGTCGAGGACGTGGATGGCCTTGTCAGCGCCCATCGACAGCGCCTTGCGGACCGTCTCGGTCGCGCTCTCCGGACCCATGCACAGGACGGTGACCTCGCCCCCGGAGGCCTCCTGCAGGCGCAGTGCCTCCTCCACGGCGTACTCGTCCATCTCGTTCATCACCGGGTCGGTGGCACCCCGGTCGAGCGTGTTGTCGGCCGGGTTGAGCTTCTTCTCCGACCAGGTGTCGGGGACCTGCTTGACGCAGACGACGATGTTCATGGGCGCGTGCCGATTCTCTCGGGTCCGGGGAGCACAGGGAACATGATGTTACCCATCAGTAGCTTCGATGGGTTGGCGGGGTCGTAGGCCAGTAACGCGGGCGGCGGTGACGGCGTCGGGAGTGGGGTCAGCGGAGCCACGGGTGCGCACCACCCGTCCGGGCACCCCGGCGACGACACTGTAAGGAGGCACGGTCCCGCGCACGACGGCGTGCGCCGCCACAACGCTGCCCTGGCCGATCGTCGTCCCGCGCAGCAGCGTCGCCTTGACGCCGACCCACACGTCGGGACCGACCCGCACCGGGGCCTTCTCGATGCCCTGATCCTTGATCGGCACCGTCACGTCGTCGAAGCGGTGGTCGAAGTCGCAGACGTACACCCAGTCCGCGACCATCGACCGGGCACCGAACTCGATGTCCAGGTAGCAGTTCACCGTGTTGTCCCGCCCGAAGACGCTCTTGTCGCCGAGCCGCAGGGTGCCTTCGTGCGCGCGCAGCCGGTTGTCGTCGCCGAGATGCACCCACCGGCCCAGGACGATCCGCCCGTACCCCGGCCGCGCCATGAGCTCCACCCGACGGCCGAGGAAGACGAAGCCTTCGGTCACGACGTCGGGGTGGCGCAGCCGCAGCCGCAGGAAGCGCCAGTAGCGGACGAGGTAGAACGGCGTCCAGGCGCGGTGCTCCAGCACCCAGCGCAGGCTGGCCGGCTCGACGAACCGGCGCAGCGGCACCTGTCGGGGATCGTGGCCGGGTCGGGTCATGCGGGGCGGGTGCCGGTGAGCAGCACGTTGTAGAAGAGCGAGGCGGGTACGACGTGGTGCAGCGCCCGGTCCAGTGCGGACAGCCGCTGCCAGGACCGGTAGGCGAACATCGCCCACCCCCAGCCGAGCCGGGCCGGGTTGACGGCCGCCTCGAAGGTCCGCACCGGCCAGCCGAAGAACGCGGCCGTCAGCTCCTCGGTGGTGGTCCGCACGTCGACGGCACCGGCCCGCAACGCCGTCCGCGCCAGGTCGTGCGGGTCGAAGGTGTGCTGGTCGACGACGGACTCGAGGGCGGCCGCCCGCGATGACTCGGCGAGCTCCTCCGCCGGCCGGGCCCACCGCTCCCGCAGCGCCGGCAGGGCGGTGACCCTCGTGACCGCACCCCAGGTGACGCGCCCGAGCCGCCGGGCATACCGGTCCCCGACGCGACTGGGTTCCCCCGCGAAGACGAACCGGCCACCCGGCTTGAGTACCCGCAGCACCTCGCGCAGGGCGAGCTCGATGTCGGGGATGTGGTGCAGCACGGCATGACCGACGACAAGGTCGAAGGTGGCGTCGGCGTAGGGAATCCGCTCCGCGTCCGCCACCCGGCCTTCCAGCGTGAAGCCCAACGCGGCGGCGTTGCGCTCGGCCGCCGCCACCATGCCGGGCGAGAGGTCCGTCACGTGCCCACGGTCGAGCACGCCGGCCTGCTTGAGGTTCAGCAGGAAGAACCCGGTGCCGCAGCCCAGCTCGAGGGCGTTGGCGTAGGGCCAGCCGTCGGTGCCCGCGATCGCCGTGAAGCGGTCCCGCGCGTAGTCGATGCAACGCTGGTCGTAGGAGATCGACCACTTCTCGTCGTACGTCGCCGCTTCCCAGTCGTGGTAGAGCACGTTGGCCAGCTTGGGGTCGTCCCAGGCCCGCTCGATGTCCTCGGCGGTGGGCGTCTCGGGTACGGACACGTGAGCCACGTCAGCGCCCGACGAAGGCGGCCTTGCCGGGCCCCTGCTCGACGAACGAGGTCATGCCGATGGTCCGGTCCTCGGTGGCGAAGAGGTCGGTGAAGTGCTGCCGCTCGATGTCGAGCCCGGTCTCCAGATCGGTGTCGAGCCCCCGGTCGATGGCGTCCTTCGCGGCCCGCAGCGCAACCGCCGGGCCGCCGACGAAGCGGCGCGCGAGCGCGAGGGCGGTCTCCTCGACCTGGTCGGCCGCGACCACCTGGTCGACGAGCCCGATGCGCAGCGCCTCGGCGGCGTCGACGAAGCGGCCGGTGAAGATGATGTCCTTCGCCCGGGCCGGACCGACCAGCCGCGCCAGGCGCTGGGTGCCGCCGGCACCCGGGATCACGCCGAGCAGGATCTCGGGCTGACCGAGCTTGGCGTCCTCAGCGCAGATGCGCAGGTCCGCGCACAGGGCGAGCTCGCAGCCGCCGCCGAGCGCGTAGCCCGTGACGGCGGCGATGACGGGCTTGGGGATCGTCGCGACGGCCGTGAAGGCCGACTGCAGCGCACCGGCCCGCTCGGCCATCTCGGCGTGGCTCATCTCGGCCATCTCCTTGACGTCCGCGCCGGCGGCGAACACCTTCGGCCCGCCGTACAGCACGACCGACGCGACGTCCTGCCGCTCACCCGCCTCGGTCGCAGCGGTGCGCAGCTCCTCCTGCACCTGCTCGTTGAGGGCATTCATCGGGGGCCGGTCCAGCCGGATCGTGCCGACGCCCCCGTCGACCTCGAGCCGCACGAACTCGCCGCCTGCCACCGGGCCTCCTCGGGTCGCGTGCCGGTCCGGGGCGAGCGTAGATCCGGACCGGGGTCGGCCATCATGGGGGCTCCCCGCGAAAGGTGGTCGGTGATGGGCCAGGGCAACCGCCCGCGCCAGCTCGGTGCCGTCCCCGACGGCGCCGGCACGACGTTCGTCGTCGAGAGCGGCGGCGAGGCGGTAGAGCTGTGCCTGGTCGACAAGGACGGCGGGGAGCGCCGGGTGCCGCTGCAGGGACGCACCGACGACCTCTGGCACGGCTGGGTGGAAGGCGTGGGTCCGGGGACCCGCTACGGCTATCGGGTCCACGGCCCCTGGGACCCGTGGCACGGCCACCGCTTCAACGCGGCCAAGCTGCTGCTCGACCCCTATGCCCGGGCCATCGACGGGCCGCTGCACCTCGACGACGCGGTGTTCGGCCACGTCACTGCGGGCGCCGGATTGTCCGACGACACGATCCGCGACGACCGCGACTCCGCCCCTTTCGTCCCGCGGTCCGTGGTCGTGCATGACGCGTTCGACTGGCGAGGCGACCGCCGGCCGCGCGTCCCGTGGGCCGAGACGGTGGTCTACGAGGCGCACGTGCGCGGGCTCACCCGCACGCACCCGGACGTGCCCGAGCACGAGCGCGGGACCTACGCCGGGCTGGGCCACCCCGCGGTCCTCGAGCACCTGGTGCGCCTCGGGGTGACGACCGTGGAGCTGCTGCCGGTCCACCACTTCGTGAGCGAGCCGTTCATCACCCGACGAGGGCGCGCCAACTACTGGGGCTACAACTCCGTCGGGTTCTTCGCCCCGCACGCCGACTATGCCGCCACCGGTTCCCGCGGCCAGCAGGTGGACGAGTTCAAGGCGATGGTCCGCGCCCTGCACTCAGCCGGGCTAGAGGTCGTCCTCGACGTGGTCTACAACCACACTGGCGAGAGCGGCGTGGACGGACCCACGCTGGCCTGGCGGAGCCTCGACAACGCCGCCTACTACCGGCTGCGGCAGGGCCGGTTCTTCACCGACTTCACCGGGTGCGGCAACACCCTGGACCTGCGCAGCGCCTGCTGCCTGCGGATGGTCGCGGACTCCCTGCGCTACTGGGTGGAGCAGATGCACGTCGACGGCTTCCGGTTCGACCTCGCACCGACCCTGGCCCGCGACTCGGACGCGTTCGACCCGCGCGGTGCCTTTCTGGCCGTCCTGCGCCAGGACCCGGTGCTCAGCGACGTCAAGCTCATCGCGGAGCCGTGGGACGTGGGGCCGGGGGGCTACCAGCTCGGCAGGTTCCCGCCCCCGTGGGCCGAGTGGAACGACCGCTACCGCGACACGGTGCGGGAGGCCTGGCTCGCGGACAACGCCCGCAAGCAAGGCACCGGCGTGCGCGACCTCGCCTACCGGCTGTCCGGCTCGTCCGACGTCTTCGAGCCCAGCGGCAAGGGACCGCTCGCCTCGGTCAACTTCGTGACCGCGCACGACGGCTTCACCCTGCGGGACCTGGTGACCTACGAACGCAAGCACAACGATCGCAACGGCGAGGACAACCGCGACGGGTCCGACCACAACAGGAGCTGGAACTGCGGCGTCGAGGGCCCGACCGACGACCCCGCAGTCCGCTCCCTGCGGCGGCGGATGATGCGCAACCTGCTCGCCACCCTGCTGGTGTCGACCGGGGTTCCCATGCTGACCGCGGGTGACGAGGTCGGCCGCACCCAGGACGGCAACAACAACGCCTACTCCGTCGCTCTCGACGGCAGCGACGAGCACCTCGCGGGGCGACCCGCTGCTTACCCCGTCGAGTGGGAGCACGACGACGAAGCCCGCGACCTGCTCGACTGGACCCGGGCACTGCTCAGGCTGCGGCGCGCGCACCCGGTGCTCCGGCAGGCCGAGTTCTTCGACGGCCGGCCCGCTCACGAGGGTGGGCTCACCGACCTCACCTGGTTCGCGCCGAACGGCAGGCCGATGTCCGCCGAGGCGTGGTTCGACCACGACCAGCAGGTTCTGGGGCTGCACCTCGCGGCCGACTTCCTGCCCGAGCTGCCCCACCCGGACGCCGAGCTCCCGGAGTCGCTGCTCGTGCTGCTCAACACCGGGCCCGCCCCCGAGACCTTCACCCTGCCCGGGTCGCCGTGGGCCTCGTCGTACCGCGTCCTGCTGGACACCACCGACGAGCGACCGACCGCGGAGGGCACTGCGGATCTCGGGTCCGGCGCCGGCGTTCCGCTCACCCCGCACAGCGTCCTGGTGCTCGCCGCCGGGCGCTGACGGACGGCGGCACCCTCAGCGCAGGTCGCCGCTGTCCATCACCGGAGTGCTGGCCGGCAGCACCGCCAGTCCCATCTCCGCGGAGTCGGCGAGCAGTCGGTGCCGGGGCACGATCCGGGTGGTGTAGCCGAACGGACCGGTGCGCTCGAGCTTGATCTCGCCGACGTACCGGTGCCGCCCGCCCTCGTAGGCCTCGGCGTGCCGCAGCGAGACCACCTGCGAGCCGGTCAGCTGGTCGTGCTCGTCGACGCGCCCGTGCACGACCTGGACGTCGACGTCGTCGGGCTTGAGCTCCCCGAGCGAGACGAACGCCCGCACCTCCAGCGTGCTCCCGAGCTCGGGTGCGTCCCCGACCCCCGAGGACTCGACGTGGTCGACCCGCACGCCCTTCCACGCGGCCCGGACCCGCCGCTTCCAGGCGGCCAGCTCGCGCGCGCCGGCGAAGTCGTGGTTGAGCTGCACGGCCGACCGCGCCGCAGGCGCGTAGAGCCCCAGCGTGTAGTCACGCACCATCCGGGTCGCCAGCACCTGCGGCCCCAGCGTCTGCAGCGTGTGCCGCACCATCTCGATCCACCGGGCCGGCAGGCCTTCGGCGTCGCGGTCATAGAACATCGGGGAGACCGTGGACTCGATGAGGTCGTAGAGGGCACCGGCCTCCAGCTCGTCCCGGTGGTCGGTGTCGGTCACCCCGTCGGCCGTGGGGATGGCCCAGCCGTTGTGTCCGTCGTACATCTCGTCCCACCAGCCGTCGAGCACCGAGAGGTT
>JAVEDB010000146.1 GCA_030841185.1 Actinomycetota bacterium
CCGGGTCGCGGGACATCAAGCTCTGGTTCTCCGACGGCACCAACTATCCCGGCCAGGACAACATCCGGGACCGGCAGGACCGGTTGGCGACCGCGCTCGCCGAGGTGTACGCGCGGCTGGCCGACGACCAGCGGATGGTGCTGGAGTACAAGCTGTTCGAGCCGGCGTTCTACCACACCGATGTGCCCGACTGGGGAACGTCGTTCGCGCACTGCGTGCAGCTCGGCCCGAAGGCGCAGGTCGTCATCGACACCGGGCACCACGCGCCGGGGACCAACATCGAGTTCATCGTCGCGTTCCTGTTGCGGGCCGGCAGGCTCGGCGCCTTCGACTTCAACTCGCGCTTCTACGCCGATGACGACCTGATGGTCGGCTCGGCGGACCCGTTCCAGCTGTTCCGCATCCTGCACGAGATCGTCCAGGGTGACGCGTTGCGGCCGGAGTCGGGGATCACGTTCATGCTCGACCAGTGCCACAACATCGAGGCCAAGATCCCGGCGATCATCCGCTCGGTGATGAACGTCCAGGAGGCGACCGCCAAGGCCCTCCTCGTCGACGCGGACGCACTCGCGGCGGCGCAGCGCGACGGTGACGTACTCGCCGCCAACGCCGTACTCATGGACGCCTACAACACCGACGTCCGGCCGCTGCTCGGTGAGCTGCGCACCGAGATGGGCATCGACCCCGACCCGATCGCCGCCTACCAGGCCTCGGGTTACTTCGACCGGATCCGCACCGAGCGGGCTACCGGGCAGCAAGCGGGATGGGGTGCCTGACATGGCGACGGCGAACGACACCACCGCGGAGCTCGTGGCCCGCAGCAACCGGCTGGGCGCCGACCCGCGCAACACCAACTACGCCGGGGGCAACACCTCGGCCAAGGGCGAGGTCGTCGACCCGGTGACCCAGCAGCCCGTCGAGCTGCTGTGGGTCAAGGGCTCCGGGGGAGACCTCGGCACCCTCACCGAGGCCGGCCTGGCCGTGCTGCGGCTGGACCGGCTGCGTTCGCTCGTGGAGGTCTATCCCGGCCTCGAGCGCGAGGACGAGATGGTCGCCGCCTTCGACTACTGCCTGCACGGAAAGGGTGGTGCGACCCCCTCGATCGACACCGCCATGCACGGGCTCGTGGACGCGGCGCACGTCGACCACCTGCACCCCGACTCCGGCATCGCTGTCGCGACCGCCGCCGACGGCGAGGCGCTGACCAAGGAGATCTTCGGTGACCGGGTGGCCTGGGTGCCGTGGCGGCGTCCCGGCTTCCAGCTCGGCCTGGACATCGCCGAGATCAAGCGCAGCCACCCCGGTGCGATCGGCGTGATCCTCGGCGGCCACGGCATCACGGCGTGGGGCACGACCAGCGAGGAGTGCGAGGCCAACTCCCTGGAGATCATCCGGTCCGCCGAGCGCTACATCGCCGAGCGCGGTCGCCCCGACCCGTTCGGGGCCGAGCTCGCCGACCACCGCCCGCTGCCCGATCAGGAGCGCCGTGACCGGGCAGCAGCTCTCGCGCCGGTCATCCGCGGACTCGTCTCGACGGACCGCCCGCAGGTCGGGCACTTCACCGATACCCCCGAGGTGCTGGACTTCCTGTCCCGCGAGCGGCATCCCGAGCTGGCCGCCCTCGGCACCTCCTGCCCGGACCACTTCCTGCGGACGAAGGTCCGCCCGATGGTGCTCGACCTGCCACCGAGCACACCGGTGGAGGAGGTCGTCGACCGGCTGCGCGAGCTGCACTCGGCGTACCGCGACGACTATCGCGCCTACTACGAGCGGTACGCCGATGACGCGACGCCTCCGATGCGCGGCGCGGACCCGGCGATCGTGCTGGTGCCCGGCGTCGGGATGTTCAGCTTCGGCGCCAACAAGCAGACCGCGCGGGTGGCGGGAGAGTTCTACGTCAACGCCATCAACGTGATGCGCGGTGCGGAGGCGATCTCGACCTACGCGCCGATCGACGAGAGCGAGAAGTTCCGCATCGAGTACTGGCAGCTCGAAGAGGACAAGCTCAGCAGGATGCCCAAGCCCAAGCCGCTGGCGACCCGCGTCGCGTTCGTCACCGGCGCCGGCTCCGGCATCGGGCGGGCGATCGCGCACCGGCTCGCGGCTGAAGGCGCCTGTGTCGTCGTCGCCGACCGCGACGAGGCGTCGGCACGGACCGTCGCTGAGGAGCTCGGGACCTCCGACGTCGCCGTCGCGGTGACTGCCGACGTCACGAACGCGGACGAGGTGGCCGCGGCGCTGCGTGCGGCGGCGGTTGCCTTCGGCGGCGTGGACCTCGTCGTCAACAACGCCGGCCTGTCCATCTCCAAGCCGCTGCTCGAGACGACCGAGCAGGACTGGGACCTGCAGCACGACGTGATGGCCAAGGGATCGTTCCTCGTCGCCCGTGAGGCGGCGCGCATCATGATGGCGCAGGGCATGGGCGGCGACATCGTCTACATCTCCAGCAAGAACTCGCTGTTCGCCGGACCCAACAACGTCGCGTACGGCGCGGCGAAGGCCGACCAGGCCCACCAGGTGCGCCTGCTCGCGGCGGAGCTCGGCGAGTCGGGCATCCGCGTCAACGGCGTCAACCCCGACGGCGTCGTACGCGGGTCGGGCATCTTCGCC
>JAVEDB010000207.1 GCA_030841185.1 Actinomycetota bacterium
CGCGACCGCGCTCGACGGTCAGCTCCATCTCGAGCTTGCCCTTGCCGTTGATCGTCGCGATGTGCAGGTCGGGGTTGTGCACCTCGACGCCGGCAGGGGGCGCGATGTCAGCGGCGGTGACGACGCCGGGGCCCTGCTTGCGCAGGTACATGACCACCGGCTCGTCGACCTCGGAGCTCACCACGAGCTCCTTGATGTTCAGGATGATCTCGGTGACGTCCTCCTTGACCCCGGGCACGGTGGTGAACTCGTGCAGGACCCCGTCGACCCGGATGCTCGTGACCGAGGCGCCGGGGATCGAGGAGAGCAGGGTGCGGCGGAGGGAGTTGCCGAGGGTGTAGCCGAAGCCGGGCTCGAGCGGCTCGATGACGAACCGGGAGCGATAGTCGGAGACGACCTCTTCGGACAGCGTCGGACGCTGGGCAATAAGCACTTCTTCATTCCTTCCCGCGGGCGTCCGCCATATGACGCCTCGCGCATGCGCCGGGAGCGGCGTCGGTCTGCCGCTCCCGGGTGCTGCTTACTTCGAGTAGAGCTCGACGATCAGCTGTTCCTGGACCGGCGTGTCGATGACCTGCCGGGCCGGGAGCGAGTGGACGAGGATGCGCATCCGGTTGGGGACGACCTCGAGCCACGCCGGGACGATGCGCTCGCCGACCTCGGCGCGCGCCACGATGAACGGGGTGAGCTCCAGCGAGCCGTGGCGCACCTCGACGATGTCGTTGTCGGTCACGCGGTACGACGGGATGTCGACCTTCTTGCCGTTGACGACGATGTGGCCGTGCCGGACCAGCTGGCGGGCCATGTCACGGCTCTTGGCGAACCCGGCGCGGTAGACCACGTTGTCCAGCCGGCTCTCGAGGATGCGCAGCAGGTTCTCGCCGGTCTTGCCCTGGCGGCGGTTGGCCTCGTCGTAGTAGCCCCGGAACTGCTTCTCCAGGACACCGTAGATGCGGGCGCACTTCTGCTTCTCGCGCATCTGCAGGAGGTACTCGCTGTCCTTGGTGCGCCCGCGACCGTGCTCACCCGGGGGGTAGGGGCGGATCTCGATCGGGCACTTCGGCGACTCGCACTTGGCGCCCTTGAGGAACAGCTTCATCTTCTCCCGGCGGCAACGCTTGCAGTCCGGTCCGGTGTAGCGAGCCATGGATCAAACCCTCCGGCGCTTGGGGGGACGGCAACCGTTGTGCGGCACCGGCGTGACGTCTTGGATGGTGCCGACCTCGAGGCCGGCGGCCTGCAGGGACCGGATCGCGGTCTCCCGACCGGACCCCGGACCCTTCACGAACACGTCCACCTTGCGCATCCCGTGCTCCTGGGCACGACGGGCGGCTGACTCGGCGGCCATCTGCGCGGCGAACGGCGTCGACTTGCGGGAGCCCTTGAAGCCCACGTGGCCCGCGGAGGCCCACGCGATCACGTTGCCCATGGGGTCGCAGATCGACACGATCGTGTTGTTGAACGTGCTCTTGATGTGAGCGTGGCCGTGGGCCACGTTCTTCTTCTCCTTGCGGCGCACCTTCTTGGTGCCCGTTGCCTGTCGGCTCTTCGGAGGCATTGGCTGAAATCTCCTGGCGGCTGGGTTGGCGTCGTCGGCGTGGTCGGGGACGGTCCTGCTGGGCTACTTCTTGCCGACCTTCTTCTTGCCGGCGACGGTCTTGCGCGGGCCCTTGCGGGTCCGGGCGTTGGTGTGGGTCCGCTGACCGTGCACCGGGAGGCCGCGGCGGTGCCGGATGCCCTGGTAGGACCCGATCTCGACCTTGCGGCGGATGTCGGCCTGCACCTCGCGGCGCAGGTCACCCTCGATCTTGTAGGTGGCCTCGATCCAGTCCCGCAGCTTGACCAGCTCGTCGTCGCCGAGGTCACGGACGCGCACGTCGGCACTGATCCCGGTTTCCTTCAGGGTCTCCTGCGCGCGGCTGCGACCCATGCCGTAGATGTAGGTCAGGGCGACCTCCAGTCGCTTTTCGCGAGGGAGGTCGACTCCTACGAGGCGTGCCATCTGGGCGGTTCTCCTTCTTCTCCACCAGGTCGTTCACGCCGCCCCCACCCGCCCTGGGTGGGCCCCGGCCTGGTGACCGGGGGTTCTCGCCGGCTGGGCCGGCGAGCCGCGACGTGCTTCGAAATGATCTAGCCCTGACGCTGCTTGTGGCGAGCGTTGTCGCAGATCACCATGACCCGCCCGTGCCGACGGATCACCTTGCACTTGTCACAGATCTTCTTGACGCTCGGTTTGACCTTCAACGGTTTCTCCGGGAGACGTGCTGCGGTTCGCGCTCGGACGGCCTGGTGGTCGCACCGAGCAGGTCGGGAGGGGGTGGCGGCTTACTTGTAGCGGTAGACGATGCGCCCGCGGTTGAGGTCGTAGGGGCTGAGCTCCACCACCACGCGGTCCTCGGGGAGGATCCGGATGTAGTGCTGGCGCATCTTCCCGCTGATGTGAGCGAGGACCTTGTGACCGTTGGTGAGCTCGACCCGGAAGAAAGCGTTCGGCAAAGCCTCGACCACGGTGCCCTCGATCTCGATGACCCCGTCCTTCTTGGCCATGTCCTCCGCAATCCGTAGGTACGTCGTCGTGTGCTGATGATGGTGATCGTGCTCGGCCCACTCGTGACGGCGGTCCGCATGCCAACCCAGCCGCGGGGCATGCAAGACAGGCTGCTCGTGAGCCAGCGTTCGAGTCTACGACAGAGACGTCCGGAACGCGAACCGGTGGCTCAGCCTGCCGCGCTCGCGCGGGCCCCCAGGGCGGCCAGCCGGGCGGCCCCGCCGTCAAGCGCCGTGAGCACCCAGGGCCCGTCCTCGGTGGGCGTGACGGTGTGCTCGAAGTGGGCCGCCCAGAGCCCGTCGGCGGTCACCACGGTCCAGTCGTCGCCCAGCAGCCGGGTGGCGCGGTCACCCTGCGTGACCATGGGCTCGATCGCCAGCGCGACCCCGCGCTGCAGCCGGGGGCCCCGCCCGGGGCGCCCGTAGTTCGGGACGTTCGGGTCCTGGTGCATCTCGGTCCCGATGCCGTGCCCGGTGTACTCCTCGACGATCCCGTAGCCCCCGCGCCCGGTGATCGAGGTCTCGATGGCGTGGCCGATGTCGGAGAGCCGGCCGCCGATGCGGACCGCCGCCAGGCCCTGCCACATCGCGTCCTCGCAGACCTCCATCAGCTCGACCAGCTCCGGCGCCACGGTGCCCACGCCCACGGTGATCGCCGCGTCGCCGTGGTAGCCGTCCACGATGGCCCCGCAGTCCAGGGAGATGATGTCCCCGTCCTCCAGGACCCGGGGCCCGGGTATTCCGTGCACGATCTCGTCGTTGACCGAGGCACAGATCGTCGCCGGGAAGCCGTGGTAGCCCTTGAACGACGGCGTCGCACCGGCGTCCCGGATCGCGGCCTCGGCGATCGCGTCGAGCTCCGCGGTAGAGACGCCCGGCCGGACCTCGCCACGCAGCAGCTCCAGGGTGCGGCCGACGACCAGGCCCGCCGCACGCATGGTGGCGATCTCGTCGTCTGACTTGATCTGGATCATGCGCTCCTGCCGTCGGAACATGGCTGCCTGCTCACGCCTCGAAGCGCCGCAGCGCGTTGATGGCGCGCTCGGTGACATCCTCGACCGGGCCGGTGGCGTCCACACCCCGGAGCAGCCCGAGCTCGCCGTAGTAGCCGATCAGCGGGGAGGTCTGGTCCGCGTACACCTCGAGGCGGTGGCGGATGGTGTCCTCGCGGTCGTCGTCACGCTGGAACAGCTCACCGCCGCAGCGGTCGCAGATGCTCTCCGCGGTCGGCGGGTCGAAGTCCAGGTGCCAGACGTGGCCGCACCGGTGGCAGGTACGCCGGCCCGAGAGCCGGCGTACCACCTCATCGTCGTCGACCACGAGCTCGAGCACCACGTCGAGAACCGCCAGCAGCGCCGCGAGCAGCTCGTCGAGCACCTCGGCCTGGCGCACCGTGCGGGGGAACCCGTCGAGCAGGAAGCCCACCTGGGCGTCGCCCTGGGACAGCCGGTCCTTCACCATGCCGATGGTGACCTCGTCGGGCACCAGGTCGCCGGCGTCCATGTACTTGCGCGCCTCGACGCCGAGCTCGGTGCCCTCGCTGACGTTCGCGCGGAAGATGTCCCCGGTGGAGATCTTCGGGATCGCGAAGTGGCTCGCGATGAACTGCGCCTGGGTACCCTTCCCGGCGCCGGGCGGTCCCACCAGTACGAGCCGCACTAGCGGAGGAAGCCCTCGTAGTTGCGCTGCTGGAGCTGGCTCTCGATCTGTTTGACCGTCTCGAGTCCGACGCCGACGATGATCAGGATGGCTGTGCCACCGAACGGGAAGTTCTGGTTGGCGTGGAACAGCCCCAGGGCGATCAGCGGGATCAGCGAGATGGCACCGAGGTAGAGCGCGCCAGGCAGAGTGATGCGCGACAGCACGTAGTCGAGGTACTCGGCGGTCGGGCGGCCGGCGCGGATGCCCGGGATGAAGCCGCCGTACTTCTTCATGTTGTCCGAGACCTCGGTCGGGTTGAACGTGATCGCCACGTAGAAGTACGTGAAGAACACGATCAGGCCGAAGTAGGTGGCCATGTAGATCGGGTGGTCGCCCCGGACCAGGTAGCGCTGGATCCAGGTGGCCCAACCGGGCGGATTGGTCCGGCTGGCCAGGTTGACGGCGAGCGCCGGCAGGTAGAGCAGCGACGACGCGAAGATGACGGGGATGACGCCGGCCTGGTTCACCTTGAGCGGGATGTACGTCGAGGAGCCGCCGTACTGGCGCCGCCCGATCATCCGCTTGGCGTACTGCACCGGGATCCGTCGCTGGGCCTGCTCGACGAAGACGACGAGCGCGACGATCACCAGGCCAGCGGCGACGATGACGAGGAACAGGCCCCAGCCGCGCTCGATCTTGATGGCCCACAGCGAGGTCGGGAAGCCCGCGGCGATGGAGGTGAAGATCAGCAGCGACATGCCGTTGCCGACGCCGCGGTCGGTGATGAGCTCACCGAGCCACATGATCACCGAGGTGCCGGCCGTCATGGTGAGCACCATGACGATGATCCCGAAGATGCCGATGTTGGGGTAGATGATGTCGTTGGTGCACCCGGTGAAGAGCTGACCGGGCTGGCGGGCCAGCGCGATGAGGCCGGTGGACTGCAGGATCGCCAGGCCGATCGTCAAGTAGCGGGTGTACTGGGTCAGCCGCGCGGTCCCGCTCTGGCCCTCTTTCTTGAGAGCCTCGAAGCGAGGGATCACCACGGTCAGCAGCTGCACGATGATGCTCGCCGTGATGTACGGCATGATCCCGAGCGCGAAGACCGACAGCTTCAGCAGCGCGCCGCCGCTGAACAGGTTGATCAGGCTGTAGAGGCCGGTGTCGCTGTTGTTGCTGATGCAGTCCTGGACGGCCTTGTAGGACACGCCGGGCGTCGGGATGACCGAGCCGAGGCGGAACAGGGCCATGATGCCCATGGCGAAGAGGATCTTCTTGCGCAGGTCGGGCGTCCGAAAGGCCCGAACGAACGCGGTGAGCACCAGTTCCTCCTGAGCGGGGACCCCGCCTGCGGTCGGGGAGTCGAGCGAGACGGTTTGGATCGGGTGGGGTCCCCCTTGGGGGTCCCCCGGACGATAACACCTGGTCGCGCGACCCCGGGAACCCGAACGCGGTGCCCGGGGCCCCCTACACGCCGCTCAGAGCTGGGTCGTCGACCCGCCCGCGGCCGCGATCTTGTCGCGGGCCGTGGCGGAGAAGGCATGCGCGCTGACCTGCACCTGCACGGCCAGCTCGCCGGAGCCCAGGACCTTCACGAGCTCGCCCTTGCGCACCGCGCCCTTGGCCACCAGGTCCGCGACCGTGACGTCCCCACCCTCGGGGTAGAGCTCGCCCAGCCGGGCCAGGTTGACGACCTGGTACTCGGTGCGGGCCGGGTTCTTGAAGCCGCGCAACTTGGGCAGCCGCATGTGCAGCGGCATCTGGCCGCCCTCGAAGCGGTCCGGCACCTGGTAGCGGGCCTTGGTGCCCTTGGTGCCGCGGCCCGCGGTCTTGCCCTTGGAGCCCTCGCCGCGGCCCACCCGGGTGCGGGCGGTCTTGGCGCCCGGGGCGGGCCGCAGGTGGTGCACCTTCAGCGGACGCTCCGCGCGGCGCTCCGTCGTGGCTGTTGCCTCACTGGCCTCAGTGCTCTTTGCCATGTCAGTCGACCTCCTCGACGCGAACGAGATGCGTCACCGTGTTGACCATGCCGCGGATCTCCGGGCGGTCCTCTTTGACAACCACGTCACCGAGGCGCTTGAGCCCGAGGCTGCGCAGGGTGTCGCGCTGGTTCTGCTTGCCCCCGATCCCGGACCGGGTCTGGGTCACCTTGAGCCGTGGCATCAGGAACCCACTCCCGCCCGGGCCCGCAGCAGGGCGGCGGGGGCGACGTCCTCGAGCGGGAGGCCGCGGCGCGCGGCCACCGCCTCGGGTCGCTCCAGGCCCTGCAGGGCCGCGACGGTGGCGTGCACGATGTTGATCGGGTTGGACGAGCCGAGCGACTTGGAGAGCACGTCGTGCACCCCGGCGCACTCGAGCACCGCCCGCACCGGACCACCGGCGATGACGCCGGTTCCCGGCGAGGCCGGCTTGAGGAGCACCACGCCGGCCGCCTTCTCGCCCTGGACGGGATGCGGGATGGTGCCCTGGATGCGGGGGACCTTGAAGAAGTGCTTCTTGGCCTCCTCGACGCCCTTGGCGATCGCGGCCGGCACCTCCTTGGCCTTCCCGTAGCCGACACCGACCGTGCCGTCGCCGTCGCCGACGACGACCAGGGCGGTGAAGCTGAACCGCCGGCCACCCTTGACGACCTTCGCCACGCGGTTGATCGCGACGACGCGCTCGACGAACGCGGTCTTCTCGGGCGCACCGCCACCGGCTCCGCGGTCTCGCCTGTCGCGTCGGCCGCTGTCGGTGCCACCGGCAGCGGCACCTGCACCGGTGCCGCGACGCTGGGGTCCAGCCATCAGAAGTTCCTCATCTCGTTGCTCTGGGTGGTGCTCGCCGTGCTGGTCTCGGGTGTGGTCACAGGGCCAGCCCGGCTTCCCGGGCGCCATCCGCGATGGCGGCGACCCGACCGTGGTAGCGGTTGCC
>JAVEDB010000226.1 GCA_030841185.1 Actinomycetota bacterium
CTTCTCCGCCTTCGGCTTCACGTGCTTGGTGATCTTCTCCTGCTCGACGTGGTCGCGTTCCATCGCCTCGACCGGCGCGTCGTTCACCAGCAGCTCACCGGAGCTCGTCTCGAACTGCTTCTTGAACTCGTCGACGGCCGCCGTCAAGGACTCGACCGCGTCATCGCCGAGCTCCTTGGTCTCCGTGAGTGTGTCCATGAAGCCCGAGTGCTCGCGCGCGAGGTAGTCGTGCAGCTCGCTCTCGAAGCGGCGGATGTCCTCGACCGGTACGTCGTCGAGGACCCCCGTCGTACCGGCCCAGATCGAGATGATCTCCTGCTCGACGGAGAACGGCGAGTACTGCGGCTGCTTGAGCAGCTCGACCAGCCGGGCACCCCGCGCGAGCTGGGACTTGGACGCCGCGTCGAGGTCGGAGCCGAAGGCGGAGAACGCCTCCAGCTCGCGGTACTGCGCCAGGTCGAGCCGCAACCGGCCGGCGACCTTACGCAGGCCCTTGACCTGAGCCGAGCCGCCGACCCGGGAGACCGAGATGCCGACGTTGATGGCCGGCCGGACGCCGGAGTTGAACAGGTCGGTCTCGAGGAAGCACTGCCCGTCGGTGATCGAGATGCAGTTGGTCGGGATGAACGCCGACACGTCGTTGCCCTTGGTCTCGATCAGGGGCAGCCCGGTCATCGAGCCACCGCCCATCTCGTCCGAGAGCTTCGCGCAGCGCTCGAGCAGGCGGGAGTGCAGGTAGAAGACGTCACCGGGGTAGGCCTCGCGACCGGGTGGGCGGCGCAGCAGCAGGGAGACGGCCCGGTAGGCGTCGGCCTGCTTGGACAGGTCGTCGAACACGATCAGGACGTGCTGGCCCTGGTACATCCAGTGCTGGCCGATCGCCGAGCCGGTGTAGGGCGCCAGGTACTTGAAGCCGGCCGGGTCGGAGGCCGGCGAGGCGACGATGGTCGTGTAGTCCAGTGCGCCGTTCTCCTCGAGGGCCGCCCGGACGCCGGCGATCGTGGAGCCCTTCTGGCCGATGGCGACGTAGATGCACTTCACCTGCAGCTTCGGGTCGCCGGACTCCCAGTTGGCGCGCTGGTTGATGATCGCGTCCAGCGCCACGGCCGTCTTCCCGGTCTGCCGGTCGCCGATGATGAGCTGGCGCTGCCCGCGGCCGATGGCGGTCATCGCATCGATCGCCTTGATGCCCGTCTGCAACGGCTCCTTCACGCCCTGGCGCTGGACCACCGACGGCGCCTGCACCTCGAGGGCGCGGCGCTCGGTGGTGTCGACCGGGCCCTTGCCGTCGATCGGGTTCCCCAGCGGGTCGACGACCCGGCCGAGGAACGCGTCACCCACCGGGACCGAGAGGATCTCGCCGGTCCGCTTGACCGGCTGGCCCTCTTCGATGCCGCGGAACTCCCCCAGCACGACGGCGCCGATCTCGCGGACGTCCAGGTTCAGTGCGAGTCCGAGCGTGCCGTCCTCGAACTCGAGCAGCTCGTTGGTCATGGTCGAGGGCAGGCCCTCGATGCGCGCGATGCCGTCACCGGCCTCGGTGACGTGCCCCACCTCCTCGCGTCCGGCGGCCTCGGGCTCGTAAGACGAGACGAAGCGCTCCAGCGCGTCCCGGATCTCCTCCGGCCGGATCGTGAGCTCGGCCATGTTCTCGTTCCCTGCTCTCTGTCGCGTGCTCGATGGTCTGCTGAGTTCCGATGGTGCTGACTTCTCGTGCTGCCCTGCCTAGCCGACCAGCCGCCGGCGGGCGTCCGCCAGCCGCGCGAGGACGGACCCGTCGATGACCTCGTCGCCGATCTCCACCCGGAGGCCGCCGATGAGCTCCGGATCCACCTCGACGTTCAGATGGACCTCGTGGCCGTAGTCGCCGGCCAGCACCGCGCTGAGGCGGTCCCGCTGCTGCTCGGTGAGCGGCACCGCGGCCGTCACCGTTGCCACCAGCCTGCTGCGGCGCTCCGCGGCGACGGCGGCATAGGTCTCCAGCGACTGGTCCAGGCTGCGGCCGCGCGGTGAGGTCACCGCCTGGCGGACCAGGCGCAGGCTCTCTTCCGCCACCTTGCCGCCGAAGAGTGCCTCGGCCAGCTCGACCCGCCGCTGCACCGGCGCGGTCCGGTCACCGAGGGACTGCCGCAGCTGCGGGGAGCCGGCGATGATGCGCCCGGCCCGGAACAGCTCGTCCTCGACGGTGTCGAGGCGCCCCGCCTGCTCCGCCCCGGCGACGAGCGTTTCCACGGCCAGCAGCTCGACCGCGTCGGCGAGGTCGAGCGGCCTCGACCATCTGGCCCGCACCGCGGACACGACCAGGTCCACGGGCATGTCCGAGACCTGGCTGCCGAGCACGTCCCGCATGAGCTGCGCCCGGGCGTCCGCGGAGCGCGAGGGGTCGGTCAGTGCCCGGCGCAGCGTCTTC
Source organism: Actinomycetota bacterium (assembly GCA_030841185.1). GTDB lineage: Bacteria > Actinomycetota > Actinomycetes > JACCUZ01 > JACCUZ01 > JAVEDB01. The sequence goes on from JAVEDB010000226.1 coordinate 2,411, forward strand.
TCGCGGTCGAGCAGGTCCGCCACGCCGAACAGCTCGTCGGCCAGCGCCGGCAGGTCGACGCCGTCCTGACGGAGCAGCGCGGCGAGGTCCTCGCGCACTGCCGCCAGCGACTCACGGCTGCCGGCCTGCATGGCTGCCCTCATGCCTTGTCCCCGCCCGATTTTCCGGAGCCGGCGGGTGTGCCCGGGCCGCTGGCCGACGCGCCCGCACCGGCCGAATCGGCCGAGTCGCCCGAACCCGACTCGATCTCCTCGAGGAACCGGTCGACGACGCGGCGTTGCCTGGAGTCGTCCTGAAGCGCCTCGCCGATGATGCGGCTGGCCAGCTCGACCGCGAGCGACCCGACCTGGGTGCGCAGCTGGTTGATCGCCTGCTGCTTGTCGGCCTCGAGCTGCTGGTGCGCGAGCTCGGTGATCCGCCGTGCCTCTGACTGCGCCTGCTCGCGCATCTCGACGATGATCGCGGCTCCCTGCTCGCGGGCGTCCTCGCGCAGCCGGGACGCTTCGTGGCGCGCCTCGGCCAGCTGCTCGCGGTACTGGGCCAGGGCCGCCTCTGCCTCTTCCTCCGCCTTCTTGGCACGTTCGAGGCCGCCCTCGATGGCCTCGTGCCGCTCGCTGTAGACCTTCTCGAACATCGGGAAGACCTTGGCGCGCAGGAAGAGGAACAGCAGCGTGAACGCGACCAGCCCGACGATCAGCTCGGACGGGTGAGGGAACAGCGGGCTCGGCTCGTCCTTCGCCGCCAGCTGGAGCGCGAGGATGGTCAGGGACATGTCGATGGCTACTTGAGGGCGAAGGCGAGGCCGATGCCGATGATCGCCAGCGCCTCGGCTAGGGCGAAGCCCAGGATCGCGATGGTCTGCAGGACGTTGCGAGCCTCCGGCTGGCGGGCCACACCGTTGATGTAGGCGGCGAAGATCAGCCCGATACCCACGCCCGGCCCGATGGCCGCGAGGCCATAGCCGATCATGTTCAGGTTGCCGTTGACCGTGCCGTTCATCAGGGTTCCTTTCTCAGAGGGGTTGCTGCTCAGTGCTCGTCGGCGAGCGCGCCGCCGATGTAGAGAGCAGTGAGTAGGACGAACACATATGCCTGCAGGATCTGCACAAAACCCTCGAAGAAGGTCAGCACGATGCTGCCCAGGAGCGACACGGAGCCGGCACCGATGCCGACGATGCCGCCCTTGTGGAAGACGAGGTACTCGCCGCCGAGGATGAACAGCAGCAGCACCAGGTGACCGGCGAACATGTTGAAGGTGAGACGGAAAGCCAACGTGACCGGCCGGATGATGATCGTCGAGGCGAACTCGATCGGCGCAAGGATGAGATACACCAGCTTGGGGATGCCCGGCGGGAACATCATGGCCTTGAAGTAGCCGACGAACCCGTGGCGCTTGATCCCGATGGAGTTGAAGATCACCCAGGAGATCACCGCGAGGAAGGCCGGGATGGCCATCCGCGAGGTCGCGGGGAACTGCAGCAGCGGGATGATGCCGGAGAGGTTCAGCGTCACGATGAACGCGAACAGCGTCGTGAGGTACGGCGCGTACTTCAGGCCTTGGCGCCCCATGGTATCCAGGGCGATTCCGTTCCGGACGAAGCCGTAGACGCTCTCACCGAGGAACTGCAACTTGCCGGGGACGACGACCGCGCGCCGGGCCGCCAGGTAGAAGAACAGCGCCACCGCGAGCGACGCCAGCACGATGATAAGCATCGGCTTGGTGAAGAACGTCCCCGCGCCGAACAGCGGCGGGTACTCGAAGTCGCCCGGTCCCGGGCTGGTGAACCCCGATCCGTCAGCGGCGAGCAGGGAGTAGCTCACAACACCTCCCCTCGTGACCAGCGGAACAACGAACAGCCAACAGAGTGCGGACCTGCGTCGTGATCAGGGCCTACCGTATCGAAGCCACACGAGGTACAGCGCGCCGCCCATTCCCAGCAGCAGCCCCAGCATCAGGAACACCGTGTTGTCCAGCCACCTGGACACCAGCCAGCCGAGGCCGCCCCAGAAGACCAGCCCGGCCCCGAGCAGGCTGACTGCGCCCCAGGCGTCAGAAGCCTGTCCCGCACTCCATGCGGGGCCGTCACCCTTGGGGTCAGGGTCATCGGGCGGTGGCGCGGTCATGGCGCGCAGATCCTACAAGCCGCGGGAGGCCACCACGACTGCCGCGAGCCGGGCCCCGGACCACACCAGCGCGCAGAGGATCAAGGTCACGCCGAGCGCCCCGGCGTGCAGCCCGTCGAGCCGCGACACCACGGCCAGGACCACGAGGACGAGCAGCAGACGCAGTGCGTAGGTGAGCAGCAGCAGCCCCAGTCCGGCCCGGACCGGTAGGTCCGCGCGCTGGGCGAGGACAAGGGGCAGCGAGCCGGAGCCGAAGAACCCCAGCACCACGACGAGCGCGATGAGTGCGGAGGCAGCGGCCAGCGGCCCGGCCGTCACCCAGGCGACCCCGGCACTGCCGAGTCCGGCGAGGGAGGTGACCGCCGCGGCGAAGAGGCCGGGACGGTTCGCGACGCCGTGGCCCGGCGGCAGCTGCTCGCCCGAGGCCGTCACCGTCGCCGGCTGCGCAGGCGCGGGATGTTCACCGTCGCCAGGCACGCGGCGGCAACGATGGCGACCAGGCTGACGACGAGCGCGACCCGGTTCAGGAAGGCCACCGCCGTCGCCCCGAACGCGATCACGGCCGACCACAGATACATGATCAGGACGGCCCGGCCGTGCGAGTGGCCGATCTCGAGCAGCCGGTGATGCAGGTGCTGCTTGTCCGGGGCGAACGGCGACCGCCCGGCCCGGGTACGCCGGACCACCGCGAGGAGCAGGTCGGCGAACGGCACGACGAGCACCGCGATCGGCAGGACCAGGGGCAGGATCGCCGGCGCGATGTCCAGGGTGACCTGGTTCGGGTCGAGGGTGCCGGTCAGCGTGATCGTCGAGCTGGCGAGCAGCAGTCCGATGAGCATCGACCCGGAGTCGCCCATGAAGACCCGGGCCGGACTGAAGTTGTGCGGCAGGAAGCCCAGGCACACCCCGATGAGCGCCGCGGTCACCAGGCTGGAGGTCGTGGCGCGACGGAGGTCCTGGTCGACGGCGAGCAGGTAGGAGAACGCGAAGAACGCGGTCGCCGCGATGGCCACGATCCCGGCGGCGAGGCCGTCCAGCCCGTCCACGAAGTTCACCGCGTTGATGGTCACGACCACGATCAGGATGGTGAGGACGCCGCCCTCGGCCGGCCCGAGGACGAACGCCCCCGGCGGCCCACCCGAGTCACCACCCAGCAGACCCGGCCCGATCGGCAGGTACAGCATCTGCACGCCGAGCAGCACCATGACACCCGCGGCCAGCACCTGGCCGGCCAGCTTGGTGACCGCATCGAGCTGCCACTTGTCGTCGGCGATCCCGAGCAGGCAGATCAGCGTCGCACCGGTGAGCAGGGCGACGCCGTCGTCGGAGTCGTGGAAGACCTGGCCGAGAAACGGCAGGTGCGCGGCGACCAGCAGCGCCGCGGCGAAGCCGGCGAGCATGGCGACCCCGCCCAGCCGGGGGGTGGGGATGGCGTGCACGTCGCGGTCGCGCACCTCGGTCATCGCGCCCCACCGGACGGCCACCCGCAGCGCGACGGGCGTCAGCAGGTAGGTCACGGCTGCCGCCACGAACAGGATCAGCAGGTACTCGCGCATGGTCCGCCGGCGCTCAGGCCGGCCGGGGATACGCGGGGTGCCGGGCGACCAGCGCCGACACCGTCGTCGCGACCTCCGCTGCGGCCGAGCCGTCTTCGTCCCGCACCGCCTGGCCGATCAGCGATGCGACCTCCTTCATGTCTCCCTCGGTCATCCCCTGAGTGGTCACGGCCGCGGTGCCGACCCGCACCCCGGAAGCAGTCATCGGCGGCGCGGGGTCGTAGGGGATGGCGTTCTTGTTCAGGGTGATGCGCGCGGCGTCGCAGCGCGCCTCGGCCTGCGCCCCGGTGATGCCCAGCTCGCGCAGGTCCAGCAGCGCGAGGTGCGTGTCGGTCCCTCCGGACACCGGGCGCATGCCCTCGGCGGCGAGCCCGTCGGCGAGGGACTTGCTGTTGGCCACGACCTGCCGGGCGTAGTCGCGGTACGACGGCTGAAGGCACTCCCCCAGGGCCACCGCCTTCGCCGCCACCGCATGCATGAGCGGGCCGCCCTGGATGAACGGGAAGACCGCCTTGTCGATGCGCTTGGCCAGGTCGGGCCGGCAGACGATCATCCCGCCGCGCGGGCCACGCAGCACCTTGTGGGTGGTGAACGTGACGACGTCGGCGTAGGGCACCGGCGACGGGATCGCCTGACCGGCCACCAGCCCGATGAAGTGGGCCGCATCGACCATCAACCAGGCGCCCACCTCGTCGGCGATCTCGCGGAAGGCGGCGAAGTCGATCAACCGCGGGTACGCCGTGGCGCCGGCGATCAGCATCGCCGGCCGGTGCTCGAGTGCCAGGTCACGCACCTCGTCGTAGTCGATCAGCTCGGTGTCGGCGCGCACGCTGTAGGGCACCGGGGTGAACCAGGTGCCGGAGAAGCTGACCGACGACCCGTGCGTGAGGTGCCCTCCGTGCGGCAGCGACATGGCCAGCACGGTGTCGCCCGGCTGGAGCAGGGCCGCGTAGGCGGCGAGGTTCGCACTGGCTCCCGAGTGCGGCTGCAGGTTGACGTGCAGCTCGGCACCCTCGACGCCGAAGAGCTGCTGCGCCCTGGCGATGCCGATCCGCTCGGCCTTGTCGACCTCGGCGCAGCCCCCGTAGTAGCGCCGGCCCGGGTAGCCCTCGGCGTACTTGTTGGACAGGGTCGAGCCGAGCGCTGCGAGGACGGCGGGCGAGGTGAAGTTCTCGCTGGCGATGAGCTGCAGGCCGCCCTTCAGGCGGTCCAGCTCGCCGAGGACCACGTCGGCGATGTCGGGGTCGCTGGCCTGCAGCTCCGCGAAGTCCGGCCCCCAGAAGGGGACGTCGGCTGCGCTCACGACGTGCTCCTTCCGGGCGCGGCGACGGGCGCGCCCACTCTACGGCTGGTCGACGACGAGGTCCGGAACGACCTCGCGCAGCGTCGACGCCGACAGCGCCCCCGCCCGTAGCAGCCGCGGCAGGTCACCGGTCACGTCGACGATGCTGGACGCGACCGCCGCACCGGAGGGACCGCCGTCCAAGTAGACCGACACGGCGTCGCCGAGCTGCGCGATGGCCTCGTCGACGTCGGCGGGCGGCGCCATCCCGGTTCGGTTGGCGCTGCTCACGGCCATCGGCCCGGTCGCGGTCAACAGCTCGATGGCCACCGGGTGCAGCGGCATCCGCACCGCGACGGTGCCGCGGGTGTCGCCGAGGTCCCACTGCAGGGACGGCTGGGCCTGGCAGACGAGGGTGAGCCCGCCGGGCCAGAACGCCTCGACCAGGGCGCGGGCAGCGTCGGAGAGGTCGGTGGCGATGCCCGCCAGCGTGCCCGGCGAACCGACGAGCACGGGCACCGGCATGTCGCGGCCGCGACCCTTCGCCGCCAGCAGCTCCTCCACCCCCTCCGGGGAGAAGGCGTCGGTCCCCAGGCCGTAGACCGTGTCGGTGGGGAGTACGACGAGGTCGGCGCGCCGCACCGCGTTGGCCGCCACCTCGAGACCGGTCTCCCGCTCGACGGGGTCTGCCATGTCGTAGCGCCGCACGAACATCACCCGTCCTCAGCGAGACGCCGGCCGGTGAGGTAACGGTCCCGCCCTGCGAGGTCCCGGTGGTCAGCCACGTCGATCCACGCGCCGGTCGCGTGGAAGACGCCCGGGGCGGCGGTCCCCTGCAGGTCGGCGTGCTCCGCGACCACCACGCCGCCGGGGCGCAGCAGCCGCGCAGCGACCCGTTCGACCACCCGCATCGCGTCCAGCCCGTCGGCGCCCGACCAGAGCGCCGGCGCCGGGTCGTGGTCGGACACCTCGACGTCCCTGATGTGCGCGCCGACCGGGATGTAGGGAGGGTTGCTGACCACCACGTCGACGCTTCCGTCCAGATCGGTGAACGCGCCGGCCATGTCGCCCCGGCGCAGCTCGACATCGGTGCCGGCGCAGTTCCGCTGCGCCCAGGCGTAGGCGTCGGGGTCGGACTCGACGGCCAGCACGCGCGCGCCCCGGACCTCGTCCCGTACGGCGAGGGCGAGCGCACCCGACCCGGTGCCGAGGTCGACCACCACCGGCACCCGGCCGCTTACCTCCCGGGCCGCCGCTATGGCCGCCTCCGCGACGAGCTCTGTCTCGGGGCGCGGGACGAAGACGCCCGGCCCGACGGCGAGCGTGAGGTGCCGGAAGTAGGCGCGCCCGGTGATGTGCTGCAGCGGCTCCCGACCGGCCCGCCGCTCGACGTACGCCGCGTAGTCGCCCGGGTCGGCGACACCCCGGGCCAGCAGCCCGCTGCGGGTGCGGCCGGTGGCGTGCTCGAGCAGCGCCCACGCATCGTGCTCCGGCGAGGGCACCCCGGCGCCGGCCAGGGTGCTCGTGGCCCGGCGGACCAGGTCGGGAACGGGCTGGGTCACGAGCCCGCGCTCGCCAGCTTGGCCTGGGTGTCGGCGTCGACGAGGGCCTGCACGACCGCGTCGAGGTCACCGTCGAGCACCTGGTCGAGGTTGTAGGCCTTGAAGTTGACGCGGTGGTCGGCGATGCGGTTCTCGGCGAAGTTGTAGGTCCGCACCCGCTCGGACCGGTCCACCGTGCGCACCTGGCTGCGCCGGGCGTCGGACGCCTCCTTGTCGGCCTCCTCCTGGGCGGCGGCCAGCAGCCGCGCGCGCAGGATGCGCAGCGCCGCCTCGCGGTTCTGCAGCTGGCTCTTCTCGTTCTGGCAGGAGGCGACGATGCCGGTAGGGACGTGCGTGATGCGCACCGCCGAGTCGGTGGTATTGACGCTCTGCCCGCCGGGTCCGGACGAGCGGTAGACGTCGATGCGCAGGTCGTTGGGGTCGACCTGGACGTCGACCTCCTCCGCCTCGGGCATCACCAGCACACCGGCCGCGCTGGTGTGGATGCGGCCCTGGGACTCGGTGACCGGCACCCGTTGGACGCGGTGCACGCCGCCCTCGTACTTGAGCCGGGCCCAGACCCCCTCGCCGGGACCGGGCATGCCCCGGAACTTCACCGCGAAGGAGACCTCCTTGTAGCCGCCCAGGTCGGACTCGGTGGCCCCGATGACTTCGGTCTGCCAGCCGACGCGCTCGGCGTAGCGCAGGTACATGCGGAGCAGGTCGCCGGCGAACAGGGCCGACTCGTCGCCGCCCTCCCCCGCCTTGATCTCGACGATCACGTCGCGGTCGTCGTTGGGGTCGCGGGGCAGCAGCAGCAGCTTGAGGCGCTCCTCCAGCTCGTCCCGGCGGGACTCAAGGTTGCCGAGCTCCTGGCGGAACGACTCGTCCTGTTGCACCAGCTCCTGCGCGGCTTCGAGGTCGCCCTCGACCTCCTTGAGGGCGCGGTGCGCCTCGACCACGGCCGTCAGCTCGGCGTAGCGCTTACCGAGCCGCCGCGCTGCGTTCTGGTCGGCGTGCACGGCCGGGTCCGCGAGTTCCTTCTCGAGGCGCGCGTGCTCGGCCAGCATCGCCGGGGGGGCCTCCATCGCGCTCACCTCTTCTCTCGCTCGAACCGCCGGATACCGGAACGGCGCCGGTCGAGGGTCCCGTGGAGGACCGTCGACCGACGCCGTCGGACGAGCTACTTGGCGGCTGCGGACTTGCTGCCGGCGCCGAAGCGCTTCTCGAACCGGGCCACGCGGCCGCCGGTGTCGAGGATCTTCTGCTTGCCGGTGTAGAAGGGGTGGCACTGCGAGCAGACCTCGACGTGGATGGCGCCGTTCTTCGCGGTGCTCCGGGTGGTGAACGTGGCGCCGCAGGTGCAGGTCGCCTGCGTCTCGACGTACGCCGGGTGGATTTCGGGCTTCAAGGGGTACTCCTCGTGATCATGGTCGCCGGGTCGGCGCGACTCGGACGTCGCTGCCGTGAACCGGAACCGGGCTCCAGTGTGCCAGAGGTGGGCGCACTCGATCCAACGCTGCTCTAACGCTGCAGGAACGCCGCATCTTCCCGCTCGCGACGCGGCAGCAACGGCTCGATCGCGGCGACCGCGCTGACGAAGTCGGCCACGGTGAGCCACGCGGCGTACCCGTCGCCGGCCGGCCACTCGGCGTACTCCCCGGTGAGGACCCGGATGCAGCGCATCCCGAGCCGGCCGGTCCCGGCCACATCCTTGGCGGGCCGGTCACCGATGTGGACGGTGCCCGCGGCGCCGGCCCCGAGCCGGGCCAGGGCAGCGCGGAACGGCGCCGGATGCGGCTTGCGGAGGTGGCGGCCGCCGAGCTCGTCGGACACCACGACGGCGTCGAAGGCGCCGACGAGCCCGAGAGCCTCGATCTTGGCGTGCTGGCCGCGGGGGCTGCCGTCGGTGATGAGCGCGAGGGGTACCCGGGAGCGGACCAGCCTGAGCGCGTCGACGACACCCGGGTAGCACGCGAGCGAGGTGGGGGCGAACGCCGCGAACGCGTCCACCAGTGCCGGGACGAACAGCCGGAGCCGGTCCGGCGCCACGCCGACGGCCAGCAGCGCCCGGTCGATGATCGTGCCCTTGTCGCTGCCCGCGGCGGCGATCTCCTCGAGGGCTGCCAGCAGCTGCGCCTCGGGGAGCCCGAGACTGGCGCCCGCATCGGCCACCTGCCCCCAGGCAGCGGCGAGGTACGCCGACTGCGGGTACAGCGTGTCGTCGAGGTCGACGGTGACAGCCCGGACGGGTGCGGTGGCGGTGATGTCCGCCGCCGGGGTGGTCATCGTCCCTCCTCACGAGGGTCAGGGAGCTCGACCTCGCCGAGCAGCGGCTCGCGCGGTGTGAGCAGGGAACGAACGACGGAGTCGGTGAGCAGCGTCGCCACCCGCTGGGCCGTTCGCCCGTCGCCGTAGGGGCACTCGAGGGCGGCGACGCGCAGCTGGGCGTTGTTCGACCAGAGGTCGGCCACCGCGGTCGTGACAGCGAGCCGGTCGAGACCGGTCAGGCGGGCCGAGCCCTGCTCGACGCCCTCCCACCGGGGAGTCGTCGAGCGCATCACCACGGCCGGGACCCCGAGCCACGAGGCCTCCTCCTGGAGACCGCCGCTGTCAGTGACGACCACGCGGCTGGCGGCCAGGCGCACGAGCAGGTCGGCGTACGGGAGCGGGCCGACCAGCCGGACGCCGTCGGCCGCGCCGAGGCGGTCCAGCAGGCCCGAGTCCACCAGCCTGCTGCGGGTCCGGGGATGCAGCGGGAACAGCACCGGGGCGTGGTGCCGGCCCAGGTCCTCGACGAGCTCCACCAGCTCGAGCAGCCGGGCCGGGTCGTCGACGTTGGTGGCCCGGTGGGCCGTCACGAGGACGCCACGGCGCTCCTCGACCGGCACCCGGCACACGCCGGTCTGGCGGACCGCGTCGATGACAGGGTTGCCGACGACGCGGATCCGCTCGGCCGGCACTCCCTCGGCGCGCAGGAACCGAGCGGCCAGCTGGGTCGGCGCGAGGTGCAGGGTGGCGAGGGCCGCGACCATCTTGCGGTTGCTCTCCTCCATCGAGGTGTCGTTGAACGAGCGCAGGCCGGCCTCGAGGTGGATCACTCCGATGCCGTAGCGGCGGGCAGCCATCGCGACCAGCGGAGCCGTGTAGGTGTCTCCGAGCACCAGCACCGCGTCCGGGCGGCTGGTGGCCAGCTCCGTGAACGCATTGGCGAGCAGGGCGCCGACCCGCTGGCCTTCGTCGCCCTCGAGCGCCCAGGCGGCGTCCGGCACCAGGCCGAGGCCGGCGAACACCTCGGCGTACATCGTGGGATCGGCGTGCTGGCCGGTGGCGACGCACCGGACCTCGTGGCCGCGGGCGCGCAGTGCGGCGACGACGCCGGCGAGCTTGATGACTTCGGGACGGGTGCCGACGGGGACGGTGACCCGCAAGGCGGTGGTCATCCCTCGAAGACCTCGCAGAAGAACCGCATCATCGTCACCCCGGGCCTGGCCACGAGCCGTTCGCTGCGCATCGGGAGGCCCATGACACCGCGGAGGTACTCCTCGACCATGTCCGCACCGGCGGCGAGCGTGAGCGGCAGTCCTCCGGAGAACCGGGCGTTGACCTCGTGCACGGCGACCGCGCCGTCCTCGGTGACGAAGCCCTGCACGTTGGCGGGGCCGACGAGGCCCACCGACTTGATGACGAGCGACACGACGTTCGTGACCTCGGCGTCCTCGAACGTGGTGCCCTTGGTGGAGATGCCGCCGCGCGTCTCGGTGCGCCAGCGGGGTGCCACTCCGAGGACTGCCCCGGTGACGTCCACCAGGACGTCGGCGGTGAACTCGCGGCCGGTGAGCTGGGTCTGCACGATGGGGTCCGGGACCTGGCGCAGCGCCGTGGCGAGCTGGCTACGGGTCTGGGCGACCATGACGTCGCGCGATCCCCGACCGAAACGCGGCTTGACGATCCACGGCCCGGCGACGCCCTGGGCGCTGTCCAACCCGGTAGCCGGCGACGGCAGTCCGCTGTCGCGCATGTGCTGGGCGAACGCCCACTTGTCCATGCAGAGGTCGACGGCGCGCAGCGGCGGCATCAGGGTGCGGACACCCGCCTCGGCGAGGTAGTCGGCGGCTCCGGCGAGGGAGGCGTACTCCTCGGCGACGGTGCACACGAGGGCCTGGACATCGGTCAGGGTGGCGACCCGCAGCAGCGCCGCGAGGTAGTGCGAGTCGTCGAAGCGCGGGATCACGTGCTGCTGGTCGGCCAACCGCAGGCCCACGGCGGTGGGGTCGGCGTCGACCGCGACGACGTGGTGACCACGGCCGCGCAGCGCGCGGATGACCGCGATGCCAGCGGGACCACCGGCGCCGGTGACCAGGACGCGCACCGGCCCGAGAGCGTCGTCGTCGGGCGCCGCCTCGGTGTGGGGGACGTTCACGGCTTCGTCGGTCGGAGCGACGACGGGGACGGACACCTGGTCGCGCCGGGTGCGGAACTCGTCGGCCCGGCTGGGGTCCAGGGACGGGGGCGGAACCGTGCCGGCCACCCCGGGGAGGAGTGGGGCCCGGCTCAGGTGGCCACGACGCAGCTCAGGGTGCTTCTCGGCGTACGCCTTGGCCCAGAGCCGCAGCTCGACGATGCGGGCCGTGGACGCCGGCTCCCACTGCCTTGTGGCGACAGCTACCACCACGGCGGCGAGGACGGAGGGGTCGGTCTCCTCCCGGACGGCCCGGAGCAGCGCGGACGCCGTGGAGCCGAGCCCGATCTCCGCCGCCTGCTGGACCGCGGCCGAGCGGATCGCGGGGTCGGGGTCACGCAGCGCCGCGTTGACACCACGGCGCACCCGGACCAGCCGGACGGTCCGCCAGGCAACCGCGGTCGAGAGCGCCGCCACGGCGACGACGAGAGCCGCCGGTCCCGTGAGGGCGCTTCCGGAGTACGCGATGACGTAGGAGTCCACACTGCTCCATTCGGATGAAGCGACCCTTGCCTTTAGAGGACGTCGCTCACTCGCGCGGCACGCGGGATCCGTGCCGAGGCGCTCGGAAGCAACAGGAAGAGCATCAGGAAGAAACCGCCCATGGTGTAGGCGAGGGCGAACAGCGTCCCCGCCCAGTCATGGAAGAGCACCAGCGTCCGGTCGCCGAACGCGTAGCCCACCAGCAGCGACCCGGTCACCCGGAGCACGTTGGCCATCAGGACGAGGAGCATCGCTGCCCCGAGAGCGAACACTCGGCGCGGCAACGACCCGTGCAGGACGAACAGCGCGATGGCCGCCAGGGCCAGCAGCGAGATGAGCGAGGAGCAGTACGGCGTGAGCTCGGCCCGGAAGGCGGGATGGTCCGTGGGGAGCACCTGGAAGACGTGGTTGGGCAACCCGGAGGACCGCTGGCCCAGCGGGGCGAGCAGGGCGAGCACGACGGTGGTCTCGAGGTCGCGCACCGGGCCGTTCAGCAGGTCGAACCCCACGAAGGCGAGCGCGAGACCCATGGCGATCGCCACGAAGACCTCCCACCTGCGCCGCGTCATGCCGGCACCTGCTCGGGGAGGCCGGCTTGTGCCTCGGCGCCGTCCAGCGGCGACCAGGACGACCGGGCCGTCTTGACCCACGCGTACGGGCGCCCGATCAGGCCGTCGACCCAGGCCTTCGTGCAGATGACCATGAACACGAAGAAGATCGGGGTCATCCAGGCGATCGACCAGGCCGAGCGGCGGGGTGCCCGCCCGACCAGGAGACCGACCGCGAGCTCGCAGAAGGGCCCGGCGAAGAGCAGCGCGGCCAGCGGCAGCAGTTCGAACACGGTGACGTGCGGACCGATCCCGCCGATCCGCAGGGCGGTCATCAGCATGGTGAGCATGCACAGGACGGGCACGTGGTAGACGAGCAGGAACAGCGTCGTCTCGACGCGCTCGAGGAAGGACAGGTGCCGCGAGCGGAAGACCAGCCGGCGGTAGTCGCGCCACACCTGCTGGTGCCCGCGGGCCCAGCGGTAGCGCTGCCGGATGAACCGGCTCATCGTGGTGGCGCCCTCTTCGGTGTCCACCGCGGTGATGTCGTAGCGGACGCGCTCGCCGAGGAGCACGACGCGCAGCGTCAGGTCGGTGTCCTCGGTGACGCTGTCGGGGTTCCACCCACCGAGGCGACGCAGGGTGGAGGCGCGCACGGCACAGTTCGCCCCGCCGTACGCCGGGAGCTCGAACAGTGCCTGCCGGCCGTACTCGTTGACGAGGTACCCGGAGAAGTAGTCGATGGCGATCGAGCGGGCGAGCTTGGACTGGACCGAGTTGCGCACCAGGCAGCGTCCCTGGACGGCCGACACCCGCGGGTCCTGGAAGTGCCGGACCAGCCGGTCGATCACGTTCCGGCGCGGGATGTGGTCGGCGTCGAAGATCACGATGATCTCGCCGCGCGCCAGCTCGGCCGCGTCATTCAGGGCCCCTGACTTGCCCCCGCCGGAACCCGGCTCCCGGTGCAGCACCCGCATGTGCCGCTCGCCTGCGGTGAGCCGGTCGAGCAGGTCGCCGGTCTCGTCGGTCGACCCGTCGTCGACGAGGATGACCTCCAGCCGTGACCGGGGGTAGTGCAGGGCGGCGAGCCCGCGGACGAGGGACTCGGCGACCAGGCCCTCGTTGTGGCAGGCCACCAGGATGCTGACGTTGGGGCGGTACTCGAGGTTCACCTCGGCCTCGGCGTACAGGTCATTGGGCGCCCAGCGCACCGCGGCGCAGGCGAAGGCCACATGGCGCAGGAAGAACACGAGGAAGGCCAGGTTGACGGCCACGGTCCCGACGATGAGTGCTGCGTTCACGCCGAACGCGGCGACGAGGAAACCGGCGACCGCGAGCAGGTAGAGGAAGGTCCACGGAGCTGCGTCGCTGCGGCCCGGGGTCCGCTCGGGAGCGACCCCGGCGCTCATTGCTGGACCGCGCTCAGAACCGCTGACTCGTCCTGCCGGATGGACGACAGCGCGGGCGCCATCGTGGCCGCGCGGGCCCCGATGTCCCAGACGAACCGGGGACTCTCGAACGCCTCGGCGTAGCAGACCTTGGCGCGGGTACCCCAGTAGCGCGCGGTGACCTCGACTGCCTCGAGGTCGACCATCTCGCACTGCATGACCTGCGACCAGTGCGCGCGCAGGGCAGCGAGCTTGCCGGACAGCGAGATCTCCACGTCGACGAACACCGACGGGTCGAACGAGGTGGTCGACGGGGACTGGTAGAACAGCACCCGCTCGAGCCGCCGGCCCGCGGCAAGGGCGGCCTTGGAGGTCGCCACGTGGTCCTGGTGGGTGTCGTTGGGGGCGTGCGAATAGAGAACGTCGGCGCCGACCTCCCTGACGACCCGGTCGATGATGGCGACGGCCTCGCGGCCGTGCGGGATCGAACCGTCCTCGAAGTGTCCCCAGATGAGCCGGGCGCCGATCAGCGCAGCGGCGTCCTCCTGCTCGCGAACGCGTGAGGTGAGGCCCTGCGGGCCGAGACCGCCAGGCGTCATGACGAGCATGGTCACCTCGTCGCCGGCCTCGACGTGGCGGAGCAGGCTCGCGCCGCAACCGAGCTCGATGTCGTCGGGGTGCGACCCCACCGCGAGGATCCTCATGCCTCCACCGCCAGCCGCGAGCGGCGGGACGCGAGCAGCGGGAGACCGGCCGCGAACAGCAGCGCGATGCCCAGCGTGAGCGCGCGCACGCTGCCGACGACGGACACCGGGGTCGTCACGCAGGCCGGGGTGGAGGAGTTCGCGGTGTACGTCGAGTTCCCGAGCCGCCACTGCATGGACGTTCCGGTGACCGTGGTCACGAAGACGTTGTGGAAGGTGCCGATCTGGAAGATCGTCGGCTGACCCTGCCCGGCTGCGCCGGGGGACATGCCGTTCTTGTTGCCGATGTCGATCCGCACGATCTTGGCGCTCAGGTTGCTGTAGCCCCAGGCGATCGAGTAGGTCCCGTCGCCGTTGTTCCAGATGCACTCGACGATGGCCGTCAGGTCCTTGCAGGCCGGGTCGCCCATCGGGGTGCAGTCGACGGTGTCGACGGCCTGGGCCGTCGTGGCGAATCCGACGGAGAGCATGAAGAGCATCGCGACGAGGAGTCCGCGCAGCACGAGGCCGAGGCCTCGCGGGGCCGTCAAGCGCGCGGCTTTCATCGTCCACTCCTGTCCAAGGGCCACATCGAAGTCGCTCTGCTGTCTCGGCTTCGTGTGGTGGATCTTGATAGAGGTGTCGGCATCCGCCCGCCTGGGCTGCATGGACCGGGAGGACCCAAAGATCACCCGATCGGTCTAGCCCGTTCGGGTACGTGGTCCGTGACACGACAAAGACCGGCACCCCGAGGTGCCGGTCTTGTCGTCGCGAGGAGGAGGTCAGTCCTCGTCGCCACCGCCTCCGCCGTTGCCGGGAAGAGGCATGGTCTTCTGCACCTGCATCAAGAACTCGGCATTGCTGGACGTCTTCTTCATCTTGTCGAGCAACAATTCGAGCGCCTGCTGCATGTCGAGCGCGTGCAGCACCCGCCGGAGCTTCCAGACGATCTGCAGCTCGTCCTTGGGCATCAGGATCTCTTCCTTGCGGGTGCCGGACGGGTCGACGTCCACCGCGGGGAAGATCCTCTTGTCGGCGAGCTTCCGGTCGAGTTTGAGCTCCATGTTGCCGGTGCCCTTGAACTCCTCGAAGATCACCTCGTCCATCCGCGACCCGGTCTCGACCAGGGCAGTCGCGAGGATGGTCAAGGAGCCGCCGTGCTCGATGTTGCGAGCGGCGCCGAAGAAGCGCTTCGGCGGGTAGAGAGCGGTGGAGTCCACGCCGCCGGAGAGGATGCGCCCGCTGGCCGGCGCGGCCAGGTTGTAGGCGCGGCCCAGCCGGGTGATGGAGTCGAGCAGAACGACGACGTCGTGCCCGAGCTCGACGAGCCGCTTGGCCCGCTCGATGGCCAGCTCGGCGACGATCGTGTGGTCCTCGGCCGGTCGGTCGAAGGTCGAGGCGATGACCTCGCCCTTCACCGACCGCTGCATGTCGGTGACCTCCTCCGGACGCTCGTCGACCAGGACGACCATCAGGTGGACCTCGGGGTTGTTCTGGCTGATCGCGTTGGCGATCGCCTGCAGGACCATGGTCTTGCCGGCCTTCGGCGGGGAGACGATCAGGCCGCGCTGACCCTTGCCGAGCGGGGCAACCAGGTCGATGATCCGCGTCGTGAGGACGTTGGGCTCGGTCTCGAGCCGAAGTCGGTCCTGCGGGTAGAGCGGTGTGAGCTTGCCGAACTCGACCCGGCCACGCGACTTCTCCGGGTCAGCACCGTTGACGCTGTCCAACCGCACGAGAGCGTTGAACTTCTCCTTGCGCTCGCCCTCACGGGGCTGCTTCACCGCGCCAGTGATCGCGTCACCCTTGCGCAGCCCGCTCTTGCGGACCTGGGCGAGGGAGACGTAGACGTCGTTCGGTCCGGGGAGGTAGCCCGAGGTGCGCACGAACGCGTAGCTGTCCAGGATGTCGAGGATGCCGGCGACGGGCACGAGGACGTCGTCCTCGTTGATCTCGGGCTCGGGCTCGTCCGGCGTGAAGCCGTCGCGGCCGCCGCGGCGACTCCTGTTGCGGTCGCGGTAACGGCCCCGGCGGCGGCTGCGGCCGCCACGGCCGTCGAGGTCGTCTTCGTCCTCGCGTGGCCGGACGCCCTGCTGGCGGTCGCCCTGCGGCTGCCCTGCCTGCTGCCGGTCCCGCGGGGCACGGTCGCCCTGCGGGCGGTCGCCCTGCGGGCGGTCGCCCTGCGGGCGACCGCTCAGCGACGGGGCCTCGGAACCGTCGCGCTGGGGGCGCCGCTCGCGCCGGGTGCTGGTCTCCGGCGTGCGCTCGGCGGCTGCCACGGCGTCGTCGCCCGAATTGTTCTGCTGCTCGCCGGCGTCCGGCGTGGCACTGGCACCGCGGTCCCGCGGCTGCCTGCGCGGCGGGGCGGCCGCGCTGTCGGCGCGGTCTGCGCGGTCGGCGCGGTCCGGATGGGCGCCGTTGGACGCGCCACCGCCCTGCCGCTCCTGGATCGCCTCGATCAGCTGCCCCTTGCGCATCCGGCCGGTCCCGGTGATGCCGAGATCGGAGGCCACGCCTTGCAGCTCCGCGAGCACCATGCCGGAGAGCCCGCTGGCGCGGCGCTTGGCCTTGCCCGGCCCGCCGTCGGCGGTGCTGTCTCCCGACGCCGAGGCTGGGGCGTCGAGAACGTTGGTGGTGTCGGACACGCTTGGTCCTTCCTCATCGAGCGGTGCCGGCGTGTTCTCGGCGGCAACCGGTCGTGTTTGCTGCCCGGCTCGAGCCGGGGATCCGCCTTCGCGGCGGACGACTGTGGAGATTCCGCTCCGAGGACACGGGAGGTGCCCGTGTCCAGCTCCACCGGGCTCCGCTGCTCCGAGCGGCCCGCCGAGTAGCGGGTCAGGACCAACGGGGGGCCACAGTTGTCACGATGACGAGGGGCGCCAACTGACGAGAGTGGTGGCGGTGCACCGGCCCGAAGTGCGGGGCTCTGGTGCGTTCACGAGCGTAACACCATCCGGGGTGCAAACCTTCCTCGACGCCGAAACCGGCCTCTCCGGCGTGGCTGGCACCAGCAGGGTCAACCCTCCGACGACGTGAGCCGTGCCCCGCCGGCGTCGAGCGGGAGCCGGACGACCGACCACCCGGGTCCGGGGTCCGAGGCCAGCGGCGGCCGCTCACCCGAGATCACGAGGGCGAGCACGCTCGGGCCGGCCCCCGAGACGAACGCAGGGACTCCCGCACTGCGCAGGCGGTCGACCAGGTCCGCCGTCCCCGGCATCGCTGACGCGCGGTAGCGCTGGTGTAACCGGTCCTCGGTCGCGGCGAGCAGCAGCTCAGGGCGGCGGGTGAGGGCCTCGACGAGCAACGCCGCCCGGCCCGCGGCATGGGCCGCGTCCTCATGCGGGACCACCGCCGGCAGCATCCCGCGAGCCGTCTCCGTGTCGAGCCGGCCGGTCGGCACGAAGACCAGCGCATCCACCGACGGGGCGGGATCCAGGCGCACCGCGTGCGCACCGACGCTGTCCCGCCACGCGACCGTGAGACCGCCGAGTAGACAGGCCGCGACATTGTCGGGGTGACCCTCGATGCGCGCTGCGAGCGCCAGCGCCGCCTGATCGTCCAGCCGCTCTCCGTCCCCCACAAGAGCCCGAGCAGCCACCACCCCAGCGACGATCGCGGCCGCGGAGGAGCCGAGGCCCCTGCCGTGCGGGATCGAGTTGACGCACCGCAGCGCCAGGCCCGGCGGTTTCATGGACAACGCTGCGTAGGTCTCGTGCATCGCGCGGACCACGAGATGGGTCCCGTCGCGGGGCAGCTCGTCGGCTCCCTCGCCCTCCACGTGCACGTCGACGGTCGAGGCGCCGCCGTCGATGACTCGCGCGGTGACCTCGTCGTACAAACCCAGCGCAACCGCCAGGGCGTCGAATCCCGGCCCCAGGTTGGCGCTCGTGGCCGGTACGACGACGGTTACCTCCCGCCGTGCGCTCACAGCCCGAGCGCCGCAGCGGCGGCCGCCGCGACCGGCGGAACCGTGTCACTCGTGACGCTGAGCCCGGTCAGCGCTGTCTCCACGTCCTTGAGGCCGTTTCCCGTGACGGTGCAGACCACGAGGTGGCCCGGCGTCACGTGTCCCTCTGCGTGCCGCTTCAGGAGCCCGGCCACCGACGCGGCCGACGCCGGCTCGACGAACACACCCTCGCGCTCGGAGATGAGTCGTTGCGCGGCGAGGATCTCCTCGTCGGTGACCGCCTCGATCACGCCCTTCGACTCGTCGCGCGCCTCGATGGCCGACGACCACGAGGCCGGGTCGCCGATGCGGATGGCAGTCGCCACGGTGTCGGGCGCGTCGACCCGCTGTCCGGACACGAGCGGCGCCGCGCCGGCGGCCTGGAAGCCCCACATGCACGGTCGCCCGGCCAGACCGGCCGCGGCGTACTCCACGTAGCCGCGCCAGTAGGCCGTGATGTTGCCGGCGTTACCGACCGGCAGGCAGTGCACGTCCGGCGCGCGGCCGAGCACGTCGACGACCTCGAACGCGGCGGTCTTCTGGCCCTCGATGCGGAAGTCGTTGACCGAGTTGACCAGC
This sequence comes from Actinomycetota bacterium, assembly GCA_030841185.1. Taxonomy (GTDB): domain Bacteria; phylum Actinomycetota; class Actinomycetes; order JACCUZ01; family JACCUZ01; genus JAVEDB01. The sequence continues at coordinate 21,002 of JAVEDB010000226.1, forward strand.
GAGACCGGGTAGTCGTCGGCGAGGGCCCGAGCGACCCGCAGGCAGTCATCGAAGCCGCCGCCGATCTGCAGCAACCGAGCACCGTGGACAAGCGCCTGGGCCAGCTTGCCGGCCGCGATGCGCCCGTGCGGGACCAGCACCACGCAGTCGAGGCCGGCCTTGGCCGCGTAGGCGGCGGCCGACGCGCTGGTGTTGCCCGTCGACGCACAGATCACCGCTCGGGCGCCCTCTTCCACCGCCTTGGAGATCGCGACGGTCATCCCCCGGTCCTTGAACGATCCGGTGGGGTTGGCCCCCTCGACCTTGAGGTACACGTCGCAGTCGGTGAGTCGGCTGACATGGTCGGCGCGCACCAGGGGGGTGCCCCCCTCGCCGAGGCACACCACCGGCGTGCTCGCCGTGACGGGGAGCCGCTCGGCGTACTCCGCGATCACCCCCCGCCACGGCTGCGCCATCACTGCCCTTCCACGCGCATGACACTGAGCACGCCGCGCACCACGTCGAGCTGGCGGACCGCCTCGACGGTGTCCGAGAGCGCCGCGTCGTCGGCGTGGTGCGTGACGATGACCAGCTCGGCGTCGTCGGAACCGTGCTTCGCCTGACGCACGGTCTCGATGGAGACCCCGTGCTCGGAGAAGGCGGTCGCCACCTGCGCGAGCACACCGGCGCGGTCCGCGACGTCCAAGCTCACGTGGTAGCGGGTACGCGTCTCGCCCATCGGCCGCAACCGCACATTCGCGTACGCCGACTCACCCGGCCCCCGCCCGCCGTTCACGCGATGCCGGGCAACGGCCACGACGTCACCGAGGACGGCACTCGCCGTCGGCGCCCCGCCCGCTCCCTGGCCATAGAACATCAGGCCACCGGCCGCCTCGCACTCGACGTAGACAGCGTTGAAGGCCTCGCGTACGCCGGCGAGAGGATGGGTGAGGGGGATCATCGCGGGGTGGGCGCGCACGCCGACGCTCTCCCCGTCGTCGGAGAGCTCCGCGATGGCTAGCAGCTTGACGACGCAGCCCATCTCGCGAGCGCTCGCGATGTCGGCGGAGGTCACGTCGGTGATCCCCTCGCGGTGCACGTCGGCCGCCGTGACCCGGGTGTGGAAGGCGAGCCCGGCCAGGATGGCTGCCTTGGCCGCCGCGTCGAACCCCTCGACGTCGGCGGTCGGGTCGGCCTCGGCGTAGCCCAGCGCCTGCGCCTCCTCCAGCGCCTCGGCGAACCCGGCGCCGCTCTCGGTCATCCGGGTGAGGATGTAGTTGGTCGTCCCGTTGACGATGCCGAGCACCCGGCGCACCCGGTCACCGACCAGCGACTCGCGCAGCGGTCGCAGGATCGGGATCGCCCCGGCGACGGCCGCCTCGTAGTAGAGGTCCCCGCCGTACTTCTCGGCGGCCGCGAAGAGGGCAGCCCCGTCCTCCGCGAGCAACGCCTTGTTGGCGCTCACCACCGACGCCTCCGCCTCCAGCGCGGCGAGGATCAGCGAGCGGGCCGGCTCGATCCCACCGATCACCTCGACGACGATGTCGATGTCACCCCGGGTGACCAGCCCCATGGCGTCGGTGGTGAACAGGGCCGAGTCCACCGGGAGGTCGCTGCGGTCGCGCCCGGCGCGGCGGACCGCGATACCGGCGAGCTCCAGGGGACGCCCGATCCGGGCCGCGAGGTCGTCGGCGTGCACGGTGAGCTGGCGCGCGACCTCGCCGCCGACCACCCCGCAGCCGAGCAAGGCGACCTTGAGCGAGTCCATGGCCGCCAGCCTGTCAGAGACGCCCGGCCGCCGGTGGGCGCTGTCGCAATGTGAGCAGCCGGGAACCCGCGGTCAGCGGGCGACGTGGATGTTGAACACCGGGGTGCCGTTGGCCTGCATCAGAGCCACCCAGAAGAGCACGTAGGCCTCCTGGGCGCGCGCGGCGGAGATGCCGCCGAGGTCGCGAATGGCCGTCGCGGGCCAGCCGATGCTCTCCAGCAACGCGGAGACCTCCTGCTTGGCGGCGGCGTCGTCGCCGGCGACGAAGACCTCGTGCTCGCCGGGTACCAGGCCCGGATCAACCATGACGGCCGCGGTCATGGTGTTGAGCGCCTTGACGACGCGGGCTTGCGGGAACTCACGTTGGATCTGCTCGCCCAGGCTGTCGTCGTTGGCCACCGACAGCCGCGGCGGGAAGCCGCCGGAGAAGTCCAGCGGGTTGGCCACGTCCAACAGCACCTTGGCCGACAGGTTGTCGGCGCCGGCGGCTCGGAGTGCCTCGAGGGACCCGACGCCCGCGGTGGCGTTGACGACGAGCTCTCCGTGGGCCGCCGCCTCCGCAAACGTCGCATGATCCGCCCGCTCGTCGAACCGGTCCGCCCACGCGGCCGCCTTCTCGTTGCCCGCGGACCGCGAGCCCATCACCACGTCGTGCCCGACCTCGACGAGCTTGCTGCCGATGGCCTCGCCGACCGTTCCCGTGCCGAGTACTGCGATGCGCATGGCGGTCTTCCTCTCGTCGGTGTGCTCGGGACGCTGTCGGTGCGGGCCGGTTAGCCGAGGTCCAGGGCGAGCACGTCGTCCAACGTCTCACGGCGAAGCAGGACGGTCGTCTTCCCCTCGGTGAGGGCGACCACCGGTGGCCGCGGCAGGTGGTTGTAGGTGCTCGCCATCGACCGGCAGTAGGCACCGGTCGCGGCCACGGCGAGCAAGTCACCGGGTGCGAGGTCAGAGGGCAGCCAGGCGTCCTTCACCACGATGTCGCCGCTCTCGCAGTGCTTGCCGACGACCCGCGACAGCATCGGTGGCGCCGAGGACGACCGGGAGGCCAGCGTCACCGTGTAGTCGGCGTCGTAGAGCGCGGTCCGGATGTTGTCGCTCATCCCGCCGTCGACCGACACGAAGGTGCGCAGGCCCTCCACCGGCTTCACGGTGCCCACCTCGTACGCCGTGAACGTGCCCGGCCCGGCGATGGCCCGTCCCGGCTCCACCGCCAGCCGGGGCACCGCGAGCCGGGCCGCCGCGCACTCACGGTCGATGATTGTGCGCAGCGCGACGGCGATGTCCTCGACGTCCAGCGGGTCGTCCTCGCTCGTGTAGGCGATGCCGAGGCCGCCACCGAGGTTCAGCTCGGGCAGCTCGCGCCCGTACGCGTCCCTGGCCGCGGCCAGCAGGCCGACGACACGGTGCGCAGCGACCTCGAAGCCGGCCGTGTCGAAGATCTGCGAGCCGATGTGGGAGTGCAGCCCGACGAGCTCCAGGCCGGGCGCGGCCGACGCCCGCCCGATGGCCTCGAGGGCGTCACCGCCGGCGACCGAGAAACCGAACTTCTGGTCTTCGTGCGCGGTCGCGATGAACTCGTGGGTGTGCGCCTCCACGCCCACCGTCGCGCGGACGAGCACGCGTACCTCTACGCCGGCCGCCTGCGCCAGCGCCGACAGCCGCTCGATCTCGTCGAACGAGTCGAGCACCACCCGGCCCGCACCGGCCGCGATCGTCATCTCGAGCTCGGCGCGGGACTTGTTGTTGCCGTGCACGAGCAGCCGATCCGCGGGGAAGCCGGCCCGGAGAGCGACCGCGAGCTCGCCACCCGTGCACACGTCGAGGGACAAGCCTTCCTCGGCGACCCATCGCGCGACACCGGTGGTGAGGAACGCCTTCCCGGCGTAGAACACGTCCGCGCCGGAGAACGCCGCGCGGTAGTGGCGGCACCGGGACCGGAAGTCCTCCTCGTCGAGGAAGAATGCCGGCGTCCCGTACTCCCGGACGAGGTCGCGTACGTCGTGGCCGCACGCGACGAGGTGACCCGCCCGGTCCCGGTGCACACCGGCCGGCCACACCGCCGGGTCGAGGACGTTGAGGTCCGCCGGCGGAGAGCCGCGCAGTCCCTCGTGGTGCAGGTCGCCGTGGGCGGGCCCGGCCGGGTGGGCGCGCACCGATGTCGCCCTTACATCCGCTCGGGAGCGGAGACGCCGAGCAGCGCGAGCCCGTTCGCCAGGACGATCCGCGTCGCCTCGACCAGCCAGAGGCGCGCGCGGTGCAGGTCACTCGGGTCCTCGTCGCCATGGGGCAGCACCCGGCACGCGTCGTAGAACCGGTGGTAGGTGCCGGCCAACTCCTCGAGGTAGCGGGCGACGCGGTGCGGCTCGCGCAGCTCAGCCGCGCTCGCGACGACTCGCGGGAACTCCCCCAGGACGCCGAGCAGGCTGCCCTCTCGCGGGTCGTCGAGCAGCTCAGGATGCAACTCGGCCCGCTGCAGCCCGAGGTCGGCGGCGTTGCGCAGCAGGCTCGCGATGCGCGCGTGCGCGTACTGCACGTAGAACACCGGGTTGTCGCTTGTCCGGCGCGCCCAGAGGTCGAGATCGAGGTCGATGGTGCTGTCGGTCGAGTACCGCGCGAGGGCGTAGCGCCCGGCGTCGGCGCCGATCGCGTCGACGAGCTCTTCCAGCGTCACCGTGGTGCCGGCCCGCTTGCTCATGCGCAGCGGCTTGCCGTCCTTGAACAGGTTGACGAACTGACCGATCAGGATCTCCAGGTTCACGTCCGGGTCGTCGCCGTACGCTGCGGCCAGCGCCCGGTAGCGCCCCACGTAGCCGTGGTGGTCGGCGCCGAGCATGATGACCACCCGGTCGAAGCCCCGCTCGCGCTTGTCGAGGTAGTAGGCCGCGTCCGCCGCGAAGTAGGTCCACTCCCCGTCGGCCTTGACCAGCACCCGGTCCTTGTCGTCGCCGAACGTCGTGGTCCGCAGCCACGTCGCCCCGTCCTTCGGGTAGACGTGCCCCGCTGCGGTCAACCGGTCCAGGGCCGCCGTGAGCTCGCCCTTGTCGTGCAGGTCCTTCTCGTTGAAGTAGACGTCGAAGGCGACGCCGAAGTCAGCGAGCGACGTGCGGATCTCGGCGAACATCAGCGCCATGCCCTCGCGACGGAACACCGCCGTCGCCTCGGCATCCGTGCCCTGCAGGACGGCGGGGTGCCCGTCGAGCACGGCCTTGGCGATCTCGCCGATGTACTCACCGCCGTAGCCGTCCTCCGGTGTCGGCAAGCCCTTGGCGGCCGCGAGCAGCGAGGCGGCGAAGCGGTCGATCTGGACCCCGGCGTCGTTGAAGTAGTACTCGCGCACGACCTCCGCCCCGGTCGCCTGCAGGACGCGGGCGAGCGCGTCACCGACGGCAGCCCACCGGACGTGGCCGAGGTGCAGCGGTCCGGTCGGGTTGGCCGAGACGAACTCCAGGTTGAAACGGTGGCCCGCCAGCGTCGTCGTACGGCCGTAGTCCGAGCCGGCCTCGACGATCGTGCGCGCGAGCTCGCCCTGGGCCGCGGAGTCCAGCGTGATGTTGAGGAACCCCGGACCCGCGACCTCGACCGAGGCCACACCGGGGGTGCCCCGCAGCGGGCCAGCGATGGCCTCGGCCACCTCGCGAGGGGGCCGCCCCGCTGGCTTCGACAGCTGGAGCGCGACGCTGGTCGCGTAGTCTCCGTGCTCCTTGACCTTCGGCCGCTCGATGCGGACCGTATCCGGCGCCTCGACGGACAGCTGCCCGTCGGCGACCGCCGTGCGCACGGCAGCGGCGACGGCCTCGGAGAGCTCGGCGGGGGTCACGCCCACCAACGTTATCGGCCGGTGCTCAGCTTGCCTTCGCCTCGACCAGATCGCGGACCGTGCGGACCAGCGCCTCCGGGTCGAACGGCTTCGTGACATAGGCGTCCACGCCGACGTGGGCTCCCCGTCGCAGGTCGATCTCCTGGGCGCAGGCCGTCACCATGGCGATCTTGAGGTTCGCGGTGAGGGGGTCGGCCCGCAGCCGCTCCACCGTCTCGAACCCGTCAAGCCGGGGCATCTTCACATCGATCGTCACGACGTCGGGGTGCACCTCACGGACCTTGTCCAGGGCGTCCTGACCGTCGACCGCGGTCACCACCTCGAAGCCCTCGAGCTCGAGGTTGACGCTGATGAGCTCGCGGATCACCGCGCTGTCGTCCACGACGAGCACGCGCCACAGCCGGTCTGCCATGCGCACGAGGCTAACCGGGCGTGATCGCCGGGACCGACGCTTTACCGAAGGCTGGTAATCTTTGCGCCGTCCTGAGCCCCCGTAGCTCAGGGGATAGAGCATCGCCCTCCGGAGGCGGGAGCGTAGGTTCGAATCCTACCGGGGGCACCGCGTGATGATCGCGTACGACGACGCTCAGACGGCTGCCGTCTCGGGGTAGACGTCGATCTCGGTGGCCTTCACGGACAGCCACACCTCCCTGCCCGGGTGCAGACCCAGCTCGGCCACCGCGGCCGGTGTCAGGTCGACCAGTGCCGGCGGTACGCCATCCACCTGGGCGCGTACCCGGTCGGCCAGCTGCTCGAGGCTCGCCACCGTCCCGGCCCAGACGTTGCGCGGGCTCGCGTGGTCGGGACGCCGGGTGTGGACAGCGACCGCCGACGGGCGGATCGCGACCAGGACCCGGTCCGCGCCCCCCGGTTGGGAGCGCACGGTGACGGCGCCCCCGGCGTCCAGGGTGACGACGTCGCCCACGGTCGCCTCGTGGCGGGCCAGCGTTCCCGGGTAGAGGTTGAGCCCGACGAGGCTCGCGACGTACTGGGTCGCGGGACGCCGGGCGACCTCCGCGGGGGTCCCCTGCTGGACGACGCGACCGTCCTCGAGGACGAGCAGCCGGTCGGCCAGCACCATCGCCTCGAGTGCGTCGTGGGTGACGATCAGGACCGGGCCGCCGAACTGGTGCAGATGACGACGCAGCTCGGTGCGCACGTCCAGCCGGATGCGGGCGTCGAGGGCGGACAGCGGCTCATCGAGCAGCAGCAGCCGGGGCTCGGCCGCCAGCGTCCGCGCCAGCGCCACCCGCTGGGCCTGCCCGCCGGAGAGCTCGTGCGGCTTGCGGTCGGCGAACGAGGCCAGCCCGAGCCGCTCCAGCCACTCGCTGGCGTGCGTCCGTGCCGGCCCCCGCCGTACGCCGTGGCTCCGGGCCGCGAACGCGACGTTGTCCAGGACGCTGAGATGTGGGAACAGCAGGTAGCTCTGGAACACCAGCCCGACCGGCCGGTCCTCGGGGGGGAGAAACGTGCGCGCTTCCGCGTCGTCGAGGACCAGGCCGCCGAGGCTGATGTAGCCAGAGCTCAGGCGGGTGAGTCCCGCCACGGCCCGCAGCAGGCTGGTCTTGCCGGCGCCGTTGGGTCCGAGGACGCCCAGCACCTCGCCGGGCTCGACCCGCAGGGCGACGTCCAGCCGGAAGGTGCCGCGGTCCAGCGACCCCGCGACGTCGAGGACCTCGGGGCCCGTCACGGTGCACCGCCGACGCTGAACCACCGGTCGCGCAGCCCGACCAGGACCGCGACCGACACCGCGAGGAGCACCAGGGACAGCGCGATGGCGGCCTCGGGGTCCTGCTCCAGAGCGAGGTACACCGCAATGGGCACGGTCTGCGTGCGGCCGGGGAAGTTCCCGGCGAAGGTGATCGTCGCGCCGAACTCACCCAGTGCGCGCGCCCAGCAGAGCACCGAGCCGGCGACGAGTGACGGGCCGATCAGCGGCAGCGTGACGCGGCGGAACACGGTCATCCGCGACGCGCCGAGGGTGGCGGCGGCCTCCTCGTAGCCCCGGTCGGCGGCCCGGAACGCACCCTCCACCGTGACGACGAGGAACGGCATGGCGACGAAGGTCTCCGCGACGATGACGCCCGGGGTCGTGAACGGCAGCGTGATGCCGAACCATCCGTGGAGGTACTGGCCGACGAGGCCGACCCGGCCGAACGCCAGCAGCAGCGCGACGCCGCCGACGACCGGTGGGAGCACCAGTGGCAACGTCACGAGCGCTCGCAACAAGCCGATGCCCCGAAGCCGGGCCCGCGCGAGCACCCACGCCAGCGGCACACCCAGGACCAGTGAGATGAGAGTGGCCGCGCTGGCGCAGAGCAACGACAGCCGCAGGGCGTCGACGACCTGGCTCTCGACGACGATCCGGTGCAGCCCGCGCCACGGGGCGCGCACGACCAGGCCCAGCAGCGGAACCAGCAGGAACAGGACGGCGACCGCCGCCGGGACGCCCAGCGGCCACGGCACCGCCTGTTGGTCCGGCCCGACGCGCCGCCTCACTGCCGCGACTCTCAGGGCTTCTGGAAGCCCGCCGCGGTCAGGACGGCAGAGCCTTCCGCGGAGAGCACGTAGTCGGTGAACGCCTGGGCGACGGCCTTGTTCGGCGCCTTCGTGAGGGTGGCGATGGGGTAGCTCGTCGAGGCGTTCACGTCGGCTGGGATCGGGATGCCCGTGACCTTGGCCCCGGCCCCCAGCACGTCGGTGACGTAGACCAGCCCGGCGTCGACCTCGCCGAGCTTGACCTTCGCCAACACCGCCTTGACGTCGACCTCCTGGGTCGCCGGCCGCACGGTGATCTTGGCGTTGCGGAACACCTTGGCCGCGACCGCGCCACACGGGACCTGTGCCTGGCAGACGGCGACCTTGACCCCCGACCTGGCGAGGTCGTCGAGCGCAGTGATCCTTCCGGGATTGGCAGGAGGAACGGCGATCTCCAACACGTTTTTCACGAACGGAGTGGCATCAGTCGCGGCCCTGGCCTTCACGACCGAATCCATGTTCTTCGCGCTGGCCGACGCGAACACGTCGGCCGGCGCGCCCTGGCTGATCTGCGTGGCCAGGCCGGAGCTCGGCCCGAAGTTGAACACCAGCTTCGTCCGCGGGTGCGCGGCCTGGAACTGCTTGCCCAACGCCTTGAACGCCTCCTGCAGGGACGCCGCCGCGAAGACGTTGACCGTGCCGGCCAGCTTGTCAGCGGACGGCGACAACGACGACGTTGGCTTCGTCGCCCTGCTGCCACCCGACGAGCCGCCACACCCGGCGAGCACGCTGGTGGTCAACGCCAGCACGGCGACGATGCGGGTCGTGCGATGCATGTGCGGGCTCCAGTGCGTGAGTGGGCGGCGACCCTGGACGGCGGGTCGATGTGGGTCAGGACGGCGCAGGGACCTCGACGACGACGTTCGTGGACTTCACGGCCGCAATCGCGAGCACTCCAGGCTCGAGACCCAGCTCGTCGGCGGCCTCGCGACTCATCAGGGACACGATGCGGTGCGGCCCGGACTGCATCTCCACCTGAGCCATCACCGCGTCGCGCTTGACGTCGGTGACGAGCCCGACGAACCGGTTCCGCGCCGACTCGGAGATCACCGGCCGCGGGCTCGGGTGGTCGGCGGCCGCGGCCAGGCCCTGCGCGAACCGGGCCAGCACTGCCCCGTCCAGGGCCTGCCGTCCCGCGTCGTCCGTGACGGTGGCGATCCGGCCCGCCTCGGCCCAGCGCCGCAGCGTGTCCGTGCTGACGCCGAGCAGATCGGCGGCCTGCTTCATGCGGTACATCGGCATGGCCGCACCATAACCGCAGATGCGTCATATTCGCATCTGTACGTCAGCAATATCCGGTTCGATGGACCTCTGACACCGCGAATGCGGTTCGACCGCTGATTCGCCGTGCGGACGACGTCCGTGGTTTCCGCGCCGCCTCTCCGGGCAGTGCAGGCCGACATCCGTGCAGCCGACCAGAGGAGGCGCAGCCGTGGACGCCATCGTCCTGCTCAAGAACGACCACAAGACAGTTGAAAAGCTGTTCAAGCAGTTCGAGAAGGCCGGCGACGACGCGAAGAAGACGAAGCGCGACCTCGTCGACCAGATCATCGAGGAGCTCTCGGTGCACGCGTTCATCGAGGAGCAGATCTTCTACCCCGTCGCGCGCAAGGCCGTCCCCGAGACCGAGGACCACGTCCTCGAGAGCCTCGAGGAGCACCACATCGTGAAGTGGGTGCTCGAGGAGCTGCGCGACATGAGCCCGGAGGACGAGCGCTTCGACGCGAAGGTGACCGTGCTGATCGAGAACGTGCGACACCACGTCGAGGAGGAGGAGCAGGACTGGTTCCCGGAGGTACGCCGGGGGCTCGGCCGCAAGAGCCTCCAGGAGATCGGCGAGCAGATGGAGAAGGCCAAAATCGACGCTCCGCGCACGCCGCGTCCGCAGGCGCCGGACGAGCCGCGCCTCTAGGCGGCCGCCCGCCGGCACCGGCGGACGGCAACAGCCGAGGAGGAGCGGCAGTCGTCGTACACGGCTGTTGCCGCTCCTCCTCGACTACCTCACGTGGTCAACTGGCGGGGACGTGGCAGCCAGGCAGCCGCGTGAGCGAGCGGGTTAGGTTACGAGGATGACCTCGGCAACCGAGCTGCTGCACAGACACCGGGACGTCCTCGATCGGGCACTGACCGCCATCGGGGAGCGCACCTACTGGTCCGCCTACCCCGAGAACCTCAAGGCGTACGGCGAGAACGGCACCCAGAGCGCCGAGGCCGGCAAGGCTGCCTTCGACGGCTACCTGGGCAAGCCGTTCCCGATCGAGCAACGTGCCACCGACGGTGAGGTCTCGACGGAGGTGTCGCCGTACGGGCTGGAGCTGGGGGTCATCTATCCGCACGCCGACCCCGACGCGCTCATGGCCGACGCGGTGGCCGCGCTGCCGGCCTGGCGGGACGCCGGGCCCGACGCGCGCACCGGGGTCGCTCTCGAGATCCTCGCCCGCATCAACGCGCGCAGCCACGAGCTGGCGCAAGCCGTGATGCACACCTCGGGTCAGGCCTACGCGATGGCGTTCCAGGCCGGCGGGCCGCACGCCCAGGACCGGGCACTGGAGGCGATCGCCTACGCGTACGCCGAGATGACGAGGCACGCCGCCTCGGCCGTCTGGGAGAAGCCCCAGGGCAAGCGCCCGCCGCAGCGGATGGCCAAGACCTTCACCGTCGTGCCGCGAGGGGTGTCGCTCGTCATCGGGTGCAACACGTTCCCGACGTGGAACTCCTACCCCG
>JAVEDB010000243.1 GCA_030841185.1 Actinomycetota bacterium
AGGACCTGGGTTTGCTCCGCCGTACCCCCGAGCCAGCCGACCGCCGGGCCAGCCTGCTCGAGCCAACCGACGACGGGCGAGCCCTTGTCGACAGCGTGAAGAGCGCATTCAGCCAGCTGATGGAAGCAGCCCTCGCCGACTGGTCCGAGCGCGACCGCCGCACGTTGACGACGCTGCTCACCCGTCTCGCCGGTGACCTGCGACCGGACCGCGCATCGCATCTTGTCGCCAGTGTCATGACCCACGCGGACAAGTGATGGCCACCGCGCCGGTCGCCGAGCGACCGCCCGTTCAGATGACGCACCGCCAGATTGTGCTGGTGTTCTTCGGCCTCGGACTCGGCATGCTCTTGGCCGCTCTCGACCAGACCATCGTGGCAACGGCGTTGCCGACGATCGTCGGTGACCTCGGCGGTCTCGACCACCTGTCCTGGGTGGTCACGGCCTACCTGCTCACCTCGACGGCGTCGACGCCGCTCTACGGCAAGATCTCCGACCTGTACGGCCGGCGGCCGGTCTTCCAGTTCGCCATCATCGTGTTCCTCATCGGCTCGGCGTTGGCCGGAGCGTCGCAGGAGATGTGGCAGCTGGTAGCCACCCGCGCGATCCAGGGCGTCGGTGCCGGCGGCCTGATGGCCCTGGTCTTCGCGATCATCGGCGACATCATCGCTCCCCGCGAGCGCGGCCGCTACCAGGGCTACTTCGGCGGCGTCTGGGGCCTCGCCAGCGTGGCCGGCCCGCTCCTCGGCGGGTTCTTCACCGAGCACCTCAGCTGGCGCTGGATCTTCTACATCAACGTCCCGCTCGGTCTGATCGCCCTCGTCGTCACCAGCAGCGTCCTGCACATCCCCCACACCCGGCGCGAGCACTCGATCGACTATCTCGGCGCCGCGCTGCTCGTCGGAGGCGTGAGCAGCCTGTTGCTCGGTCTCGTCTGGGGCGGCAACCAGTACCCCTGGGGATCGGGTCAGGTCATCGGCATGCTCGCGGCCGGAGCCGTCCTCGTCGGCGGCTTCCTGTTCTGGGAGACCCGCGCGACCGAGCCGATCCTGCCGCTGCGCCTGTTCCGCAACAGCGTCTTCTCCGTGACCAGCGCGGTCGGCTTCGTCGTGGGCCTGGCGATGTTCGGGGCGGTCGTGTTCATCCCGGTCTACCTGCAGGTGGTCGACGGGGTGACGCCGACCGAGTCCGGCCTGTTGATGCTGCCGCTCATGCTCGGCATCCTGGTGGCGTCGATCGGCAGCGGTCGCATCATCAGCAAGATCGGGCGCTACAAGGCCTTCCCGATCGCCGGGACGGCGGTGATGGCTCTCGGCATGTTCCTGTTCTCCCAGCTGCACATCCACACGCCGCACTGGCAGTCAGGCATCTACATGTTCGTCGTCGGGGCCGGCCTCGGGCTCGTCATGCAGGTGCTCGTCCTCGCCGTGCAGAACGCCGTGGACTACAGCGAGATGGGCGTCGCCACGTCCGCATCGCAGTTCTTCCGGTCGATGGGCGGCACGTTCGGGGTGGCCGTCTTCGGCACCATCCTCAACAACAGGCTGGCGGCCAACCTGCACGACCTGTTGCCCGGCGGGACTCCCCCGAGTGGCACGGGCAACCTCATCTCCAGTCCGGCCCGTATCGCGGCGCTCCCGCCGGCCGTGAAGGGTCCGGTGATCGAGGCCTTCGTGCGGTCGCTGGACACGGTGTTCCTCGTCGCCGTGCCGTTCGTGCTCGCCGCCTTCGTCCTCACCTGGCTCATCAAGGAGCTCCCCCTGCGAAGCGCCGGGCCGGCGCCCGATCCCGCGCGCGCCGAAGCCCCCGTGGGCGACGGCGAGCAGCCGGTCGTCTACAGCGACTGACTCAGGCGCCCGGACCGGTCACGAGACCGGCCGGGGGCCCGTCAGGGACGGACCCGAAGGCCAGCACCGACGCGGTGAACCCGTGCACGTGGCTGCGTCCCCCGACCGGCCCGATCTCACCGGCCGCGAAGAACCCCGCGACGCCCGACGCACCGAGCACGCGCTGCACCAGCTGCACGTCGTGGTCGGCGCTGGGGAACAGCGCTGCGCCGCGACCGTTGCAGGTGAACAGCAGGGCTCCGTCGACCGGGTCGAGGGAGCGGGCCGCCCGGAAGCTGCCCAGCAGCGCCGTGAGGTCGGCAGTTGCCGTGTCGGCGTCGCGCACCTGGAAGCGCACGGTGCGCCCCACCTCGACCACGTCGCCGACCATGAGCGCACCTCGCTCCGTGTCGGCGCCGATGATCCCCCGCACCAGGAAGTCGCCGTGCGAGTGCCGGTCGACGTACTCGTCCATCGCGATGCCCAGCTGCAGGCCGGCGGACGCGAGCGCCTGGTCCTCCGGCGGCAGCGCGGCAATCACCTGCTCGAGCTTCGTCAGCGCCGGGACACCGGCCAGCCCGAACAGCACGTTGCCGTCCGAGGCGGTGACCGTCATCGCGGGGCCGACCGGCCGGCAGCCCTGGCTGACCACCGTCCGCGCGGTCACCGGTCCGCCCAGGACCACGCCGACCGCGCCGCGGTCGTGCACGACGCCGTCCACGAGCAACCGGGTGGACCCGGCTCCCAGCAGCCCTGACGCCAGGCCGCCCGTCAGCGGCAGCCCGGGCAGCGCCTCCGCCGCCTGCTCGACGAACGCGTCGATCGGGAACGAGTAGGGGTCGGCCAGCACGACCACCACCTGGTCGTCGTACTGCTGGACCGGCATGCCGACGACGGCGATCGCCTCCGAGCTGCGCAGCACCTCGAGGTGGAAGGACCGCAGGCGTACGCCGGGGAGCACCGCCGCCCAGACACTCACGGCCGACTCGAGCTCCACGCCCCGGCCGGAGCCGATCACCCCGACGCCGCTGCACCCGACCACGGTCGCCGCACCGGAGAGCTCGGCGGACCGCTCCAACGCCGCCGAGACCTCGCTCGGGTCGGTCCCGCAGGCGAAGACCAGCACGAGATCGGGGGTCCGCCCCGACAGTGGTTCAAGAGCCTGCCGGGTCGCCGTCTCGGCGGCGCGCAGCAGATCGCTGTCCACCGCGAGACCGTCTCCACAGCGCGCCATGCCCCTCATCCTCACCCACCGGGCTCGGCTGCCCAACCGCCGACCGGACGACCTTGGATTGCCCCGGACCCCGACGTACGGTCGATGCATGACCCGTCCCAGCACCCTCGGCGCCCTGCGCGCGTCCGGCCTGCCCGAGGCCGAGCACCGCCCGGTCAAGACCGAGATCCGCACCAACCTCGTCGACCGGCTCCGGTCGGGGACCACCCGGTTCCCCGGCATCCTCGGCTTCGACGACACGGTGCTGCCCGCCCTCGAGCGCAGCCTGCTCGCCGGCCACGACCTCGTGCTGCTCGGCGAGCGCGGCCAGGGCAAGACCCGGCTGATCCGGACGCTGGTGGAGCTGTTGGACGAATGGAGTCCCGCGGTCGAGGGCTGCGAGATCAACGACCATCCCTACCACCCGGTCTGCGCGGGCTGCCGCCGGCGCTCGCACGAGCTGGGCGACGACCTGCCGGTCGTCTGGCGGCACCGCAGCGAGCGGTACGGCGAGAAGCTGGCGACGCCCGACACCAGCGTGGGCGACCTGATCGGTGACGTGGACCCCATCAAGGTCGCCGAGGGCCGGACGCTCGGCGATCCCGAGACCGTGCACTACGGGCTGGTCCCACGCACCAACCGAGGCATCTTCGCGATCAACGAGCTGCCCGACCTGGCCGAGCGGATCCAGGTCTCCCTGCTCAATGTCCTGGAGGAACGCGACATCCAGGTCCGCGGCTACGTGCTGCGGCTGCCGCTGGACCTGCTGCTCGTCGCGAGCGCGAACCCCGAGGACTACACCAACCGCGGGCGGATCATCACCCCGCTGAAGGACCGGTTCGGTGCCGAGATCCGCACCCACTACCCGGTCGAGCTGCTCGACGAGATCGACCTGATCCGTCAGGAGACCACCCCCCAGGCGGTCGTCCCGGAGTTCCTCCTCGAGGTGGTGGCCCGGTTCACCCGGCACG
>JAVEDB010000261.1 GCA_030841185.1 Actinomycetota bacterium
GCCGGCGCTCCGTTGTGCCCGAACAGCAGCGGCGCGGCACGCACCGAACGGACCAGCTCGTGCACGTCGCGATCGGTGAGCGGGGGGATGCGATAGGCCCAGTCGCCGAGCAGGTCGGTGGCGACCCCAGCGAGACCGAACGACAGCACCGGTCCGAACAGCGGATCCTCCATCGTGGTGACCACGCAGGCCACGGCGTCGCTGAGCCCCGCCGCCTGGGGGCCGTCGACATCCGCACCGGACCGGACGGTGACGCCGTAACACGTGAGCAGCTGGCGCACCCGGGCGGCGTCGAGCGCGAGGTCGTCGAGACCGCGCAGCGCATCCTGGACGAGCCGGCGCGCCGCGGCCGGGTCCACCCCCGCGGGTCGCACCAGCTCGCCGGCCGGTGCGGTGCGCCAGGCGGCGTACCGGGTCACCGCAGCGAGGGCGGCGACCGCGTCCTCGGGGGTGGAGTACGACGGGACCGAGCCGCGACCACCGGGAACGCGGAGGGCCTCCGGCACACCGCGCATCCCGAGGAAGGTCGAGACGACGGTCTTGTCCGAGCGGCTGGCGCCCTCGGCGAGCACCCGAGCCACGTCCTCGTCCGGGGTGACGAGCGGGGGGATGAACAGGGCGACGACCGAGTCGACACCCGCGTCGGCGAACACCTCCTCCAGCGCGGCCCGGAAGTCATCGGCCGACGCATCCGCTCCAAGCTGCCTCGGCTCCCCCACGAGTTCCAGGCCGGCGGACGCGCACGCATCCGCGGCGAGCACGCCGAGTGCATCCGAGTTGCCCAGAACCGCGACTCGTGGGCCTGCGGGCAGCGGTTGGTTCGCCACGAGCTGGCCGACGTCGAAGAGCTCATGGATGTTGTCGACGCCGATCACGCCCGCCTGCTCGAAGAGCGCCGCGACGGCGGCCTTCGGGGCGCGCGTCTCCCGCACCACGTGTCCGTGGGGGACGGCACGCCCGGACCGACCCGAGGTCACCACCACGACCGGCTTCGTCCGGCCCATCCGACGAGCGATCCGGCTGAACTTGCGGGGGTTCCCGATCGACTCGAGGTAGAGCATGACCGCGTCGGTGCGTGGGTCCTCCTCCCAGTACTGCAGAAGGTCGTTGCCGCTCACATCGACCCGGTTGCCCGCGGAGACGAATGTGGAGATTCCCAGCCCCCGCCGCACGATGTTGTCGAGCAGGGCCACGCCTAGGGCCCCGGACTGCGAGAAGAAGCCCACCCGTCCGGCTTCCGGCATCAGCGGGGAGAGTGAGGCGTTGAGGGACACGTCCGGATCGGTGTTGAGCAAGCCGAAGGAGCTCGGACCGATGACCCGCATCCCGTTGGCGTGTGCCTGCTGCACCACCCGCAGCTGACGGGCCCGCCCCTCGTCACCCGTCTCGGCGAACCCCGACGACATGATGACCAGCCCGAGCACACCCTTCGCCGCGCAGTCCGCGACGACGGACTCGATCTGGTCGGCCGGCACCGCGAGCAGCGCCAGGTCGACCGGGCCGGGCGCTGCGGTCACCGTGGCGTAGGCCGGAGCCCCATCGACATCGCCGGCCACGTGCGGGGTCACGGCGTACGTCTGGCCGAGGTAACCGCCTTCCTGGAGATGGTGCAGCACCGTGCGGCCGATGGAGTGCGGCGAGCGGCTCACCCCCACCACCGCCACCGAGCGCGGGCTGAGCAGTCGCTGCACCGATCGGGCATCCGCGCGGTGCTCGCGGGCCTGCGTGACGGCCGTCGAGCTGGCGGTCGGCGCGAGAGCGAACTCGAGGCGGACGACACCGTCGTAGCGGCCCTGCTGGAGGCTGTACCCCGCCTCGCTGAACACGTTGAGCATCTTGCGGTTGGCCGGCATCACGTCTGCGACGAACCGGGCGATCCCCCGTTCTCGTGCCGCGGCGGCGATGTGCTCGAGGAACACCGAACCGAGGCCCCTGCCCTGATGCGAGTCCTCGATGGTGAACGCGACCTCCGCCTCCTGCGGGGACACCCGGTCGTACCGGACAACGCCGATCATCTCGTCGCCGATGGTGGCAATGAGCGCTGCGCGGTCCACGTGGTCGACCTCGGTGAACCGCGCGAGGTCGCGCGCCGACAGCTGCCGGTACATGGAGAAGAAGCGGAAGTAGATCGTCTCGTCGGACAGCCGGCTCATGAACCGGACCAGCCGGTCGGCGTCGTCGGGACGGATGGGGCGCAGGTGAGCCGTCCCTCCGTCGCGCAGGACCACGTCGGCCTCCCAGTGGGAGGGGTAGGGGCGGTCCACCCGGCCGAGGCTAACCACTGCGCCCCGGCTGCGGACGACCTGACAGCAGCCGGTCTCGGCTAGCGTGCCGACGTGCTCCGAGTGCTTCCTGAGGTGTCCGACGCCCTGCTGGCCGGGCGCGCGGTCGTGGCGCTCGAGTCCACGATCGTCGCGCACGGCCTGCCGCGGCCGGACAACCTGCGGATCGCCCGGGACATCGAGGCGGCGGTCCGAGTCGCGGGGGCCGTGCCCGCCACGATCGCGGTCGTCGGCGGCGTGGCGCAGATCGGGCTCGACGACGACGCCCTGGAACGGATCGCGACCGGCCCCGAGGTGGTCAAGGTCAGCACGCGGGACCTCGCGACCGTTGCCGCCCGGGCGGGTGACGGTGCGACGACGGTGGCCGCGACGGCGCACCTCGCTGCGCAGGCCGGCATCGGTGTGTTCGCGACGGGGGGCCTGGGCGGCGTGCACCGGCATGCCCGGGAAACGTGGGACGAGTCCGCCGACCTGCAGGCGCTGGCGAGCACGCCCATCGTCGTCGTGTGCGCGGGCGTCAAGTCGATCCTCGACATCGGCGCGACCCTCGAGCGGTTGGAGTCGCTGAGCGTCGGGGTGCTCGGCTATCGGACCGACGTCTTCCCGGGTTTCTATCTGCGCGACTCGGGTCATCGCGTCGACTGGCGGGT
>JAVEDB010000262.1 GCA_030841185.1 Actinomycetota bacterium
CTGCGGCTCTACACCCGCATCGCCGTCCGGGGCGGTCGCGACCGAGGCGACGTGCCCGGATGGGTCCTCGTCACCATCATGACGGCGGGCCTCGTGACGGCTCTCTGGGTGGTCGCCGACGACAAGCTCAAGCAGCTCTTCAACGACGCACTCGACGGGGTCGTCGGCAACGCACCGTGAACCGCGGCCGTGACGACGGTGGTGCCGCGGTCGTCGAGTTCACCCTCGTCGGTGCGCTTCTGACGCTGCTCTTTCTCGGCGTACTGCAACTCGGCCTCGCGCTGTTCGTGCGGAACACGTTGGTGGCCTCCGCCGCCGAGGGAGCGCGCTACGCGGCCAACGCCGACCGGGGTCCGGAGGACGGCGCCGCCGTCACCCGGCAGCTCATCAAGGACTCGCTGGCTGACAGCTTCGCCGCCGACGTGCGCAGTGGGGAGGAGTCCGTCGACGGGTTCCCGACCGTCTTCGTCGAGGTACGGGCGACGTTGCCACTCATCGGATTCCTCGGCCCGCGCGGCATCGTCGTACGCGGTCATGCCGTCGAGGAGTCGCGATGAGACCGCCGGGCCGTCGCAGCGCGTCCGACGACGCGGGGACGGCGATCATCGAGTTCGTCTATCTCGGAGTGCTCCTCATGGTGCCCCTTGTGTACGTGTTGCTCACGGTCTTCCGGGTCCAGTCCGCGGCCTACGCCGTGTCGAGCGCAGCCCGCGAGGCGGGTCGGGTCTACGTCACCTCTGCCAGCGACGACCAGGGACGCGAGCAGGCCTACAACGCGGCCGCGATCGTCATGGCCGACAGCAGGCTGCACCTCGAGCCGGAGCAGCTGCACATCGACTGCCGGGACTGCCTGCGGCCCGGCGCGACCGTCCCCGTCGTCGTGGAGTACGACGTGGGCCTCCCGTTCTTGCCGAGGATCTTCCGGGGCTCGGCCCCCGCCACGGTGCACGTGTCCAGCTCGCACCTCGAGGTCGTCGACCGCTTCCGGGCCGTGCCGTGACCCGGCTACGCGCCCTCGGGGGGCGGGTGCGGCACGACGACGAGGGCCAGTTGCTGCTGCTGATCCTCGTCTACACGGTGATCGCAGGAGTCCTCGTGACGGTCGTGGTCAACCTTTCCACGGCCTACCTCTACCGCCGTGCCCTGATGGGAGCCGCGGACGGCGCGGCGGTCGCGGCCGCGAACGTCCCCGATCTGGCGAAGGTCTACGCGGGAACGGACACGGCGGTGCTCCCGCTGGGAGCCAGCGAGGCCGCCGTCGAGACGTATGCCTCCGACGGGCGCCTCGACCAGCGCTTCGACGGCTTCGAGGTGGTGTCGGTGACAACGGACGGCGCGACGGTCACGGTCACCTTGCGGGCCACCGCGCACCTGCCGTTCCTGAACCTCGTCTCGTCCCGGTACGCCGAGGGCTACCCGGTCCAGGCCACCGCGACGGCCCGGTCCCCGTTCCTGCCCTGATCGCCGCGGGCCGGCGAACAACGCACCGCCCGCTGACTTCCGCGGACTCGCCTTCGTGATCAGGGTCAGGCGGCGGGCACAGCCACGCGGATGGCGTCCACCAGCTCGTCGCGCGTCGGGCCGGGGGCGTACGCCGGTCGCCAGCCGGCCTGGTAGACCGCCCGCGCCAGTGGCTCGGCCGGCCTCAGCGTCTCGGGCAGCGCGGTCATCGCGAAGTAGCCTCCGGCGTGCTGGCCGATCCGGGGGTCTGCTTCGACCGCGGCGGCGATGAGGTCGGTGGTGAGCGGTCGGCTCAGGTCGAGGTCATCGCCCTGCCAGCGCCTGACCATGCCTCCATCGATCGCGATGTGGTCGGCCACCCAGGGCTCGATGTGGTGGTCGCACCAGGCGCCGAACGGCTCGGCGATGGTGGCTGGGTCGGAGCCCGCGTCGAGAAGCCCGAGCAGTGCGATCACCTGCATGCAGGCCATTGCGATCCCGCGCCCTCGGGTCGGGGTCGTGGTCGCCACCGAGTCCCCCACGGCGACCAGTCCCGGCGTGCCGACCTGTCGCCGGTACACGTTACGCAGCGCCCCGCCGACAAGAACCGCTGAGGTGGGCTGCGCACGGTCCGGGTGGGTCCACTCGGCCAGGGCCGGGATGGCTCGGCAAGCCGTCTCGAAGGCGGCCTCGAACCGCAGTGCCTTGAGTGCGGTGTCCGCGGTGGGGCGCACGAGCACCACCGAGAAGTGGCCGGCCTCGTGCAGGAAGACCAGGCACTGGTAGCCGTCGAAGTCGGCCATGTAGGCGATCGGGCTCACCATCGGCCCGGGCTCTGCTCCCGGCCGCAGGCGGTAGGTGCGGTCGACGTACGCGAGGCCGCAGTCGCCGTCGAGATCCGGGCCGCTGTCCGGCGCGCTCGACCTGCCCAGGCGCCCGGATCGGCCTGAGGCGTCCACGACGAGGTCGGCCTCGACAAGGGATCCGTCGATCCGAACGCCGGTGACCTGTCCGCGGTCGACGACGAGTCCGTCGACGTGACCCGTGCGCAGGGTCAGGCCGGCCTGCTGCTCCGCCGCGTGGCGAAGCGCTCGCTCGAAGGTCGATCTGCGTGAGAGCACCCCCACCACCTGGCGAGATCCGGCGGGGTTCGGCGCCTCCACGGGGTGAGCGCCCAGCTTCCGCCAGGTGTTGAGGGCGGCTGGCCATTCCGCCTGGAGGGTCATCGGCACCTGGGGCCGGAAGCCGTGGGCGTGCTCGAACTGCATGACGCCACGGCGGATCCACGCGTCTCCCGTCGGGCCCGGGTCCCGATCCACCGACGTGACCTGGTGACCGCGGCGTGCGAGGGCGGCGCCGAGGATGAGTCCCGTCGGGCCCGATCCCGCGATGAGTGCCCGCATGGAAGCCTCCGCTACACTCGGAGTGATTTGATTACACTGAGAGTTACTCCAAAGTGGGTGAGGTGTCAAGATGTCTCCGGAGCGCCGTCCCTACCGGTCGACGCTGCGTGAGGATCAGGCCCGGGCAACCCGGAGAGCGGTCGTCGGCGCCGCGCGCGACCTCTTCCTCGAGCTCGGCTGGTCACGCACGACGATTGATGCCGTGGCCGCCCGTGCGGGGGTGAGCCGCAAGACGGTGTTCACCTCGGTCGGCGGCAAGGCGGCGCTTCTGAAGCTCGCGCTGGACTGGGCGCTGGTTGGTGACGACGAACCGGTCCCGCTGT
>JAVEDB010000100.1 GCA_030841185.1 Actinomycetota bacterium
TGATCAGCGGGGCGAACCACCACCGGTCGCTGCGCAGCGTCCGGGCCGAGATCCTGGCCCGCCGTGGGGCGGTCGTCACACTGCTCATCGGTGACCCACGTCCTGTCCTCCGTGTCCCGCCGCCCGCACATGACCATTGCGACCCCGACGTCGCCGCCGGCGACGTCGAACACTGTAGGAGGCCAGGGCGCCTGACGCTTTGTCGGGGGAGGGTGATCTTGGCCACGTCCCGTACCATGGAGGGCGCCGCCGCCGTGCGCTGCGTGCCACGGCCCTTCCCTCCCCTCCCAGGATCGAGCGTTCTCGCCATGCCCACCAGTCAGCCGCGCGCCCAGCGGACCGACCTACGCAACGTGGCGATCATCGCTCACGTCGACCACGGCAAGACGACGCTGGTCGACGCGATGCTCTGGCAGTCGGGGGCCTTCACTGCGCACCAGGCTGAGAACGAGTCCGTTCGTGAGCGCGTCATGGACTCGATGGATCTCGAGCGCGAGAAGGGCATCACGATCCTGGCCAAGAACACCGCGGTCCGGCACAGCGGCGTCACCATCAACATCATCGACACGCCGGGCCACGCGGACTTCGGCGGTGAGGTGGAGCGCGGCCTCGAGATGGTCGACGGTGTGCTGCTGCTCGTCGACGCGTCGGAGGGCCCGCTGCCCCAGACCCGGTTCGTGCTGCGCAAGGCGCTGCAGAAGCGACTCCCGGTGGTTCTCGTGGTCAACAAGGTGGACCGCTCCGACGCTCGCATCGCGGAGGTCGTCGACGAGACCTACGAGCTGTTCCTCGACCTCGATGCCGACGAGCACCAGATCGAGTTCCCGATCGTCTACGCGTCGGCGAAGGCCGGGCGTGCGTCGCTGACCAGGCCGGCCGACGGCTCGATGCCGGACAGCCCGGACCTGGAGCCGCTGTTCGACACGTTGATGACGACGGTGCCCGCCCCGACGTACGAGGTGGAGGCACCGCTGCAGGCGCACGTCACCAACCTCGACGCGTCGCCCTACCTCGGCCGGCTCGCGCTGTGCCGGATCCACAACGGCACGATGAAGAAGGGCCAGCAGGTGGCCTGGTGTCGGGCCGACGGCACGATCGAGCGGGTCAAGCTGACCGAGCTGCTGGGCACCGAGGCGCTGGACCGGGTCTCGATCGAGCAGGCCGGCCCGGGCGACATCGTGGCCATCGCAGGCATCCCCGAGATCACGATCGGCGAGACGATCGCCGACGCGGACGACCCCCGGCCGTTGCCGGTCATCACGATCGACGAGCCGAACATCTCGATGACGGTCGGCATCAACACCGCACCCCTGGCGGGGGAGAGCGGCAAGAAGCTCACCGCGCGACTGGTGAAGAACCGGCTCGAGACCGAGCTCGTCGGCAACGTCTCGATCCGGGTGCTGCCGACCGAGCGCCCGGACACCTGGGAGGTCCAGGGCCGGGGAGAGCTCCAGCTCGCCATCCTGGTGGAGATCATGCGCCGGGAAGGATTCGAGCTGACGGTCGGCAAGCCGCAGGTCGTGACACGCATGATCGACGGCAAGCTGCAGGAGCCGATGGAGCGCCTGACGATCGACTCCCCGTCGGACTACCAGGGTGTCCTGATCCAGCTCCTTGCGCTGCGCAAGGGCCGGCTGGAGCAGATGGTCGACCACGGCACCGGCTGGGTGCGGATGGAGTACATCGTGCCGGCGCGCGGTCTGATCGGCTTCCGGACCGAGTTCCTCACCGAGACGCGGGGCACCGGCCTGCTGCACCACGTCCACGAGCGGTACGAGCCGTGGCACGGCGAGCTCCGGACCCGGCCGACCGGCTCACTGGTCGCCGACCGCCGGGGCGCCACCACCGGGTTCGCCCTGGCCAACCTCCAGGAGCGCGGCACGATGTTCGTCGGGCCCGGCACCGAGGTCTACGAGGGCATGGTCGTCGGGGAGAACGCCCGGTCCGACGACATGGACGTGAACCCGACCAAGGAGAAGAAGCTCACCAACATGCGGCAGTCCTCGGGGGACATCCTGGTGCCACTCATCCCGCACCGCTCGCTGTCGCTCGAGCAGGCACTGGAGTTCTGCCGCGAGGACGAGTGCGTCGAGGTGACGCCCGCCACGGTGCGCATCCGCAAGGTCGAGCTGACCGCGCAGGTGCGCGGACAACGCCGTGGTCGTCAGGCGAAGGCGGACCGTAGCAACTAGGCAACGCATCGTCACCAAACCGCGGGACCGGCCACGAAAGTGCTCGGTCCAGGCTGGTACAAGCCCCGCCGCCGGTACTAGGGTCCTGCCCGGTTGCCCCCAGGTTGTGACACGACGATGCACTTGTGCATCTGGACGGTCACGATCTGGCCTCAACCCGGCTGGAGCGTAGTCACGGCGGGAGGGCCGCAGATAGATTCCCCCGTGCTCCTGGCCGGAGACCGGACACGCACACCCTGAGGCGGAAGGACGAACCGCATGACGATGAGCGCGGGCGACACCCTCACTCAGGATCACGCTCCTGTCGAGGATGTCGGCGCCCACAAGGGCATCGAAGGTCGCTCGCTCGGTCAGATCGCCTGGTTCCGGCTCAAGCACGACAAGATCGCCATGCTCAGCATGTTCATGATCATCCTGATCCTGCTGCTCGCGATCCTCGCGCCGCTGATCACCAAGGTCCTCGGTGTCGACCCGACGACCTTCTACCGCGCAGCAGTCGACCCCGACAAGGGCTTCCTGCCCAAGGGTGGCCCGCTCGGCAGCGGCATCTCGGGAGACCACCTGCTCGGGGTCGAGCCGGGCACCGGGCGCGACACGCTCGCCCGCCTGCTCTACGGCGCCCGCATCTCGCTGCTCATCGCGCTGTCAGCGACGGTCGTGTCGGTCGTGATCGGCACCATCCTGGGAGCCCTGGCCGGTTATCTCGGCGGCAAGATGGACGCCTTCATCAGCCGCCTGATGGACCTGCTGCTTGCCTTCCCCCAGCTCATCCTGCTGATCGCGATGACCCCGGTCTTCGTCACGCTGCTCGACCAGCTCGGGGTCCCTGGCACCCCCGGCCGGGTCCTCTACCTCATCGTCTTCATCGGCTTCTTCGGCTGGCCCTACTTCGGCCGCATCATCCGCGGGCAGGTCCTCTCGCTGCGGGAGCGTGAGTTCGTCGAGGCGGCCAGGTCGCTGGGGGCGGGCACCGGCCACGTGTTGTTCCGGCAGCTGCTGCCCAACCTGTGGGCGTCGATCCTGGTGTTCTCCTCGCTCATCATCCCGACCTACATCGGGACCGAAGCGGCGCTGAGCTTCCTGGGCGTGGGTGTCGTCCCGCCGACCCCGACCTGGGGCAACATGCTGGGCGACTCGGTGCGCTACGCCCGGGTCGACCCGCTGTACCTCTTCATCCCCGGGCTGGCGCTGTTCACCGTGGTGCTCTTCTTCAACCTCTTCGGTGACGCGCTTCGCGACGTCCTCGACCCGAGAGGCAGCCGGTGACGACGCCCGGCCCACACACGCCCGTGACAAAGGGTCACGGGGAACGCTCCACCGCCCCTGGTGGACGCACAGGACAGGAGAGCGAATGACGCTCAGGAAAAACGCTGTGAGGCTCGCCGCCGGCGGCGCGGTCCTCGCCCTGACCGCTACCGCGTGCGGTGGCGGGGGAGGCTCCAGCTCCAGCACCAAGAGCTCCGGGGCCCCGAAGGGCGACAAGGGTGGGACACTCAACGTCCTCCTGATCGCGGACTTCGAGCACCTCGATCCCCAGCGCAACTACGTGTCCTCGGCCCTCAACTTCGGTTCTCGTCTGCTCACCCGGTCGCTGACCGGGTACGCGAGCGTGCCGGGTCCGAACGGCTCCCAGCTGGTGCCGGACCTCGCGACGGACCTCGGCAAGCCGAGCGACGGCAACAAGACCTGGACCTTCACCCTCAAGGACGGCGTGAAGTTCGAGGACGGCTCAGCAATCAAGTGCGCCGACGTGAAGTACGGCGTGGAGCGTTCCATGAGTGACCAGATCACGGCTGGTCCTCAGTACGCCAAGCAGTACCTGGTCGGTGGCGACAAGTACGTGGGTCCCTACAAGGACGGCGGCAAGGGCCTGGACTCGATCCAGTGCACCGACGACAAGACGATCGTATTCAAGCTGAACAAGGCGATCGGCGACTTCAACTACACGACGTCGCTGCCGACGTTCTCGCCCGTTCCCAAGGCCAAGGACACCAACATCAAGTACGACGACCACCCGGTGTCCACAGGTCCGTACAAGATCCAGTCCTACGCGCGGCAGAAGTCGCTCGTCCTGGTCCGCAACGAGAACTGGGACCCGGAGACCGACACCATCCGCAAGGCCTACCCCGACAAGATCGTGGCGACCTTCGGACTCGACCCGGCCGTCATCGACCAGCGCCTGATCGCTGACGCGCCCCAGGACCAGACTGCGATCATGCTGGACAGCAGCATCCAGGCCGAGAACCTCGCGTCGGTGCTCAACGACCCCAACCTCAAGAAGCGCACCGCGGCAGGACTGGACGGGTTCGTCCGTTACCTGGCCATCAACACGGTCAAGGTCAAGGACCTCAAGGTTCGTCAGGCGATCGAGTACGCCATCAACAAGGAGTCCTACCGCGGTACCCGTGGTGGCGCCGATGCTGGTGACTACGCGACCGGCACGATCACACCGGTGATGAAGTCGCACAAGGACTTCAACGTCTACGACGCGCCGCCGACCGGCGACCCGGCGAAGGCGAAGGGCCTGTTGACCTCTGCCAATGCGATGGGCTTCAAGCTCAAGATCGACTTTGCCAACACGCCCACCAATGCCAAGTCAGGCGCCGCCTTCAAGGAGGCGCTCGACAAGGCCGGGTTCAAGACCACGCTGAACCCGATCAACCCGGACACCTACTACGACGTCATCGGCAAGCCGAAGACCCAGAACGAGCTCTCGCTCGCTGGCTGGGGACCGGACTGGCCGAACGGCTCGTCGGTCATCCCGCCGCTGTTCGACGGGAAGCAGATCGTTCCTGAGGGCAACCAGAACTTCGCCCAGCTGAACGACCCGGAGGTCCAGGCGAAGATAGCCGCGGCCAACAACGAGACCGACCTGACCAAGCAGGCGGCTCTCTGGGGTGACCTCGACGAGCTCATCATGCAGAAGGCCGCAGTCGTCCCGCTGATCTATGGCAAGACCAACCAGATCGCCGGGTCGAAGGTCAAGAACGTCTACCTGCACGCCTTCTACGGCGAGCTCGACATGGCAGCGCTAGCTGTCCAGTAGATGAGTTCAGCACGACAGCAGTAGCGGCTCGGGGTGCGGCGTCTGGATGGGCGCCGCACCCCGGACCGTTTCCTTGGTGGTCGGAGACAGAGAAGGGGTGAGGGCGGCCGTCAGGCCGCCGGGCTATGTTCCGCTACATCATCCGCCGGCTCATCGGCGTGCTGATCCTCATGGTGGTCATCAGCTTCATCACGTTCTTGCTGTTCTTCGCGATACCCAGTAACCCGGCCGCGCTGTCCTGCGGGAAGGGCTGCACGCCCACGGTCATCAAGGCCACCGAGCACAAGATGGGCATCGACGAGCCGATCCTCGTCCAGTACGGCAAGTACATGAAGGGCCTGGTCACCGGCCGCACGTTCGGTGAGGGGACCGCGGTCAACAAGTGCCCGGCCCCCTGCCTCGGCTTCTCGTTCAAGACCGACCAGCCGGTGCTCGGCATGATCACCGATGCCTTCCCGATCACGCTGTCGATCTCGATCGGCGCCTTCGTGCTGTGGATCTTCTTCGGCATCTCCACAGGGGTGATCTCTGCCTTGAAGAAGGGCACGATCATCGACCGGGTCACCATGTTCGTGACGCTGGCGACGGTCTCGTTGCCGTCGTTCTTCACCGGCCTGATGCTGCTCTACTTCATCGTGATCAAATACGGGCTCATGACGTTCCCGTCGTACGTCGGGTTCCTCGACAATCCGTATGACTGGGCCAAGAACCTCCTGCTGCCCTGGATCACCCTCGCGTTCCTCTTCGCCGCCCTCTATACCCGGCTGACCCGGGCCAACATGCTCGAGACGATGGGGGAGGACTACATCCGCACGGCCCGGGCGAAGGGCTTGAGCGAACGAAAGGTGATCTTCAAGCACGGTCTCCGGGCGGCGCTGACCCCGATCGTGACGATCGCCGGCCTGGACCTCGGCGGCCTCCTCGGCGGCGCGGTCATCACCGAATCCGTCTTCAACTTCAACGGGCTGGGCCGGCTGGTCGTCCGCTCGTCGACCGACCTCGACCTCCCTGTCCTGGTCGGTGTCACCGTCCTGGCGGCCTTCTTCATCGTCATGCTGAACTTCCTCGTGGACCTGCTCTACGCTGCCATCGATCCGCGGGTCCGCCTGGTCTGAGCCCAGGGCCCCGGGCTCGATGCTCGATCGGCACGACTCGCACGACCACGACGAAAGGGAGGCCGAGTGTCCACGGCTGCCGTCGCCACTCCCGAACCTGCGCCCGCAACGTCCCCGAGGGCCTTCCTGGACGTGCGCGACCTGCACGTGCACTTCCCCACCGAGGACGGCCTCGTCCGGGCCGTGGACGGGCTGTCCTTCTCGGTGGAGCGCGGCAAGACCCTTGGCATCGTCGGGGAGTCGGGATCGGGCAAGAGCGTCACGAGCCTGTCGATCCTCGGACTGCACAAGGGGACCCGCGCCAAGATCACCGGTGAGATCTGGCTCGACGGCGTCGAGCTGGTCGGCATGTCCAACGAGGACGTCCGCAAGCTGCGCGGACAGCAGATGGCCATGGTCTTCCAGGACCCGCTGTCGGCGCTGCACCCCTTCTACACCGTCGGTGACCAGATCATCGAGGGATACCGCGTCCACAACAAGGTCAACAAGGCGACGGCGCGCAAGCGTGCCATCGAGATGCTCGAGCGCGTCGGCATCCCGACGCCGAACAAGCGGGTCGATGACTACCCGCACCAGTTCTCCGGGGGCATGCGGCAGCGGGCCATGATCGCCCTGGCGCTGGTCTGCAACCCGCAGCTGCTCATCGCGGACGAGCCGACGACGGCGCTCGACGTGACGGTTCAGGCGCAGATTCTCGACCTCATGAAGGACCTGCAGAAAGAGTTCAACTCCGCGATCATCATCATCACCCACGACCTGGGTGTGGTCGCCGAGGTGGCTGACGACCTGGTGGTGATGTACGGCGGGAAGTGCGTCGAGGACGGCACCGTCGAGGACATCTTCTACAGCCCGCGGATGCCCTACACCTGGGGGCTGCTGAGCTCGATGCCACGCCTCGACCGGCTTCGACAGGAGCGACTCACACCCATCCCCGGCACTCCGCCGTCCCTGATCAACGTCCCCTCCGGCTGCGCGTTCCACCCTCGCTGCAGCTACAAGTCGCTGGTACCGGGCGAGACCTGCCGCACCGAGGTCCCCCAGCTCGCCGAGATCGAGGGGGGTCACCGGACGCGCTGCCACCTGTCCAAGGAGGACAAGGAGCGCATCTGGACCGAAGAGGTCAAGCCGAAGCTGTGAGCCAGCCCGCATCCTTGTCCGACCGTCCGGAGGATCGACCAGTGACCACACCGAGCAGCACTGCCACACCGGAGGCCCCGAAACAGACGGGGGACCCGCTGCTGCGCGTGGAGGGGTTGCGGAAGTACTTCCCCATCAAGCGGGGCATCATCTTCCAGAAGAAGGTCGGCGACGTGAAGGCCGTCGACGGCGTCAGCTTCACCGTGTCGTCGGGCGAGACGCTCGGGCTGGTCGGAGAGTCCGGCTGCGGCAAGTCGACCACCGGCCGACTGCTCAACCGGCTGCTCGAGCCCACCGACGGCAAGGTCTTCTTCGACGGCAAGGACGTGAGCCACATCTCGGCGTCCGACATGCGCCCGCTGCGTCGCGACATCCAGATGATCTTCCAGGACCCCTACTCGTCGCTGAACCCGCGCCACAACATCGGCACGATCGTCGGGGCGCCGTTCCGCATCCAGAACATCAAGACCGAGCAAGGGGTCAAGCGCTCGGTCCAGGAGCTGCTCGAGCGGGTCGGTCTCAACCCGGAGCACTACAACCGCTACCCGCACGAGTTCTCCGGGGGACAGCGGCAGCGCATCGGCATCGCCCGCGCCCTGGCGCTGCGGCCGAAGATGATCATCTGCGACGAGCCGGTGTCGGCACTGGACGTGTCCATCCAGGCCCAGGTGATCAACCTGCTGGAGGACCTGCAGAACGAGTTCAACCTGGCCTACATCTTTATCGCGCACGACCTGTCGGTGGTGCGGCACATCTCCGACCGGGTCGCGGTCATGTACCTGGGCAAGATCATGGAGCTGACCGACCGGGACCGCCTCTACCAGGAGCCGGTGAACCCCTACACGCACTCGCTGCTCTCCGCGGTGCCGGTGCCCGACCCGCACAAGGAAGGCCGGCGGGAGCGGATCATCCTCACCGGTGACCTGCCGAGCCCGGTCAACCCTCCGTCCGGCTGCGTCTTCCGCACCCGCTGCTACAAGGCGCAGCAGAAGTGCAAGGAGGAGATGCCGCAGCTGCTGGAGGTGGCCCCGGGGCACTGGAGTGCCTGCCACTTCCCCGAGGAGAAGCAGCTCATCTGAGCCGGGCCCAGCCCGCCCTCAGCGCGCGAGCGCCCGCTTCAGCCACTCGACCTGCACCAGCAGCAGGTTCTCGGCCACGACCTCCTGCGGCGTCATGTGCGTCACGCCGGACAGCGGCAGCACGTCGTGCGGCCTCCCCGCAGCCAGCAGCGCCGAGGAGAAGCGAAGCGTGTGCGCAGCCACCACGTTGTCGTCGGCCAGTCCGTGGATGAGCAGCAACGGCCGCTCGAGCCGCGGTGCGTCCGCGATGACGGAATTCCGCTCGTAGACCTCGGGCGCCTCGTCGGGGTGGCCGAGGTAGCGCTCGGTGTAGAAGGTGTCGTAGAGCCGCTGGTCGGTGACCGGGGCACCGGCGATGGCGGCGTGGAAGATGTCGGGCCGGCGGAGCACGGCCAGAGCGGCCAGGTAGCCACCGAAGGACCAGCCCCGGATCGCGACCCGGGACAGGTCGAGGTCGGGCACCTCGGCGGCCACCGCCGTCAACGCATCGACCTGGTCCTGCACCGTCACGTCGGCCAGCGCGTCGCGGACCGAGCGGTCCCACTCGGGACCGCGCGACCCGGTGCCGCGGCCGTCCGCAACCACGACAGCGAAGCCCTGGTCGGCGAACCACTGCGGCTCCAGCCACATCCGGTTGATCTCCACGACCTCCTGGTGGTGCGGGCCGCCGTACGGGTCCATCAGGACCGGCAGCGTGGTGCCCGGGACGTGGTCGCGCGGGAAGACGACTCCGACGCGCAGCTGTCGCTCGCCGACGGTGAGCAGCCGCGGGCGCACGGTCAGAACCGGCGTCTCGGCCAGGGAGCGGATCGTCGCCACCTCGCTGCCGTCGCGGCGCACCGAGACCTCGGCGCCGGCCTCGTGCAGTGTCGAGGAGACGACGACGGTGGTCCCTCCTGACGCCATACCGGCCGCGTATCCGCCGGGGCCCGTCAACCGCGTCGACGTCCCCTCGGGAGACACCAGCCAGAGGTGGCGCTGGGTCGGCTCGTCGGTGCCGGCCACCAGCACGCCGTTCGCGTCGACCCCCGCGACGTAAGCGACCTGGAGGTCGGCAGGCGTCACCGCTTGGTCCTCGACCACGAGGCGACGCGCGCCGTCGATGTCGGCGGTGCGCACGAGTCGCCCGTCCGGCAGCCAGCACGGTACGCCGGTGACGACGTCGAGCCACACGTCGTCGTGGTCCTCGTGGCGGACCGACGTCACACCGCTGGACGGGTCGACCACGAGGATCTGCGCGTCACGCTGGTCCCGGCTCATGACGACCACCAGCGGCGGGCCGTCCGCAGTCCACGACACCGACACGAGGTACGGGAACCGGCCGCGGTCCCAGGCGATTTCAGTGCGCTCCCCCGTCCCGACGTCGACCAGCCAGAGCGTCACGTCGGCGTTGGCCGTGCCGGCGGCGGGGTAGGCGACCTCGGTCGCGGCTGTGCCCGGGTTGGCGGGGTCGGCGATGTACCACCGCTGGACCGGAGACTCGTCGACCCGCGCCGCGATGAGGGCGGTGCCGTCCGGTGCCCACCAGTAGCCGCGGTGGCGCTCCATCTCCTCCGCCGCGACGAACTCGGCCAGCCCCCAACCGACCGACGGCCCGTCGGGTTCGGCGAGCGCCCGGCCACCGGACCCGTCCGCAGCCACGAGGTGCAACGCACCGCCGCCGACGTAGGCGACCTGGGTTCCGGTCTGGTCCAGCCGGGGGTCGAGCACCGGTCCGACCGCCGGCAGCTCGCGAGCTCCGCCGGCGGAGAGGTCGGCGAGCCACAGCCGGCTCGACAGGGCGAACACCGCTGACCGGGCGTCCCGGTCGACGGCGTACGCCACGATCCCGCCGGATGCCTCCCGCGCCCGTTCGCGCCGCGCCCGCTCGGCGACCGAGAGCTCCTCGGCGCCGTCGCCCATCAGGTCGGCCGGGTCGACCAGCAGCCGCTCCTGTGCGCTGGCCACGTCCAGCGACCACAGGCAGCCGACCCGGTCCGAGCCGCCCTGCGACCGCACGAACAGCACCCGCGACCCGTCACTCGTGACGGTGAACGAACGCGGAGCGCCGGCGGTGAAGCGCTGGGTCCGTGCGTACTGGCGCGGGTAGGACTCCGCCCCGGCTGCTGCCTCGGTCATGGACGGAAACCTATCGTCGGCGCGAGGTTGCTCGTCGTACGCCGTGGTTAGGCTCTGCGTCATGACGATCACCCCCGACGACCCTCGCTCCAAGGAGCCGGAGGCCCGCCCGACGACGCCGGAGGACGAGGTGCTCCGGGAGGCGGAGTCCGTGCTCGAGCAGGCGGTGCCGGAGGCCGAGTCGTCGATGAGCGTGCTCGATGACGCGCGCCGGTTGGTGCTCGTGCATGCCCACCCCGACGACGAGACCATCGGCAACGGCGTCACGATGGCGAGGAGCGTCGCCGAGGGCGTGCACGTGACGCTGGTGACATGCACGCTAGGCGAGGAGGGCGAGGTCCTCGTGCCGGAGCTCGAGCACCTCGCCGCCGACAAGGACGACGCGCTGGGCCAGCACCGCGTCGGCGAGCTCGCCACCGCGATGGAGGCGCTGGGCGTCCGGGACTTCCGGTTCCTCGGTGGGCCGGGCCGCTACCGCGACTCCGGGATGATGGGTCTCCCGACCAACGACCGCCCCGAGTCCTTCTGGCAGGCCGACCTCGACGAGGCGGCCGGGCTCCTGGTCGAGGTCATCCGCGAGGTGCGTCCACAGGTGCTGGTGACCTACGACGAGAACGGTGGCTACGGGCACCCCGACCACATCCAGGCGCACCGGGTGGCGATGCGCGCGGTCGAGCTCGCCGCCGACCCGGCGGTGGGCTCGGGTGAGCCGTGGAGCGTCGAGAAGGTCTACTGGAACGCCCTGCCCGTCTCCTGGTGGCGGGAGGGCCTGCGCGCACTGCGGGCCGCGGGCGACACCACGACCTTCGAAGGACTCGACCCGGAGGGCGAGCTGCCGTTCGGCGTGGAGGACGACGTGATCACCACTGTGGTGGACGCCCCGGAGCACATCGACGCGAAGCTCGCCGCGATGCGCGCCCATGCCACCCAGATCGCGCTCGACGGGCCGTTCTTCGCGCTGTCGAACAACCTGGGCAACCAGGTCTGGGCGCGCGAGGCCTACACGCTGGTTCGTGGGGTGCGCGGTCATGACGAGGTGGACGCGGACGGGCACGAGACGGGGCTGTTCGCCGGCCTGGAGTGAGCCCTCCGGTCGCCCGCTCGCCGTTACGCCAAACGGGTGACGCGAGGGTCGCATTTGGGTGAATGCCGGGCCTCGGAGGGTGGGGACGCCGACGATGCGGTGAGACTCCCTGAACATGCTCGTCCGCCGAGAAGGTGTTCGGCAGCGGGACGCCCGAGGTCGATAGACCAAACGGGTGACCTGCAGGCCACCGCCACCTCCTCGCGGACGGGGGAGCTGCACACGACTGGGGGACCGACGTTGAGTGACATGCAGACGAAGGAGCCGGTACTTCCTCCCGCGGAGCTCGACCTGCCGCTCCGGGCAGAGGCAGCCGACGTCGGTGCGAGTCGTGAGCGCCAGCGGCGCCGGCGTCTGCTGGGCATCGTCATCTTCGTCGG
>JAVEDB010000270.1 GCA_030841185.1 Actinomycetota bacterium
CTGCGGCGGGCGACGGGATCTCGGTGTCGACCTTGTCGGTGGAGACCTCGAGCAGCGGCTCGTCCGCGGCGACCTCGTCGCCCTCCTGCTTGAGCCACCGGGTGACGGTGCCCTCCGTGACGCTCTCTCCGAGCGCCGGCATGGTTACCGAGGTCGACATGGGCTCTCGATCTCCTTCTCGTCGGGCGATCCGGGGCAGCGGGTCACGTCATGCTCACCCGTGGGCGTGCAGGGGTTTGCCGGCCAGCGCCATATGGGCCTCGCCGACCGCTTCGGTCTGTGTGGGATGGGCGTGCACCAACTGGGCGACCTCGTCGGGGAAGGCCTCCCAGTTGTAGATGAGCTGCGCCTCAGCGACCAGCTCACCGACCCGGCTGCCGACCATGTGGACGCCGACGACCGGCCCGTCCTTCTGCCTGACCAGCTTGACGAAGCCGGCCGTCTTGAGGATCTGGCTCTTGCCGTTCCCGGCCAGGTCGTAGGTCACGGTCTCGACCGAGTCGGCGCCGTACTTCTCCTTGGCCGTCGCCTCGGTGATGCCGACTGACGCCACCTCGGGCTCCGAGTAGGTCACCCGCGGCACGCCGTCGTAATCGATGGGCGCCGGGTTGAGTCCGGCGAGCCGCTCGGCCACGAGGATGCCCTCGGCGAAGCCCACGTGGGCCAGCTGCAGCGTCGGGATCAGGTCGCCGACGGCCGAGATCGTCGGCACGTTGGTCTGGCACAGGTTGTCGACCGTGACGAAACCGCGGTCGGTCTGGACGCCGGCCTGCTCGTAGCCCAGCTCCTGGGAGACCGGCCCGCGGCCCACCGCGACGAGCAGCAGGTCGGCCTCGAGCTTCTTGCCGTTCTCCAGAAGGACGCGTACGCCGGTCTCGGTCTTCTCCACGCCGGAGAAGCGGGCGCCCAGCTCGAACCCGATCTTGCGCTTGCGGAATGCCCGCTCGAGCGCCTTGGAGGAAGCCTCGTCCTCCAGCGGCACGAGGTGCGGCAGCGCCTCGACGATCGTGACGTCGGCACCGAAGGACTTCCAAACGCTGGCGAACTCGCAGCCGATCACTCCACCACCGAGCACGACGACCGTGTTCGGCACCGACTCGAGGCGCAGCGCGTGGTCGCTGGTGATCACCAGGTCGCCGTCGATCGCAAGCCCCGGGAGGCTCTTCGGGACCGATCCGGTCGCCAGGACGACGTGGCGCCCCTCCAGGCGTTGCCCATCCACCTCGACCGTCGTAGGCCCCGCCAGCCGGCCGATGCCCTCGACGTAGGTGATCTTGCGGCTCTTCACCAGCCCCTGCAGGCCCTTGTAGAGCTTGGCGACCACGGCGTCCTTGTAGGCGTTGACACCCGGCATGTCGATGCCGTCGAAGGAGGTCCGCACGCCGAACTGCTCGCTCTCGCGCGACTGGTCGGCGATCTCAGCGGCATGCAGCAGCGCCTTGGTCGGGATGCACCCCTGGTGCAGGCAGGTGCCGCCGAGTTTGCCCTTCTCGACCAGCGCCACGGTGAGCCCCAGCTGGGCGGCGCGCAAGGCACAGGCGTAGCCACCGCTGCCGCCGCCGAGGATGACTACGTCGAACACGGTGCCGGCGGGATCCGCCACGGCGCTCTCCCTTGTGGTCTGGTCCAGCGTTGGTCTGTTCTGCCGTTCCATCCTGGCACCGTGCGTGCGATTCCGGGCAATCGGGTGCGCAGTTGCCGGGAACGGCGGCCGGGTCCCCTACCGTTGCATCGAGGGACCGGGCCCGCCGGTCGGATCGGGAGGTCGTCGTGCGCCTGTTCAACCGGCGCCGGGCGCGCGGCGGCCAGCTGCGCCAGGCGGACTCCGCCGACAGCGCTCACCTGGTGGAGTTCGCCCGGGAGCGGGTGGGGGTCGAGGCCTTCGTGGAGCCACCGACAGCCGTCTCGACGACGACCGTGGTCTTCGTCGCCGGCACGGGGGAGTGGACGCGGCGCCGGATGCGCGATGCCCGGGCGGCCCATGAGCTGGCCAACCGGCTGGGGGTCCCGTCGTACGACGCTGCCGTCGTGGGCTACCCGCAACGGATGAGGGACTGGAACTCGCGCGCCGCGGCCAGACGCCCTTCTGCGGACGGGGACTCCGGAGCACTGTCCTGACGGTGCTGCCCGGCTGAGTCCGGACAGCACGACACCCGGCGGCTGGTGGCCCGGCCGCCGGGTGTCGATGTTCGTGAGGTCAGTGCTTCTTGCCGTGCGCCTTCTTCGTCTTGTGCGAGTGGGCGCGGTCGCTGTGCCGCTCGCGGGACTTGCCGGTCGCCTTGTCCTTCTTGGCCTTCGCCGTGGCTGTTGCCGTGGCCGTGGCGGTGGCCGTGGACTGGTCCGTCGAGGTGGCGGTGGCGCCGTCCTTGCCGCAGGTGGACTGTGCCGCGGCCGAGACCAGCTGGCCGTGCTCCGGGTCGTTCTGCGTCAGGTGCGCGATGTGCGAGACGTACTCGCCGTGGTTCGTCGCCGCTGCGCAAGCGACCGGGTCGAGCGGGGCAGCGGTCTGGGCCGGCGGGGTGGTGTCACCGGTGGCCGTGTCGGTGGATTCGGTGGGGTCGGCAGACTCGGTGGGGTCGGCAGACTCGGTGGGGTCGGCTGACTCGCTCGGGTCGGCGGACTCGCTGGGTTCGCTGGTCTCGTCACCCTGGGCGTTGTCGCCCTGGTCGTCGCCCGTCGGGGCAACAGTGGGCTCCGCGGTCGAGGTCGCCGTGGTCGTGGAGTCCGCGACGTTGCTGATGGTCACCGCGGCTGCCGCGCCACCGGCGCCGAGCATGGCCCCCGCGACGACGAGCGAGGCGATGCGCAGCCGGCTGGCGGCAAGATCGATGAGAGACACGGGAACCTCCGGATGACGGGCAAGCGACTATCCGGTCATCGGCTCCGCGAACGTCTCGTTACGCTGCGTGAACGCGACGGGTCGATTTCTCACCCGTTCGGCTCAGAGCGCTCAGAGTGTTCCGGTGGCCACATCCTCGGCGATGCGTACCAGCGTGCGCACGCCCGCACCGGTACCGCCCTTGGGCGTGTAGCCGTGCGGCTGCGACTCGTTGAACGCCGGACCGGCGATGTCCAGGTGCGCCCACGAGAGGCCCTCGCCGACGAAGTCCTTGAGGAAGAGGCCCGCCACGAGCATGCCTCCGTACTTGTCCCCCATGTTCGCGATGTCCGCGACCTCGGAGTCCATCGACTTGCGCAGCTCCTCCGGCAGCGGCATCGGCCACATCTGCTCGCCGGCCCGCTCGGCGGCCGCGGCGATACCGGCGCGGACGTCGTCGGAGTTGGACATGATCGCCGCGGTCCTGCTGCCCAGTGCGACGAGCTGGGCTCCGGTCAGGGTGGCGATGTCCACGATCAGATCGGGCTTGTCCTCGCTGGCGCGCGCGATGGCGTCGGCCAGGATCAGGCGCCCTTCGGCGTCGGTGTTCAACACTTCTACCGTGCGGCCGCCGTAGATCGTCAGGACATCCGACGGGCGCTGGGCTGTCCCCGACGGCATGTTCTCGGCCATCGGTGCCCAGCCGGTGACGTTCACCTCGGGCTTGAGGCGGGCGATCGCGGTCATGGCGGCGATGACAGCGGCGGCCCCGCCCATGTCGGACTTCATCCACTCCATCGCGGCGGACGGCTTGAGCGAGAGACCGCCGGAGTCGAACGTGATGCCCTTGCCGACCAGCGCGAGGCTCCGCTTGGCCTTGCGCGAGGTGTAGGTCAGCCGCACCAGTCGGGGTGGCCGCGACGACCCCTGCCCGACGCCGAGGATGCCGCCGTAGCCCTCCTTGCGCAGCGCCTTCTCGTCCAGGACCTCGACGGTCAGCCCGGCCTCCTTCGCGGCCGCGACGGCCGCCGCGGCGAACTCGGCCGGCGGCAGGTCCGAGGGCGGCGTGTTCACCCAGTCCCGCGTGAGGTTCACCGCGGCGCTGACCACCCGGGCGTGCTCGGCGGCCGTCCTGACCTCCCGATCCCGGGCCGCCGCGGTGAGAAGGGTGAACGCCCCGACCGGAGGCTTGTGGTCGCCCTTGGACGCGACGCGGTAGCGGTGGTAGCCGTACGCCCCGAGCAGCGCTCCCTCAGCGACCGCCTCGACGCTGGCCGCGTCCGAGGTCGGCAGGGCGAGCCCCACCCGGGCGCAGCCGGCTAGCGCGCGGCTTGCGGCGCCGGAGGCCCGGCGCAGCGTCTCCGCGGCGAAGGGTGCGGGCTTGCTGCCCCGGCGGCCGCCCTGTTCCGGCTGGTCCCCGAGCCCGACCGCGACCACCAGCGGGGCCGTGGTCTGTCCCTGCGCCGCGATCTTGGTGACCTCGCCGGCCTTGCCGGTGCCCCCGAGGGCCTCCACGGTCGCCGCGAACCGACCCTTGAACGCCTTGTCGACGTCCTCGGCGCCCGGCGCCAGGACGACACCGCGTGCACCCTTCACGACTCCGACCACCAGGGCGTCGACCTTGAGGTCGGAGGGCTTGCTGGTGCTGAGGGTCAGGGTGCTCACACGAGGTCCTTGTCTACTGGCGAAGGGGGACTCGCCCGATGCTAGCGTCCGGCGAATGACCGATCTCCGCCGATCTCCGCTGCACGAGCAGCACCTGTCCCTCGGCGCGAAGATGGCCGACTTCGGCGGGTGGGAGATGCCGATCGAGTACGCCGGCGGCGGTGTGATGAAGGAACACGCTGCCGTGCGGGACTCGGTGGGGATCTTCGACGTGAGCCACCTGGGCAAGGCCACCGTGCGGGGCGCGGGAGCCGGCGAGTTCGTCAACACCGCATTCAGCAACGACCTCGACCGGATCGGCCCGGGCCAGGCGCAGTACACGCTGTGCTGCGACGAAGGCACCGGCGGCGTGGTCGACGACCTGATCGCCTATGTCATCGGCGCGGACGACGTCTTCCTCGTCCCCAACGCGGCGAACACCGCGGAAGTGGTGCGCCGCCTCGCCGCCGCCGCGCCCTCAGGTGTCGAGGTCAGCGATCAGCACGAGGCGTACGGCGTCCTCGCCGTGCAGGGCTCCGCAAGTGACGCGGTGCTGCAGTCGGTCGGCCTGCCCACGGGCCACGAGTACATGTCGTTCGTCGAAGCGCAGTGGCGCGGCGCCCCGGTGATCGTGTGCCGCACGGGTTACACCGGCGAGCGCGGCTACGAGCTGCTGCCGCCCTGGGACCGGACGGCCGAGCTGTGGCAGGCCCTCCTCGAAGAGGGGGAACCGCAGGGCCTGCGGCCGTGCGGGCTCGGCGCCCGCGACACGTTGCGGACCGAGATGGGCTACCCGCTGCACGGCCAGGACCTCTCGCTGGAGATCACACCCGTGCAGGCGAGGTGCGGCTGGGCGGTGGGGTGGAACAAGCCGCGGTTCTGGGGCCGCGAGGCGCTCATCGCCGAGAAGGAGGCCGGACCGAAGCGGCTGCTGTGGGGCCTGGAAGCCCTGGACCGGGGCATTCCCCGCTCGCACATGACGGTCACCTCCGACGGCCGGGCGGTCGGCGAGGTGACCAGCGGCACGTTCTCCCCGACGCTGCGCAAGGGCATCGCGCTGGCGCTGCTCGACCGCGACGTGGCTCAGGGGGTCGAGGTCGACGTCGACGTCCGCGGCCGGACATCTCGGTTCCGGGTCGTGAAGCCGCCGTTCGTCCGGCCCTCCACCAAGGCCTCCTGACCGGTCGGCTCAGGCCGAGGGGTCCGGGACCGGCGCGGCGCCGGCGATCTCGGTGAGCGCGGCGGCAGCACGAAGGAGGGGTACGGCGAGTAGTGCCGCGCTGCCCCGTCCCATGCCGAGGCCCAGATCGAGAACCGGCTCGAGCGAGAGCCGGTGCAGAGCCAGCCGGTGAGCCGGCTCGGCGGAGACCTGCGCGGCGAGCATCCAGTCGACCGATCGGAACGCGATGCGCTGAGCGACCAGTGCGCACGCGGCGGGCACCACCCCGTCGAGGAGCACCGGCGTGCGCCGCGCGGCGGCCTGCAGCAGGAAACCGGTCAACGCGGCGAGGTCCGCGCCGCCGACGGTCGCGAGCAGCTGGATCTGGTCGCCCAGCACCGGTCGGCCCCGTCGCATCGCGTCGCGCACCGCCGCGCACTTGCGCATCCACGTCGCGTCGTCGATCCCGTTGCCGCGGCCGGTGACCAGCGACGCGTCACTGCGGGTGAGCACGCCCACCAGGGCCGCGGCCGCCGTCGTGTTCGACACACCGAGGTCACCGGCGATCAGCAGGTCGGCGCCGGAATCCACCTCGGCGTCGGCGATGGCCATGCCGGCGGCGAACGCCTGCTCCGCCTCGGCCATCGTCAGCGCGTCCTCGTGGTCGATACGCCCGCTGCCACGGCGTACCTTGTGCCGCGTCACCGCCTCCGGCAGCCCGGCCGGGTCGACGTCCACGGCCAGGTCGACCACGTGCAGCTCGGCGCCCACGAGGCCAGCGAGCACGTTGACCGCTGCGCCGCCGGCGAGGATCGAGCGGAGGTCTTCCGCCGTGTCCTCGGGCGCCGACGTGGACACACCGGCCGCGGCGATCCCATGGTCCCCGGCGAAGATCACCAGCCGGACCGTCGCGAGTGGCCGCGGCGCGCTCGCCCGGTCGACGCCCGCGAGCCAAACAGCCAGGTCCTCGAGACGTCCGAGGTTCCCGGCGGTGCCGGCCAGTCGCTGCAGGGACTGCCGGGCAGCGGTTCGGCCGGTCTCGTCCGGCCGGTCGATCACCCCGGCCAGCCGCTCGAGGTCTGCTGCGGTCATGACGGCCTCGACGCCTCGAACCGGGGCTGCGCGTCGAAGACGGCCCGCCGTGCGGTGCGGCGCAGAGCGAGCAGCACCGGCCGCGCCGTCACTGCCACCAGGGCGGCCGTGAGCAGGGCCCGGGGGATGTCGAAGCCGAGTGAGGTGGAGAGGGTGAACGCCACGAACCGCGGCAGGTTCTCGGTCAACGGATCTCCCGCCACGAAGGACAGGCCGGTGTCCAGCCCGATCGCATACGGCCAGAGCCACAGGTTGAGCAGCAGCCCGTAGAGCAGGCCGGCCACCCCGCCGTAAGCCGAGAGCATCGTCACCTCACGCCAGCCCGCTGCCCGGGGGAGGCAGCCCGCGAAGAAGCCCACCCAACCGGCGGCGAGCATCTGGAACGGCAGCCAGGGTCCCACCCCCGCCGTGAGGAGCGCGCTGGCGAACAGCGTGACCGACCCGAGCACGAAGCCGAACCCGCGGCCGAGCACCCGTCCGGCGAGGACGAGAAGGAAGAACACCGGCTCGAAGCCGGCCACGCCGCCGCCCAACGGCCGCAACGCCGCGCCGACTGCGGCCAGGACGCCCAGCAGTGCGACGGCCTTGGCGTCCATGCCGCCGTCGCCGATCTCGGCGAGCACAACTGCCAGCAGCAGCGGGAGCAGTACGACGAACAACCACGGGGCGTCGGCGCGGTGCGCAAGACCCGAGCCCGGCTGCACGAACAGCGGCCAGCTGAACGCCAGCAGACCGAGACCGCTCACGAGTGCGAGCGCGACAGCGCTCCGACCGTGCAGCCGGACAGCGCGCACCCGGGCGGGCTGCATCGTCATCCGGCCGGCCGCAGTGCGAGGGCCACGTCATCGACCGTCAGCCACGGCCCGGGAGAGAGCACCTTGGCGACCTGTGGTGCGAAGGCCGGCGATGACGTCACCACCTCGCCGGTCGGCCCGTCGCTCACGATCTCGCCCTCCGCGAGGACCACCGTCCGGGTCGCCACGGTCGCCGCGAGCTCGACGTCGTGGGTGGCCAGCACGATCGCGTGCCCGGACGCAGCCAGCTCGGCGAGGATCGCTGCGAGGTCCCTCTTGGCCGGGTAGTCGAGGCCTCGGGTGGGCTCGTCGAGCAGCACGAGCGGCGGGCTGCCCGCGAGGACGACGGCCAGCGCAAGAGCCAGCCGCTGCCCCTCCGAGAGGTCACGGGGATGCACCGTCCCGCCGATCCCGGGCGCGATGCGGGCCAGCAGCCCGGCCGTCGTCCCGGCTGGCGCACCCGCGTCACGGTCCGCCTGGTCGCACTCCCGGGCCACCGTGTCGGCGTACAGCAGGTCCGCTGCCTCTTGCGGCACCAAGCCGGCCCGTCGCACGAGGTCGCGAGGCCGCAGCCCGTGCGGGTCGTCCCCGCACACCCGCACCGTCCCGGCGCTCGCTCCGGTCATGCCGACGAGACTGGTCAGCAGCGTGGACTTGCCGGCTCCGTTGCGGCCCATCAGCGCCACGACCTCGCCCGCACGCACCTGGACGTCGACCGACCGCAGCGCGACGACGTCGCCGTAGCGCACGACCAGCCGGCGGACGTCCGCGATCAGCGGTCCACTCGTCGGCCGGGCTGCTGGTCGCACATCGACCGCGAGCCGGTCCCGCAGGGACCCCGACTGCCTGCGCGCGTCGCGGATGGACAGCGGCAGTGGCGACCAGCCGGCCAGCCGCCCGAGCTCGACAACGGGCGGTGCGACCGGCGACGTGGCCATGACGTCCTGTGGGCGCCCGACCACGAGCGGCCGCCCGCCGCCCGGGACGAGCACCACGCGGTCGGCGTACTGGACCACGCGTTCGAGCCGGTGCTCCGCCAGCAGAACGGTGAGCCCGAGGTCGTGCACCAGTCGCTGCAGGAGTGCGAGCACCTCCTCGGCGGCCTGGGGGTCCAGCGCGGAGGTCGGCTCGTCCAGGACCAGCACCCGCGGGTGCGCTGCGAGCACCGAGCCGATCGCGACCCGTTGCTGCTGGCCCGCGGACAGACTGGCCAGCGGACGGTCGCGGACAGCGGCCATCCCGAGCACGTCGAGGGTCTCCTCCACCCGGCGGCGCATCACGTCGGGCGCGACACCCAACGACTCCATGCCGTAGGCCAGCTCCTCCTCCACCACGTCGGTGACGAAGCCGGAGGCGGGGTCCTGGCCGACGAAGCCCACGACGTCGGCGAGCTCTCGTGGCGGGTGCTCGCGGGTGTCGCGACCGGCGACGGTGACGCGCCCTGACAAGGTGCCGCCGGTGAAGTGCGGCACCAGGCCGTTCACCGTGCGCAACAGCGTCGATTTGCCGGAGCCGGTGCGCCCGACGACAAGGCACAGCTCCCCCTCCGGGATGTGCAGGTCGACACCGGACAGCACGGGCGCGGCGCTGTCGTCGTAGCGGACGGAGACTCCCTCGAAGCGGATCACACCGTCTCCTCGATCCGCTCGGGTGCGGGGTCGCGCCGCACGGCACCGGTGCGCGCCGCCGGTGCGACGGGGGAGAGCCAGGCCGGGAGCAGCGCGATCAGGACACCCACCAGCGGGACGAGGGGCAACGGCGGTACGACGAGTGGCGACGTCGACGGGAAGAGACCGGAGTCGTCGGTCACCGCAGTCACGATCATGGCCACCGCCGCCGCCACCCCGCTTGCCGCCGTGATCCACTCGGCCGCCGCCCACGGGTCCGGCCGGTACCGGCTGCGGCTGGCGGTGCGCCCACCGACGACCAGCCCGAGTACAGCGAGCAGGCAGCCGACGGCCAGCAGCGGCAGGCCAAGCAGTGCCGGCGACGTCGCGTCCAGCAATCCGTAGCTGCCGGCGGCCGCTCCCAGCAGCCCGGTCAGGGTGAGCACTCCCGACACCCGGCGCGTCGATGCGGGCGCCGACCCGTCCCGGCCGAACCCGCGGGAGTCCATCGCGGCGGCGAGCTCGACCGACCGCTCGAGGGCGTCCTGCAGGACCGGCATAGCGACGCCGCGCAGTCCGCGCAGGCCCCGGTCGGGACGGCCGCGCAGCCGCCGGGCGGCCCGGATCCGGCTGACCGCCGTGACCAGCTGGGGCGAGAAGCTGAGAGCGACGACGACGGCGACACCGACCTCGTACAGGGCGCCGGGCATGGCCCGCAGCAGTCGCTTGGGGTTGGCGAGTGCGTTGGCCGCTCCGATGCAGGCGAGCAGGGTCGCGAGCTGGAGGCCGTCGTACCCCGCGGCCATCACCATCTCCACGGTCACGTCGCCGCCGAGTCGAACGCCGGCGGCCCACTCCGGCAACCCGACCTCGGGCAGGTGCGCGAGGACCGTTCCCGGCAGGGGCGCGCCGAAGACCGCGCCGAACACGACCCGGATGACGATGACGAGCAGCCCCAGCTTGAGATAGAAGCCGTAGGCCCTGGCCCACGGCGAGTCGGTGCGCCGGCTCATCACGACGAACCCGGCAACCGCAAGTACGAGGGCCAGCAACAGTGGGTTGGCTGTCCTGCTCGCTGCCGTCGCGAGGCCGAGCGCCCAGAGCCACCACGCTCCCGGGTGGAGATGTCGGGGGAGCGCTGCGGTCATCCCGGACCGGAGGCTCATCCTGACCGGCTCCCGCGGGCCCGCAGGACGGCTGCTCCGGCGAGCGCCGCGACGAGAGCCGCTGCGACCGCCACCCCGGCGAGCCGCCAGCCCGACGATCCGGACCCGGTCTGCGGATCGGCGAGCGGCGCCGCGACCGACGCCGTCGGAGACGGGCTGGTGGCGGTTTCGCTGGGGGTCGCTGCGCCCGCGAGGCTCTGTGCTGCGGTGGGCTGCCCGACAACGGGCGCGGCTACGGACGGCCGCGAGGTGGTCGCCGTGGCGGCCGCCGAAACAACGACGTTGGCGCGCGGCGGCTGGGTCGCCTGCTTGGTTGCCGCGTGCGTCGTCTTCGCAGGAGTCGGCTTCGGCGCGGGCGCCGTGGCGCACCCAGTGGTCGTCGAGTACGCGGGCGGCTGCGAGCCGCTGCCGAACCGCCAGCCCTCCGTCTCGCCCCGCTTCGGGTTGCGCTGGCCAGCCCCCGTCGAGCTGTAACGCCAGGTGGTGGAGCAGGCGGTGCGGTACCAGTAGGACCAGTAAGCGTTGGTGGGCGGCGGGCGGCCGCAGCTCACGTCGGCGGGCTGGCCATCGATCTTGCAGACGAATCCCGGTTGGTTGCGCACGTACTCGACGCTGTGGCCGGTGGCTGCCAGCGCCGCGAGGCCGGACGACGGGTCACCGGAAGCACAGCGCACGTTGGGGGCGCTGCCGCTCTGCACCACGACGGTCACCCCGGTGCAGCCGTTAACTGCCGCAGCCACGCCGACGGACAGCGGAGTCACCGTCAACACGGCGGAGACGGCGACGGCGACGAGTGCGACCCCGGCGCGGAACGCAGGTCGGCAGCTCATGTCCTCGTCATCTTCTCCGCGGCGGACGCCGGGTGAGGACCAGCAGCACTGCGCCGCCCAGCACGAGCGACATCCCGGTGAGCGGCAGCAGCGGCGAGGCACCAGTCCGCGCCAGGACGCTGCCGTTGTCGGTCAGGTCCTCGTCCACCGGGGCAGGGGTTCCACCGCCGGTCGCCGGGGGCGTCACGCTCGGGGCCGGCCTGGGTGCGGCGCACGCGAGGTCCGGCAGGCCGGCCGCTGCACCGCTGTTGGTAACGGACCCGATGGTCGCCCCGGCCAGTGCCGGCACGGCCTGGACCGAGGCCCGCAACGTGTCGTTCGTGACGACGGCGCTCTGGTAACCGATCGCGCCGCGGTTCGCAGCGGTAGCCGAGCAGCCGACCTGCAGCGACCTGATGTAACCCAGGGCCTTGGCCACCGCGGCGTCGTACGAGCTGCTGAGCGACAACGCCTGGGCCGCCACCGCCGT
The DNA here is from genome assembly GCA_030841185.1 of Actinomycetota bacterium. GTDB lineage: Bacteria > Actinomycetota > Actinomycetes > JACCUZ01 > JACCUZ01 > JAVEDB01. The sequence goes on from JAVEDB010000270.1 coordinate 11,580, forward strand.
CGTGTTGGAGTTCGGGGTTGCGGTCGGTCCGGTTCCGGCGAAGGACCCATTGCTGTTCTGCCGACCGGCGAGCCAGCTCAATGACGATGCTGCCGTGGGTCCGCTGCCCACTGCGTAGAGGGCCTGGACGGCGAATGCCGTCACGTCCGTGTCAGGCGCGCACGCGGCAGCGGGTGCGCGGTGGTCGTTCTGGAACCCGCCGCCAGAGCACTCCTGTCCGGTGAGGTACGCGATGGCGGCGGGGGACGGGGTCACCCCTGCGGCCGCGAGCCCGAGCAATGCGTAGGCCTGGTACGTGACGCTGCCATAGGCGTTGACGCCCTTGTCGACGTAGAGGCCGAGCTGGTCGGCGGTGCACTCAGTCGCCGTGACCCGGGCCGGTGTGCACTCGAGGTCCTGCAGGTGCTGGACGAGGTCCACCCCGCCGAACGCCGTCGGGCTGACACCCGCAACGTGGGCCGCGAGCAGCAGCTTGCCGAGGCCACCGGCGTACCACGTGGTGGTGCTCGGCGTCGTCGAGGTGTCCGTGAACGCCGCGTAGGAGCCCACCTGGGTCTGCAGCCAGTCGGTGGCTTTCGTGCTGGTGGTCGCACCCACCTTCGCCGCGGCCAGGGCCAGGACCCCGTCCACCGTGAGACCGGCGTCGGGACCGAACTGTCCGACCAGCCAGCCGCCGGAGGTGAACTGGCGGCCGACCCAGCCACCACCTGCCTTCGCAGGGTCGGCGGTCGCGGCGGCGCCGGCCGGCGGCGCGACGGTGAGCGCCACGGCGGCGGCGACGAGCAGGGCGGCGCCAAGGCGGCGTACGGCGGGCAGGGTGCGCGACATCAGGGTGCCTTTCAGGGGGAGCGATCCGTGACGGTCCCCGGCGCACCCACCGAAACGACGACGCCCCCGACGCGCGGTGCGCGTGGGGGGCGAGGATCGGGTTGGTGACGACCCGGGCTCCCGCCCCGTATACCTCGACGGAATGAGTGGAGCCGCTCGCGCTCGGCAGGTGCTCCGGCTCGCCGCGTCTCGGGGTGTGGCTTCGAGATGCGGCCTACGGTTGCGGGTCAGCGCCGGACTTGGACCGGACTTCCCCTGCACAGGCGCGGATGGAGTTGTGATGGTGCAAGGCGGACTAGACCACGCCGGGTAGCGTCGCGTCAAAGGCTTCTCACAGCAGGGACCGCCGAGCCGATTGGCTGGGCCCGGACCGAGGAAGGTGACGCGTGTCGTTCAGCTGGCGGTACGAGACCCAGGACGGCGCTGCGGTCGCGGCCGCCGACCTGCCCGACGAGCGGTTCCCCACCCAGTCCGACGCGGAGTCGTGGATCGGGGAGGCGTGGCGCGACCTGCTGGACCGGGGGGTCGACCAGGTGAGCCTGCTCGAGGGGGACCGGCAGGTCTACGGGCCGATGAGCCTTCACCCGGCCGAGTAGCCATCCGGAGCGTCGCTCGGCGTCAGCGGCGTCGCAAGCCGAAGCGGGCGGTCTTGACTCGCGGCGGCGGCAGTCGGAAGCGACGGATCTGCATGCTGCGCATCAGCGCGTAGAGGATCACGCCGCGGGTCTCCGCCTCGGGGTGCGCCCGGGTGAGCCCGCGCCGCAGCCGCATCGCGAGGACGAGGGTGTCCACGACGATGAGGACCACGACTGCCAACCACAGCGCGCTGCCGACGAGCTTGATCGTGCTGGTCCCGAAGATGCTGAAGCCCAGGATCACCAACGCGAGGGGCAGGAAGAACTCCGCCACCGACCGGCGCGAGTCGACCACGTCCCGCGCGTACTTGCGGATCGGCCCGCGGTCGCGCGGCGGTAGGTGGCGCTCGTCGCCGGCCCGCAGCCCGTGCATCATCTGGGTGCGCTGGGCCCGCTGCTCCTCCCGCGCCCGGCGGTAGGCCTCCCGGCGGTCCTTCGGAGCCGAGACGGCCCGTCGTCGGCCCCGTTCTGACTCGCGGCGCTTGGGGGTGGGACGGCCCTTGCCCCCGCCCTTCACCTGGGACGGCACGGGTCCGGCGGTCTGGGGGGTCGCCCCTTTGCTTCGTCCGAACACGCCGCACACCCTAACCGCTCGGAACTCCGTGGCCGCCGGGCTCGTCGTCCTGTCGGGACCGATCTAGGGTGGGACCGCGGCATGCGTCAGCAGGCAGCGTCGACGAAGGGGCACCTTGACCGATGAGCATCATGAAGCGGTTGTCGATGATCTTCTCGGCGAAGGCGAACAAGGCGCTCGACCGCGCCGAGGACCCGCGCGAGACCCTCGACTACTCCTACCAAAAGCAGCTCGAACTGCTGCAGAAGGTACGACGTGGGGTGGCCGACGTCGCCACGTCCCGGAAGCGGCTCGAGCTGCAGACCCAGCAGCTCACCCAGCAGTCGGACAAGTTGGAAGGCCAGAGTCGGCAGGCGTTGGCGTCCGGTCGCGAGGACCTGGCTCGGGAAGCCTTGACCCGCCGGTCGGCCCTGCAGCAGCAGATCGCCGACCTCGGAACCCAGCACGCTGCCCTGCTGGCCGAGGAGGAGAAGCTCACGCTCGCCTCTCAGCGGCTGCAGGCCAAGGTCGACGCCTTCCGCACCAAGAAGGAGACGATCAAGGCCACCTACACCGCCGCCGAGGCGCAGACCCGGATCGGCGAGGCCTTCTCCGGCATCTCCGAGGAGATGAGCGACGTCGGGCTGGCGGTGCAGCGGGCCGAGGACAAGACCCAGGCCCTTCAGGCCCGCGCGGGTGCGATCGACGAGCTGCTCGCGAGTGGCGCGCTCGACGACCCCACCGGCACCTCCAAGGACGACATCTCCCTCGAGCTGGAGCGGATGGCCAGCACCAACGACGTCGAGCTGGAGATGCAGCGGCTCAAGGGCGAGCTCGGCGCCGGCACCGCGCCCCGGCAGATCGAGGGCCAGCCGGCTGCTGCGCCCGAGCCCGTCGCGCAACAGGCCGAGGAGGACAAGGCGTGATCATCAGGATCCTGGGCGAGGGCCAGTACGCCGTGGACGACGCCCATGCCGAGCAGCTCAACGCCTTGGACGCACAGCTCGAGAGCGCCGTCGAGGCTGGCGACGAGGCGTCCTTTCGATCCGCGCTGACCCAGATGCTCGCGACGGTGCGCGAGGTCGGCCAGTCCCTCCCCGACGACGCGCTGCAGCCCTCGGACGCCGCGGTGCCGGGAGACGACGCCACGCTGGACGAGGTCAAGGACCTCTTGGTCGGAAGCGGTGAGGGGCTCATCCCCGGCTGATGGCCAAATCCCGCTACCTCCCCGACCGCGGCCTGACGGCGCGGATGGTCCTGACGATGTTCCTGCTGGGCCTGCTCTTCGTCGTACTCGGCGCGGTGGCTGTCTACTACCTCAGGGGCCTCGGCCTGATCCTGGTCGCGGGGTTCCTCGTCGCCCAGTGGTTCTTCAGCGACCGGGTCGCGCTGTACTCGATGGGTGGCCGCGAGGTCTCGCCGCAGGAGGCTCCTGAGCTGCACGCCATCGTCGACCGGCTCTGTGCCCTTGCGGACATGCCCAAGCCCAAGGTCGCGATCGCCGACACCGACGTGCCCAACGCGTTTGCAACCGGCCGCACTCCGAAGCGCTCGGTCGTCTGCGCGACCACCGGCATCATGGCCCGCCTGTCACCGACCGAGCTCGAGGGTGTGCTCTCCCACGAGCTCTCGCATGTGGCGCACCGCGACGTGACTGTCATGACGATCGCGTCGTTCGTCGGCGTGCTCGCCGGCTTCCTGACCCGGATGGCGCTGTTCAGCGGCATGGGTGGTCGGCGGAACAACAACAACAACGGTGCTCCGGTCGTCCTCGTGATCACCCTCGTCAGCGTCGTCGTCTACGCGCTGTCGTTCCTGCTCACCCGGGCCCTGTCGCGCTATCGCGAGCTGGCAGCTGACCGAGCCGGCGCCTTCCTCACCGGGGCGCCGTCGGAGCTCGCGAGCGCCCTGGTGAAGATCAGCGGCGAGATGGCCCGCATCCCGGTCCGCGACCTGCGCCAGGCCGAGCCGTTCAACGCGTTCTTCTTCGCGCCGGCGATTGCTCCCGGGTTCAGCCTCTCGTCCCTGTTCTCCACCCATCCACCGATGGAGCGGCGACTCGAGCAGCTGAGCCGGATCTCGGCCCAGCTCGGTCAGCCAGGGTGACGGCGGCACCCACCTGATGGCCTGGCTCGACCGCGTACTCGGCCGGAGCAAGCCGGTGCAGCCCGACCTCGACCAGCTGTTCGCGGTCCCCGACGCGGCGCTGACGCTGGAGTCCGCAATGGGGCTGCGGCCCACCGGCCTCGGCTCGGTCTGCTTCCGGGCGGCGGAGGGCGGCGCCTTCGCGTCGGTGGCGACGGACATCCAGCAGCTGCTCGACGCCGATGCCGGGCCTAAGGTCGAGCGCTCCGTCGACCAGTACGGCTACACCTGGCTGCTGGTCAGCCGGGAAGCAACGGACCTCTCCGGCCTCGTCACCGACCTGCACGCCGTCAACTCGACGCTGCAGGACAACGGCTTCGGCCCGACGTTGCTGTGCTCACTCGTCGGGTTCACCGGACCGGCCAACCAGCGGTTCGGGCTGGTCTACCTCTACAAGCGCGGCACGTTTTACCCGTTCGCGCCCACCGGCGACCAGCAACGCGACAACCCACTCGAGCTGCAGGCCAGGGGTGTGCTCGCCAATGACCTGCGCGTCGAGCAGGACCTGGCGCGGTGGTTCCCGGTCTGGGGCGCCCCCGGCCTGTAGCCCCCTCCCCGTGAAAGGGGATCTTTCACGATCATGAGGAAAATGGGCGGCATGCGGATCCTCGTGGCACCGGACAAGTTCGCCGGGACGTTGACCGCCGCCCAGGCCGCCGCGGCCATCCGCGACGGTTGGCTCGCGACGGCGCCGGGCGACGAGCTGGAGCTGGCACCGCTCTCCGATGGCGGACCGGGTTTCCTCGACGTCCTCCGCGCGTCGATCGGCGGCGAGGTCCGCGAGGCGCCGGTCGCCGGCCCGCTGGGTGACCGGGTCACCGCCCCGCTGCTCGTGCGTGAGGAGAACGGGATCACCACGGCGTACCTCGAGTCGGCCCACGCCTGCGGTCTGCACCTCGTCCCCCGCGACCAGGTGCAGACCAACGCGCTGCGCGCCACCTCGTACGGCGTGGGAGAGCTCCTCCTGGCCGCCCGGGACGCCGGCTGCTGTCGCGCCGTCGTCGGGGTAGGCGGGACGGCGAGCACAGATGGGGGTGCCGGGATGCTCGCCGCTCTTGGCGCGCAACCAGCGGAGACGCTGTCGAGAGGCGGCGGGGCGCTGGCCGCCGTCGACCGGGTGGAGCTGGAGCCCGCCCGGAGTCGGGTCGCCGGCCTCGAGATCGTGGCGTGCACCGACGTCGGGGGTCCGTTGATGGGATCGGACGGCGCCGCACTGGGCTACGCGAGGCAGAAGGGTGCGGACCGCGCCGGCCGGGACGCTCTCGAGGTCGCGATGCGGGTCTGGTCCACCGCGACGGACGGGGGCCTGGCCGTGCGGCCGGGAGCCGGGGCCGGCGGAGGGCTCGGCTTCGGCCTGCTGCTGCTGGGTGCCGAGCGGGTACCCGGGGCACAGCTCGTCCTCGACTCGACCCGGTTCGCCGAGCGCGCGGCGACCGTGGACCTGGTGATCACCGGTGAGGGCGCCTTCGACTGGCAGTCGCTGCGCGGAAAGGTGGTGTCCGGTGTCGCCCGGGCGGCCCAGTCCTCCGGCCGGCCGGTGATCGTGCTGGCCGGCCGCGTGGAGGTGGGCCGCCGCGAGCTGGCCAATGCGGGCATCGACGCGGCCTACGCCGTGGAGGACGGCCCGACCGCGGTGGCAGCCACCGATCCCGCGGCTGCCCTCGCGGCCCTGGCCGCACGCGTGGCCCACACCTGGTCCGGCTGAGATGTGTCACCATGGACGGAGGGGAATGACGGGCCGGCAAGCAATGTTCGCCCAGACGCCGACAGTCGACACAGCGGGAGCATCCAGATGACCGTCCAGGACCAGACCACCCAGCAGAGCATCGTGCTGACCGATACCGCCGCGGCGAAGGTCAAGAGCCTGCTCGAGCAGGAGGGCCGCGACGACCTCAACCTGCGCGTGGCCGTGCAGCCGGGCGGCTGCTCAGGTCTGCGCTACCAGCTCTTCTTCGACGAGCGGTCGCTCGACGGTGACGTGGTCAAGGACTTCGGTGGGGTCGGCGTCGTCGTCGACCGGATGAGCTCGCCCTATCTCGGCGGCGCGACGATCGACTTCGTGGACACGATCGAGAAGCAGGGCTTCACGATCGACAACCCCAACGCCGGTGGGTCCTGCGCCTGCGGCGACTCGTTCCACTGAGCTAGACCTAGCGGCCGCCCCCGGTCACCGCACCGCCGGCACCGGGTAGAGGACCTGGCCCGTCCCGCCGTCGACCACCTGACGCGCGCCCAGCGGGTGGTCCAGCAGCACGGTCCGCCGGTAGATCTGTGCCATGTCGTCGCACACGCCGGTGCTCCGATCCTCCACGAGGACCAGCGCCACCCGGTCGCTCGACTCCTTCGCCACCACCCGGTAGTGGTAGCAGGACTCGACGCCACCGGTGAAGCCCACGGTCAGCGCCGTGCCGCCGCTGGTGGGGGCCACCGAGTCGAACCGTGAGTTGGGCTGCGCCGGCGGAACCCCGGTGGGCTGTGGAACTCCTGGCTTTCCGGTGCCGGGCGCCCCGGGCTCGCTGCTGCCGGACCCACTCGATCCCGGGTCGACCTGCGAGTGGGGTGCGGCCAGGTACGCCGGGTCGATCGCGACCACAGCCACCGGCACCGACGTCCCGGGAGCACTGAAGAACCAGGACGGCACCAGGACGGGCCGGTCGTTGTCCCACTGCAGGGTCCGTCCCAACGTTGCTCCGGTCACCTCCCGGACGCCGCCACAGAGCGGCATCGCGGTAGTAGCCGGCTCGCTCTGGGCACAGGCGAGCATCGGCATCGGCATCGACTCCAGCTGACGCAGCGCCTCCCGGGCGCTGATGACGGGGTAGCGGCGACCGGGCACCGGGGCGCCGAGCCAGCCGGACCCGGACACCACGCCGGCCCGGTCCACCTGGATCTCCGTACCGAACCCCTGCGACGCCTGGCCCCTGACCAGGGGATCCACCCACACGGAGGTGGTCCCCGGTGCGCCCTGTTCGACCCGCGCTGCCCGTACGTCGAGCCCGACCG
>JAVEDB010000004.1 GCA_030841185.1 Actinomycetota bacterium
GGGACCGCGATGCTGGCCGAGTTGTTCAGCCCCGCCGCGGCGTACCTCGTGTCGCCGTACGCCGAACCCCTGGTGGGCCTCCCCGCGATCGAACGCTTCTGGGAGGAAGGTCGCGACGGTCCCGACGAGGCCTTCTCGATGCAGGCGGACGTCGTGGCGATCTCCACCGGGACTGGTGTTGCCCGAGTTGCGGTGACGCATGGGGAGCCGGTGCGGCAGGAGTACCTCGATCTGTGGGTGGTGCGGTTCGACGACGAGGGGAGGGCGACGCGGTTCGAGGAGTGGCCCTTCTGGCCGACGCACGGGATCTCGCCGGTGCGGGCCGACCCGATGGTGGTGGCTGCCGCCGATGTGGAGGCGCGGCCGTGGCGGGAGGTGGTCAGGTCCGGCGCGTTGAGTGCGGGCGTGTACGCGCTCGATCGGGGTGCGGACGACGGCCAGCAGCCGCATGCGGAGGACGAGGTGTACGTCGTGGTGAGTGGCTCGGCCGTGTTGGATGTCGACGGCACCCGGACTGAGGTAGCGCCGGGTTCCGTGGCCTTCGTGCCGGCGGGTCTGGCCCACAGCTTCGTCGACATCTCGGAGGACCTGCGGGTGGCCGTGGTGTTCGCGCCGCCCGAGACGCCTGGACCTGCCACCTAGGATTGGCCTGCTGAGCCATTCCTGCCGGCGTGGCGCAATTGGCAGCGCACCCGACTTGTAATCGGGAGGTTAGGGGTTCGATTCCCCTCGCCGGCTCTTGCCCACGAGGTGATCCGAACGTGCCCCGCGCCCGCTCGTGCCGGCATCCGCTGTCCGCGAGTAAACCTGCGGGACCGTCCGGTGCGAGTCCAACTCACAAGGTCGACTCGAGGAGGACGTGATGAGTGCAGCACGACGGGCAGCGACGGCAGTGGCCCTTGCGGGCCTGATCGGGATCGGCGGGGGAACGACGCCAGCGTTCGCCCTCGGGGCGCAGCTGCCCAACGAGCACGCGAGCTGTCAGGGTTATCTGGCCAGCGCCGCGAACCCGAACATGGGGGTCGTCGGCCACGAGTTCATCAAGCCGCTGGCCGACTCCCTGGGTGTCACGCAGGGCCAGCTGGTCTCGACGATGGCGGCGGACCGGCCCACGCAGGGCGGTTTCCCAGGACTCATCTCGTGCGTGGACCAGCTGCCCTAGGCTCCTCGCGAGGGGTTGCCCCGGGGAGCTGCGTGAGTGAGGCCGATGACGCGGATTGGGTCGACGTCGCTCGACTTGACGTCGCCGAGTCCTTTGACGCCTTCTTCCTCCGTAACTATGCGGCTCTCGTGCGGCTGTCGACCGGCCTGGTCGGCGACCGGTCCGCGGCGGAGGACGTCGTCCAGGATGCCCTCTACGCAGCGCACCAGGACTGGGACCGGATAGGAACGCTGGACTCGCCGCTGGGCTGGGTACGACGCATCGTCGCCAACCGGTCCGTGTCATTCCTGCGGCGGCGGGCGGCTGAGGCGCGGGCATTGGCGCGTCTCGTCTCCCGCCAGCGGATCGCGGTCGAGATGCCCGCCGATGCCGTTGACTTCTGGCGGCTCGTCCGGCGGCTGCCCGCACGGCAGGCACAGGTGGTTGCGCTCCACTACGCCGCTGACATGTCCCTCGCGGAGATCGGCGAGATGTTCGGAATCAGCGAGGGTTCGGTGAAGGCGTCTCTGTCGAAGGCGCGAGCCTCGCTGGCTCGGCGGCTCGGGGCTGCTAGCGCAGTAGCGGGCACATCGAGGAGCGGGAGTTGATGACGAGAGCAACGATCGCAGCGGTCGCCGTGGCCCTGGTGTTGACTTCATGCCAGGGAACGTTGACGAGTTCGGATGCACCCGTCACGACGAGTGCACCAGGACCATCGGCGAGCCCCACACCCGCGACAGTCCCCATCGACGTGCAGGGTCGCTTCGACGGCGTCATGCGGCCGGCGCAAGCCGCGGTCAGTCGCTCACCGCGAATGCCGGCGGGTTCGCTCGTGCTCAATGTCCGTGCCGACGGTGGGTTCGGGGTGCTCAACTTCAGCAACGAGACGATCTACACCTCCGGCATGCATGCCCACGGCGTGCACACGCTGGTCGCCACGACCACACCGGCGCCACTCCCGAGCTCGGGGCAGCCGGGGCCGCAGGTGCCGATGGGTTGCTCCGGGCCAGGTACCTACCGTTGGTCCTACGACGCGGTGCACTACCTGCTGCGCTTCACCGTCGTCTCCGACGCCTGCGTTGATCGGGCGCTGCTGCTAGGCGGCGTCCTCTGGCGCCTCCACGGCATGAATGGCCGATGAGGTGACAGTGATGGACTTCGAGCAGCAAGCCAGGCAGGCAGCGGACCATCTCAACGCGACACGAGTTCGGCCGCCCGCGGTGGTTGACGCCCTTCGGCGTGGTCGGCGCCGGCGCGCGCTGCGTGCCACCGGTAGTGCCCTTGCCGTCCTTGCGACGTTCTCGCTCGTCTCGGCTGTGCTCGTGCGAGCGGCTGGCCCAGACCGCCAGACGGCCCAGGTCGCGTCGGCTGGCCCGCTCGGCGGCCGGTGGACGCTGGTCGTGCCGGGCTCGGTCGCAACCGCCGCCCAGGTCCCGTCTGGACCCTGGACGGTGACGGTCACTGCCACGACGCTCACCTTCGAGCCGGTCGGTCGGTCGGGCGACCGCATCGTGGAGCGAGTTTCGGTTGCGAAAGGCGGGCACAGGCTGCTCGTGCACGATGAGGACCCCGCCGTCGCCTTCAACTTCGCGTGTGTGTCGGGGGCGACCTACACCTGGGTTTCTGAAGCCAACGCGATCCGCCTGCGCGCCGTGACTGAGCAATGTATTTCTCGACGCCTGGTACTCACGCTGCCGTGGCAGCCGCTACGTGGACGGTGACATCCGCCGCTTCAGGAGGCCATCGCTGCCGGGACGTTGGCGATGTTGGCCACCTCGGTCTTGACCTGCTTGTTGATCATCGGAGTCATCAGGACCATGAGCCCGCGTGGCCTGAGATCCATCGTGAACGTCAGCTCTGTCGTCGTGGCGTCGACCTCCTTCAAGGCGAAGGATCCGGTCGGCCGGGCCGGCCCTGCGACAACCTCGAACTCCAACCGCGTTGGTCGCTGGAACGTGGTCACCCGGTAGTCACCGGGGATCGACCTTCCGCCAGGCCCCCTCATCGTTTGGGCATACAGCGATCCGACGCCCTCACCGGACACGTAGCGGATGCTCGTCACGTCCGGGCGCCACTTCGGGTCATTGACACCGTCAGCCAGGAAGTCGAACACCGCGGTGATGGGCTGCGGGACCGTAACCGTCTGCTCGGCGTGTGCCATCCAGGCCTCCCTGGAGAAGGCGGCTTGCCGTGATCACAGTACTGCCGTTCGCCCGACCCAGCGGGCTCAGCGCCCCATAATCGGCCCATGGTGAACCGTGATGAGCTCCGCCTGATGATTACCGGGTTTCGTCTTTCCGCCGCAATCATGGTCGCGGCAGACCTCGGGCTCGCCGACCAGTTGGCTGACGGGCCGCGCACGGTCGCCGACCTTGCCGAGGCGGTATCCGCAGACGCCGACACGTTGAACCGCTTGCTGCGGGCGCTTGCGACGGTTGGTGTGTACGCCGAGCAGCCGGACGGTTCGTACGCCAACACCGAGTTGGGGGAGGGCCTTCGTTCCGACGTGCCATCGAGCATGCGACCTCTGGCCAGGACATTGACCGACCCGGCGCTGTGGGCGGCATACGGACACCTCGGTCACAGCGTTCGCACCGGCGAGAACGCGTTCCGAGCTGTGAACGGCGTGGACGTCTGGACGCACCGCCTGGCCAAGCCGGAGCACAACGAGATCTTCAACGACAACATGACTGCGCTCACGTCGCTCGTCGTCGACGCGGTCGCCTCGGCGTACGACTTCTCCGGCTTGTCCACCCTCGTCGACGTCGGCGGCGGGCAAGGCAGCCTGCTCGAGGCCATCCTGGATCGGAACCCTGAGCTGCACGGCATCGTGTTCGACCAGGCCGGAGTGGTGGCCCAGGCGCCCACACCCGGTGCCTCGGAATCGGTGGCGTCCCGCTGGTCTACCGCCAGCGGCAGCTTCTTCGACGAGGTGCCGCGGGCCGATGCCCACATCCTGAAGTCGATCCTGCACGACTGGGAGGACGACGAGTGCATCGAGATCCTGCGCACCTGTCGGAAGTCCCTGAACGACGACGGTGTCGTCCTCGTCGTCGAGACCGTCATCGGTCGACTCGGTCACGAGGTCGACGCGGCGTTCTCTGACATCAACATGCTGGTGATGCCGGGTGGACGTGAACGCAGCGAGGAGGAGTTCGCAGCTCTGTTCGAGGCGGCCGGCCTGCACCTGACGAACGTCGTACACACGAAGTCGCGGATGGCGGTGCTCGAGGCGAAGGGCTAGCCGGCGGTCAGGACGTGATGTCCTTCGTCTGCAGCCGCGCCCAGGCGAGTGGCAGGAAGATGGCCAGGTAGGCGAGCTGTGTGAGCACCCCGCTCTGCAACCCGTGCCACGAGATGGGAGACCGGAGCAGGTCGCCGAAGTTCAGCCACGGGTGCGACAGCAGGTAGGGGTGGATCGGGGCGATCTGCGGGATGTTGTCGGCGATCTCACTGACGATCATCAGCATCGCTGTTGCGGCCATGGCGCCGATCGGCACCTCGGTCAGGGTCGAGATGAAGATGCCGACCGCGCACACGCCAGCCAGCATCAGCGTCACGTAGAGCAGGACCAGCAGCGCGCGCCACAGGGCCTGCGGATAGGACACCGTCGTACCGGAGAGCAGCGTGACGTCCCCGTGCGGGAACAACAGCAGGCCCACGATCACGGCGACGAGGGCAACCGTCGCGACGCACACGAAAGCGAAGACGACCGATGCGGCGTACTTCACCAGCAGCAGACGCGTTCGGGACACGGGTACGACGAGCAGGTTCCGGAGCGTCCCGATGTTGGCCTCGCCGGCGATCGACTCCCCTGACGCGACGGAGACCGCCAGCGGCAGGAAGAACGGCAGCAGCACGGTCAGGGAGGCAAAGACGAGGAAGAGACCGTTGTCGGTGATGTCGCTGAGGAACGGCGGCCCGTCCCCGTTGCTCGCCGGCGACAGCCGCACGGCGGTACCGATGAGGATCGGGAAGCAGCTGAGCACCCCGACCAACGCGATGTTCCGCCTGCGGCCCAGTACCAGGCGAAGCTCCGAGCGGAAGAACCGCAGGTCGACGTGGGATCGGCGTGGCTCGCCGGCGCTGGAGGTGACGGCGCTGGGCAGCTCCATCGTGGGGCTACTCGTCGACATCGAAACCCTCTCCGGTCAGCGCGACGAACATGTCCTCGAGGCCGGGCGACTCGACGATGAGCTGGCGGACGTCGATGTCCCTCGCGACGAGCTCGGCCGTGACGCGTTCGCTGGCCACGGCGCCGAGCGGCGCGATGACCGAACCGGCTTGCACCTCGGGCCGACCGGTCCCCAGACGGACGAGCACCTCCGCGGCTGCCTCGGGACGGGACGTCTCGACCCGCACCCGGACGCCGGCAGCAGCCCGCAGCTCGGGCAGCGAGCCCTGGAAGACGAGGCTGCCCCGGCTCATCACCCCGACGTCGGTGCAGATCTGGTCGACCTCGCTCAACAGGTGCGAGGAGACGAACACCGTCGAGCCCTGCTCGCACGCCTCGCGCAGGAGGTGGCGCACCTCCCGCGTCCCCTGGGGGTCCAGCCCGTTGGTCGGCTCGTCCAGGATGAGCAGCTCCCGGGGCCGCATCAGGGCCGCGGCGAGGCCCAGCCGCTGGCGCATCCCCAGGGAGTACTTGCGGTAGCGCTTGGTGGCCGCGGCCGTGAGCCCGACCGCCTCGAGGGCACGCTCGACCCGGGCCCGCGCCTGCTTTCCTGCGACGGTGCGGTCCGCGGCGTCCAGACGCAGCAGGTTGTCCCGGCCGTTGAGGTACGGGTGGAACGCGGGACCCTCGACAAGCGCTCCGACACGGGGCAGCACCCCGGCACCCTCGCGCGGCATCGATTGACCGAGCAGCTCGTGCGTGCCCGAGGTCGCGGCGACGAGGCCGAGGAGGATCCGAATGGTCGTCGTCTTCCCTGAACCGTTCGGTCCGAGAAAACCGTAGATCGCGCCCTGTGGCACGAGGAGGTCGAGACCATTCACCGCGACCTGACCGCCGGGGAACCGCTTGGTCAGACCGGCCGTGCTGATCGCGGGCAGGGCGGTCTCATCGGTGGATCGACTGGGTGCCTCCTCGACCACTCCCACCTGTGCCGTCACTTGGCGGCGGCCTGTTCGAGCACCGCAGGGGTCACCGAGCCCACGAAGAGGCGGCCGTCATCGAGCAGCAGCAGGCTCACCAGTTTCGTCCGGAGGACCTGGCCGCTGCCGAAGGCACCCTGCACCGGCGTCATCGCCTTACGGAGCGCGCCCAGCTGGTCGCTCGCCGACCCCCTGTTGTCCCGGCCAGTCGGCGAGCTCGTGGGGAGCGAGACGCCAGAGAGCTCGACGACAGCCGTCCAGCCGGTTCCGATCACCTTGGGGGCGCTCTTGTCGGGTGCACCGGCCTTGGCATCTGGCTTCCTGGCTCCGCCGGGAGTGCCGGAGTTGGTCACCTTGGCGCCGGGCGGCGGCGAGAACCGGAACACGGCAGCGCCGGGCTTGCGCAGGGACACCGACGTGAACGTCGTCTCGAATGCCGGCCGCGTGTGCGTTCCCCGCGCGTACACCCGGACGCGCAGAGGGACGCCGGTCTTGCTGTCGACCGCGATCCGCACGTCGCCGACGAGAGATCGGGTGTCCTTGGGAACAAGGACCAACTCGTACGCCGAGCGGCCGGCGACCGAAGCAGTGCCGTCGACGGTGACCTTCGTGGTGGGGTCGACGGCAGCTAGCGCCTGGGCGGCCGCCTTCTGCGGCGTCACCGACTCAGCGGTTCCCGGAGCCGCGGCCGCGCTTCCGGGCTTGGCCGCCGGCAGCTGGTAATGCTGCGCCGTGTTCGCGCCGCTGGTCCAGATCCACACGTCGCGACCGTTGCGGACGAAGTCGGTCTCCGCGAGCGGGCCGACGAGGGCGATGCGGGCCTTGTCGGCACCGTCGTACCAGACGTGCGCCGTGTGCGAGCCGGCCAGCAGCGCGGTGGGCGAGATCGCCGCACCCTCGGCCTGGGGCAGCGCGGGGATGCCGAGGCGCGCGGTCTCCACGACCGTGCCGGAGAGGGGCGTCCCCGACGACTGAGCCACCGACGCGAGCAGCTGGGCCGCTGTCCGGGTGGGGAGCGAAGGCGACGCACTCGCGACCATGGGCACGGTCACTGCTGCCGCCACGATGACGAGACCGGCGGCAGGCGCGGCCCACGCAAGCGGGCGACGGCTGCGACGGGGGGCTTCAGATGTCATGGGCCCCAGTCTGCATCGCCGCACCTGTGGGCACGCTGAGAGAGGCTAAGGGCGCTCTCAGCGCAGAAGTCGCCGCGACAAGGCAGGGTAGGAGAGTGAAGCTTCTGGTCGTCGAGGACGAGGTGCGCCTGGCCCAGGCGCTGCGTCGGGGGCTGCAGGCCGAGGGGTTCACAGTCGATCTCGCTCATGACGGCGAGGACGGCCTGCACCGCGCACGCGAGGGCGACTACGCCGCGATCGTGCTCGACGTCATGCTGCCGCGCCTGTCGGGCTACCGCGTCTGTCAGCAGCTGCGGCACGAAGGCAACTGGGTGCCCGTCCTGATGCTGTCGGCCAAGGACGGCGAGTACGACGAGGCGGACGGGCTCGACATCGGCGCCGACGACTACCTGACCAAGCCGTTCTCCTACGTCGTCCTCGTCGCCCATCTGCGTGCCCTGCTGCGGCGCGGCGCGCCAGACCGCCCAGCGGTCCTCACCGCCGGGGACCTGACGCTCGATCCGGCGAGCCACACGGTCCACCGGGGGAAGCAGGAGATCGCCCTGACCCGGCGGGAGTTCGCTGTTCTCGAGGTCCTGATGCGCCACCGGGGCCAGGTGGTGCCCAAGTCGCAGATCCTCACCGATGTCTGGGACAGCCACTACTCCGGCGCGGAGAACGTCGTCGAGGTCTATGTCGGCTACCTGCGCCGCAAGGTCGACGAACCGTTCGGCCGGACCTCCCTCCAGACGATCCGCGGAGCCGGCTACCGACTGGCAGCGGACGGTGGCTGAGCCGGGCACCGACCCGGCCGGCCCGGGGCGACGCCGGGTCGGGGTCCAGGGCCGCCTGACCCTTGCCGCGACGGGGCTGGTGGCCGTGGTGCTCGTGATCGGGGCCCTCGGCCTGCTGCTGTCGCTCCGATACGCCCTGCTCAGCACGCTCGACGACTCGGCCCGCCAACGCGCCCGTGACGTGGCCACCCTCGTCGACAACCGCACGCTCCCGCGCAGCGTGCCGGTCGCCGGAGGCACCGTCCTGGTCCAGGTGGTCGACAACCAAGGCCGGGTACGCGCCGCCTCCCCTGGTGGTGACGCACTCGTCCCGGTGCTCTCCGGTGGTGCGCTGGCCGACGCGCGGCGCGGAAAGACGCAGATCGTGCCCGGCTCGCGCATCGGTGTCGAGGACACGCTTCGGGTGGTTGCCACCGTTGCCGGCCCCACGTCGGACCGCCAGACGGTCCTGGTCGCGGTGTCGAGTACCGAGGCGGCGCACAGCCTGCGGATCGTGACGTGGGTGTTCGGCATCGGCGTACCGCTGCTGGTCGCCGCCTTCTCCGCAGCGTGCTGGTTCCTGGTCGGGGCGGCGCTCCGGCCGGTCGCGTCGCTGCGGCGTGGCGCCAGCGAGATCACCGAGGCCGGTGCGACGACCCGGCTAACGGTGCCGCCAACGCGAGACGAGGTCGCCCGGTTGGCGGGGACCCTCAACGACATGCTGGACCGGCTGGCCGCCGGCAGCGCCCGCAACCGGGCGTTCGTCGCGGACGCGGCGCACGAGCTGCGCAGCCCGCTGGCATCGATGCGCACCCAGCTCGAGGTCGGGCGGGCCCATCCTCGCCATGCGGAGTGGGACGAGATCTCGGCCGGTGTGCTCGAGGACCTGCAGCGGCTCACCCGGCTGGTCGACGACCTGCTGGTGCTGGCCCGGCTCGACGACGGCCACGGGGCTGCGAAAAACGCCCGGACGACAGACCTGAGGGCGGTCGCCACCGCCGGCGTGACGCGGATGGCGTTGCGCAACAAGGTGCACCTCGTCCCGCCCGACGACCCAGTGCTCGCCCTGGTCGATCCCGATGCGGCCGCGCGGGTGATCGACAACCTGCTCAGCAACGCCGACCGCCATGCGACCTCGCTGATCACGGTCGAGGTGCGCGACGGTCACGGCTGGGCGGTTCTCTCGGTCAGCGATGACGGACCGGGGATCCCGGTCGGTGAGCGGGACCGGGTCTTCCAGCGATTCACCCGGCTGGACGAGTCACGCTCGCAGTACTCCGGCGGCAGCGGGTTGGGTCTCGCCATCGTGCATCAGGTCATGCGGTCCGCCGGCGGCTCGATCGTGCTCGAGGATGCCGGTCCGGGCCTGCGGGCCGTCGTCACGCTGCCCAAGGCCGACCCACCAGGGGACGACGCGTCGCAGAAGTGACGCTCAGCCGGCGCGCCGCGACCCGCAGGGCAACCGGACCCGAAAGGTGGTGGCATCCGCTGCGCTCTGGACGAGCGTGACGTCGCCACCGACGTCGCGGGCGGTCTCCCGGGCCAGCCAGAGCCCGAGGCCGCCAGCAACGCTCGCGTCCCGGCTGCTCACCCAGGCGTCGAAGACGTGCGGTTCGAGCGATGCCGGTATGCCGGCCCCGACGTTCGTCACGTCGACGATCACCTCGTCGGGATCTCGGCCGATGCCGACCTCAACTGTGACCCGGTTGCCGCGCACGCTGTGCCGCACCGCGTTCTCCACGAGAGGGTCGACGACGTCCACGATCTCGGCGGGGCCGGTCGCGGCGACCGCGAGCGCGTCGACCTCGAGACTGACGTGGACGCCGTTCACGGCGCCCTGTCGTCGCCAGCGTGGTTCGGCCGCACCGAGCGTCGCACCGACGGACACGGAGCCTTCTCCCCGCGGCCGACTCCGCGCCAGCACCCGGTCAACGACGTGTGTCAGCTGGTCGGCATCGCCGAGGATGCGCCGGATGGCGGCAGTCCTCTCGTCCGGGTCGTTCTCGCTGAGAGCGAGCTCTGCCTCGGCGCGCAGGGTGGCGACCGGTGTACGCAGACGGTGGCCCGCGTCCGCCGCGAAGGTGAGCTCGCGCAGGTGGGCCTCGTGCAGTCGGCTCAGCATCCGGTTCAGCGCGGTGACGAGCCGCGCCAGCTCGGTGTCGCCTGTCGGTACGGGCAGCCCACCCGCGAGGGAGTTCGTCCGGGTGCCCTCGGCCTCCTCGGTGAGCCGGGTGACGCTGCGCAGCGCCCGGCCGGTCAGCACCCAGCAGAGCAGCGCGATGGTCGACACCACCGCGATGAGACCGATGACCAGCAGCCACAGCAGATCGGTCTGGGTGGCGGTGAAGCCCTCCACGTCGACGGCCACCACCAGCGCCCCGGTAGCCGCGGGCAAGTTGCCCTGAGCGGGCAGTGCCAGCGGCACTCCGAGCACCGCCAGGTCGGTGTCGGGCTGCTGGAAGGATCGGCTGACCCGCACGCCGTCCGGACCTGCCGCCTGCACGTCGGCGCTCGGCAGCAGCGGCCCGAGACCGGTCAGCCCTGCTGTCTGTGCCCGGACCCTCCCGTCCGGACCGAGCACCTGCACGAGGTCGGTCTTGAGGCTGCCGCGGTGCGGCTTGAGCGTCCCGTCCGGGCGCACCTCGTCCTTCGCGAGGTCGAGACGGCTCCGTAGCGCGGTGCCGACGGCGCGATCCTCCAGCTGGTGGATGCGCCAGGTTGCGACGGTGCCGAAGACGACGGCGAAGACCGCCCCCGCGGACACGGCGCCGAGCAGGAGCCGCCCCCGCAGGGACGAGGGGAACCTCCTCACGCCAGTGCCGTCAAGCGATAGCCGACACCGCGGACGGTCTCGATCAATGCCGGCGCACCGGCATCCGCCAGCCGGGTCCGCAGGTATCCGACATAGACGTCCACCACGTTGGAGGTGCCGTCGTACGCGAAGTCCCACACGTGATCGAGGATCTCCGAGCGGCGGAGCACGTCGCCGGGCCGGCGCATGAAGTAGTCGAGCAGCGCGAACTCGCGCGGGGAGAGCTCGACGGCGCTGTGCTGCCACGTCACGCCGTGCTCGGCCGGGTCCAGAACGAGGTCGCCGTTGCGCAGCACTGGTGGCCGTTCGGTCTCGCCGCGACGAAGCAAGGCTCGCAGGCGGGCGGCGAGCTCGCCGAAAGCGAACGGCTTGCCGAGGTAATCGTCGGCGCCGCAGTCCAGGCCGTCGATGCGGTCCTGCAGATCGGTCCGCGCCGTCAGCATCAGGACCGGCACCCAGTGCCCTTCCTGTCGCAGCCAGCGGCACCAGGCCAGCCCGGACTCGCCTCCCGGAAGCCCGACGTCGCAGACGACGGCGTCGTAGGGGTTGCTCAGCACCGCGTGCCGCGCGTCGACGGCGTCCCCGGCGACGTCGACCGCCCAGCCCTCGCGGGCCAGGCCGCGGCGGAGGAGCTCAGCCATCCGGACGTCGTCCTCGACGACGAGCAGTTTCACGAGCAGGACCTCCTCACCGAGACGCTAGCTCGTGGCCAGAGCTCACAGGTCGCGCAGCGCGCTCGGCCCCGCCCGTCCGACAAGGCGACCGACGCCCGCCACGATCGACACGGTGACGCCGAGCACGAGAGCCAGCAGGGTGAGGATGTACGTCCACGGGACGTTGGCGCTGGCCGGCGGCGGATCGAAGATCCCGGTCAGCACCTTGACCAACAAGTACGCGATCGACGCCCCGATCAGCCCACCACCGAGAACGCCGGACACCACCAGCCCCCACGCCTCCGCGGTGAGGAAGCGGCCGCGCTGGCGGGCCGTCGCCCCGAGCGCCCCGAGCAGCACCAGGGCCCGTCGCCGCTCGAGGATGCCGCCAGCCAAAGCCAGCGCCGAGCAGGCGAGGGCGAGCAGCACCCCGAAACCGAGCTCGAGCTTCGACAGGCCGGCGAGATCGGTCGCGGCGAGTCCCGACGCGCTGGCCACCTTCGCGCGCGCCGAGTTGATGTCCTCGACCTGTGCCCCGGTCCGCTGCAGCCGGGCTCGAAGGGCCGCAGCCGTTGTCGCCGGAGACTGGCTCGAGACGAGGAACGTCCCGACGGCGTTCGATCCGGTCTTGGCGGCCAGATAGCCCGAGTTGGCGACGATGAAGCTGTCCTTGGGCGCGGTCGGCCATTCCTTGACCTGGCCCACCACGTGGAAGGGCACCGGCTGGTAGGTCTGGTCCGTGCCGCTCTGCAGCCGGATCCGGATCAGGTCGCCCGGGTGCAGCTGGTAGTCGTGCAGCGTTTCGCCCGAGAGCAGGACCCCGTCCGGGGTGGCCGCGAGCGTACGGAGTGTCCGGGACACGGTGCTGCCCGGGAAGAAGGCATCCTCCAGCTGACCGACGCGGGCGAACGACGCGGCTCGAACTCCGTAGATGTCCTGCAGGTCGGGGCCGACGTAGGCGAACCGGTGCTGCAGGGGCTCGACGGCGTGAACTCCCGGCACAGGGGCGATGCTGCGCGCCCCCTCCGGGCCAACCGTCGATCCAGGCGGCTCGACGACGCTGACGTCGCTTCCGACCGTGAGCGCGACGTCGACCCGCGACTGTTGCTGGTACGTCGAGGTGAAGACCGCCGTCGACGTGGCAAGGCCCAGGGCGATGGCGAGTCCGGCACCGCCACGGGCGATGACCTGTCGTCTCCGCCGTACCGCGGCGGCCTCGAGCTCCGGCGCAGCCCCCGGGCGCTGCCGTGCCCAGCGACCGGTCCGCCGCCCGAGCGCCATGGCCGACAGGCGCCACACGAGAAGCGCGAGGCCTGGCCAGGCCAGCGCCGGGCCGGCGAGCGCGGCGTAGTTCACCTGTGTGGTCGGCACGCCTTCGGGGGCGAGCACAACCTGGTAGCCGCTGCGTGCGGTCAAGGCGAAGGCCAACGCCGCTCCCGCGAGCAGGATCAGGTCGAGCCCGGCTCGCAGCGGCCAGGGCGTGCGCTGCCGCGGGCCGCGGGCTGCCTCGGCGGCGACTGTTGCCGCGCCTTGCCCCCGGATCAGCCCGAGCTGTGGCAGGGCCTGGGTCGCGGCGGCGAGCACGATGCCGCCGACAACGGCGATGACCGCCCAGCGGGTCGAGAGCGTGCTCCCACTGGGCAATGCCAGCCGAACCGCCAGCATCGCGAGCGGCAGGCCGAGGACAGCGCCGACGAGGGCGGTCAGCCCGGCCTCGCCCGCGATCAGGCCGAGGACGGACCGCGACGTCGCGCCACGCAGCCGGAGCAGGGCCATCTCCCGCCGACGCCGGTCCGAGCGCAGGGCGACGACGAGGCCAGCGACCACCGCGGCGAGCGCGAAGCCCGGGAAGCCGAGCAGGAGGAACAGCAGGTCGGCGTACCGCGCGTCCTCGCCGGCCCCGGTCAACGCGACGCCGAGGTTGTTTCCCACGAGCGCACCGCCCACGACAGCCGCCTGCACGTGGTTCGCCCGGCCGTCGATGACGGTTGCGGCTGTCTGCGGATCTGCCGGGAGATGGTCGTGCCGGAAGCCGACATGGATCTGGTGGATCACCGTCGTCGTCCCGACCAGCGCAGCGAATCGGTCCGGTGGCACGATCAGGACGTTGTCGGGTGGCGCGGTGGCACCCGCGCCCGGGGCCAGTCCCACCACCTGGAAGAACGAGTCCTCGGCCGGCATGTCGACGACGCCCTGAACGGTCACCGGCCGGAGGTTGGGTCCCGCCTGCACCTTTACCGTGTCGCCCGGAGCCGCTGCCAGGTTGGCGGAGGTCTGCTGGAGGAGCAGGGTGCCGGTCGACGCACCGAGCAGCGGGCGAATGACGCCGGGGAAGGAGGTGGCGTAACCCGGTGGCAGCGCCACGACGTACGCCGATCCGGTACGCCGAGTGCCACCGGGCCCGGTCGACTCCAAGGCGGCAACGCGTGCGTAGGTGACCTGCTCACTCGCTCGCAAGCCACCAAGCGTGGACACCACCCGGGCGATGGCTGCGGGGTCGCTTTGCGGGGTGACCTGGACCTGCCAGTCGACCGGGACCGAGGCCGAGGCTCGGACGGTCAGGCCGGCGCGGCTCTGGGTGACGAAGGCCCCGAGGGAGGCGACGAAACCGACCGCGATCGCGACGCTGAGCGCAGCCGTGAGCAACTCCACCGGACGACATCGGACGAGTCCGCCGAGCCACCTGAACGTCCTCATCGGATGGCCGTCCCAGCCAGGTGGCCCTCCGCGACCGACAGCTGGTCGGTCAGAAGGGCGGCCAGCTCCGGGTCGTGCGTCGCAAGCACGAGAGCGCCGCCCGCGGCCACGACTCCCGCCCGAAGCGCCTCGATGGCCTCCTGGGCGTGGGCCCGGTCGAGGGCACCGGTCGGCTCGTCGGCGAGCAGCAGCTTGTGTCGGCCCGCGAGTGCTCGCGCGATCGCCACCCGTTGCTGCTGACCGCCGGAGAGCTGGGTCGGGAGCGCATCCGCCATCTCGAGCACCCCTGCTGCTGTCAGCGCAGTCACCGCGTCCACATGAGCTTCCGGTCGGTTCACCCCGCGCAGGCGCAGGGGCAGGGTGACGTTCTCGATGGCCGTCAGCTCGGGCATGAGGGACGGCGCTTGGAACACCATCCCGATCTCGCTGCGGCGGATGCCGGGGCGAGAGCCGAGTCCTGGCCATGAGACCTGGCCGGTCGTCGGCCGGAGCAAGCCGGACAGGGCGAGCAGGATCGTCGTCTTGCCGCTCCCCGACCGGCCGGTCAGGGCGATCTCGTCCCCGGCGTACACCGCCAGGTTCACGTCGCTGACGATCTCGGCTCGCCCGAAGCGCATGCCGAGGGACTCGGCGCGGACGAACGGCTCGGCCGTCTGGTCGTGGCCCGTCATTGAACCCTTCCGTCCAGCAGATGTACGACGCGGTCAGCGGCTCGCGCCACCGCCGGGGAATGGGTGACGAGAACCGTCGCGCCCTCGGGCGGCCGCATCCGCCGGAGCAGATCGAGCAGTCCGGTCTCCTCGACGCGGCTGACCTCGGCGGTTGGCTCGTCGGCCAGCAACAGACTGGGGTTGCCGACCAGCGCGACCGCGAGATTCGCGCGGGCCGTCTCGCCGCCGGACAGGGTGGAGGGACGAGCCGACGATCGCTGCCGGAGACCAACCTGGTCGAGCAGTCCCACCAGGTCAGCGGCGGCGGGTCGGGTCGGCCGGAACGAGCCGGCCAACCGCAGGTTGCCCAGCACATCGAGGTGCTCGACCAGCCCGGACGTCTGGGTCAGTACGCCGATCAGGCGTCCCCGCAGCCTGGCCTGGCTGTTGGCCGGCTGGTGGCTCACCGCGTGTCCAGCCAGGGTGACGCTGCCTCCGTCCGGATCTTCGAGACCGGCGAGCAGGTTCATCAGGGTGGACTTGCCGGAGCCCGAGGGACCGACGACGGCGACGAGCTCACCGGGTTGCACCGACAGGTTCACGTCGCGCAGCGCAGCGACCTCTTCGCCGCCGCGGCGATAGAAGCGATGCAGGCCGCGGGCCTCGAGCAGAGCGGCGGTCATCGGATCCGCAGACTCTTCGACATCGTGCGGTAGGCGTCCACGTTGTCCGCGCCCACGGGGCCGAACAGGTCCATCCGGACCAGGCGGCCGCTGGCGTACACGAGGTACTCCTCGACCTCGTCGCGGTAGACCTTCGCGGTCACCGGATCGGGATCGGAGTTACGCCGGAAGACGATGCGTACGCCGGTGCCTCCCGGCATCGTGACCGCTGTGACGCTGCGCAGCGCGAAGGCGGGGACGGACTGCCGCAGCTTCGGTACCTGGTTGGTCTTCGCCGACTGAACGGTGGGCGCTGCGGTGGCTGCGGCGCTGTCGACGTCGACGCCGTTGAGCTTGTCGGTGAAGCGCACGTGCGTCCCGGACCCGGTCTGCGCCCAGCCCTCCGGGTGGGTGAAGGTGTAGTGACCGGCGGGGTTGGTGTAGCTGACGAACGCGAGGTTGTCGGGGATGTCACCCGGAGGGTTGCTCTCCACCGGGACCGCCTTGACCGTCGCCCTCGTCGACGAGGGGGCCGTCGACGAGGACGCGGTCGCCGACGAGCTCGCACTCGTCGAGACTGTGGAGCCGGTCGCTTTGGTGCCTCCGCTGCTACATCCCGCAAGAGCCGGCAGCAACACGCCAACGACAGCGGCGGCGCCTACGGCACCCGTCAGTCCAGCCCGAGAAAGTCGCATGGACCGACCCTGACTCGCCGTCCCTAAGACAGGCATGAGAGCAAGGGGGTGAGACGCAGATCACTGCCCCGACTAGGCGCGGGCGCGCACGCACCAGGCCGATGCGGCCACCTCGAAGGGCGCGGGGGGCAGCAGCTGCTCGCACCGGGCCCGGAGCGTCTCCCGGCCCACGTCGTCGAGCCCCGCGACGTGGTCGCCAGCCGGGCCGACGCCCAAGGTGAAGGGCTCCCACCAGTCCGCGAACGTGGCCAAGGGCACGGTGACGGTGAGCTTCGACGGGTCGATGCTCCGCAGACCGGCCTGCTCGAACAGCTCCGCCAGCTGGCCCTCTTGAGACCCCGGCAGCTCCCGCTCACCGACGTTATCCGGATCGATGTCCCGGACGGCTTGCCAGAACAACGACAACGGACCACCCGATCCGCCGTGGTCCCAGACCGATGCGGCAACGAGGCCGCCGGACCTGGTCACCCGGCCCATCTCGCGCAGTCCGGCGACGGGATCCGCCATGAAGTGCACGACCAGCTGGGCCAGGGTGGCGTCGAAACTGTCGTCGTCGAAGGGCAAACTCTCGGCGGCGCCGTCCCGGACGTCGAGACCCGGAAAGCGGCCTCGGGCGGCCGCGACGAACTCGGGCGAGGGGTCGATAGCGGACACGGCGGGTGCGCCGAGCCGATCCACCAGCTGCGCGGTGAGAGCGCCGGGACCGCACCCGACGTCGAGCACCCGGTCACCCGGCCGGACATGAGCCAGCTCGGCGAACTGCACGGCCAGTGGCTCGGAGAAGCGTCCCATGAAGCGCCCGTAGGCGTCGGCGCTGACGCGGAAGGTCACCCAAAGAAAGTATCCCGTCGCCGGGCCGGGACCGGTGAGGGCGCCGGTCAGTCCTCGAAGGACTCGTCGTGGGTGTGCAGCTTGCCCGGGCTCGGGGCCGCGCCACCGACGTTGTGCTCGGCGCGGATCACGTGCACGACGGCGTTGATCAGCGCCAGGTGGGTGAAGGCCTGCGGGAAGTTACCCAGGTGCCGGCCGCTGTGCGGGTCGATCTCCTCGGCGTAGAGCTCCAACGGGCTGGCGTAGGCAAGGAGCCGCTCGCACAGCTTGCGGGCCCGGTCGAGCTCCCCGATCTCCACCAGCGCGGACACCAGCCAGAAGGAGCAGATCGTGAACGATCCCTCCTCGCCGGTCAGACCGTCATCGGTCTCCTCGACGCGGTAGCGCAGCACCAGACCGTCCACGGTGAGCTCGTCGGCGATGGCGAGCACCGTGGCGCGCATCCGCGGGTCGTTGGCGGGCAGGAACCGCATCAGCGGCATCAGGAGCAGAGACGCGTCCAGCGCCGTGCTCCCGTAGCGCTGCACGAACGCGCCGCGTTGGTCGATGCCGCGGGCGCAGATGTCCTGGTGGATCTGGTCGGCCAGCGACTGCCACTTGTCGGCGTACTCCGGTT
Source organism: Actinomycetota bacterium (assembly GCA_030841185.1). Lineage (GTDB taxonomy): Bacteria > Actinomycetota > Actinomycetes > JACCUZ01 > JACCUZ01 > JAVEDB01. The sequence continues at coordinate 17,740 of JAVEDB010000004.1, forward strand.
CCTCGTGCATGCGGGCCAGCCGGGCGCCGCGGTCGAGCGCGACCCAGCACATGAGCTTGCTGGACACGAAATGCTGCGGTTGCCCGCGGACCTCCCAGATGCCCTGGTCCGGCTCCTCCCAGTGCTCCGCCGCGCACTCGACCTGCCGCTTGAGCACGGGCCACAGTGCTTCGGGGAGTTGGTCGCGCGACCGGGCGTGTAGGTAGACGGAGTCGAGGACCGCGCCCCAGACGTCGTGCTGGCGCTGGCGGTAGGCACCGTTGCCGATTCGGACCGGGATCGCCCCTTCGTAGCCCGAGAGGTGCGGGAGCGACTCCTCGTCGAGCTCCCGTTCACCGCCCACGCCATACATGACCTGCAGGTCGTGCCCGTCCCGGCAGGCATCGGCGATGAAGTAGAAGAAGTCGTTGGCCTCACGGTCGAAGCCCAGCGTGTAGAGGCCCCACAAGGCGAACGTCGAGTCGCGCACCCAGGCATAGCGGTAGTCCCAGTTGCGCTCTCCGTGCGGCGTCTCGGGCAGCGACGTCGTCGCGGCGGCGAGCAAGGCACCTGTCGGCGCGTAGGTCAGACCCTTCAGGGTCAGCGCGCTCCGTTGCAGGTAGCTGCGCCAAGGGTGGTCCGGGAAGTCACCGAGGGTGATCCACTGTCGCCAGTACTCCTGGGTCCGGCGCAGCCGCTCGGTGGCGTCCTCGAGCGTCCCCGGCCCGGGCAGCGGTGACCAGCACAGGGCCACGAAGTTGCTCTCGCCCTCGGTCATCCGGGTCCGCGCCTGCAGACCGGAGCCCTCGATGCCCGGTCGCAGGTCGGTCATCACCCGCAGCTCGATCTCGTCCACGTCGTCGGTGGCGACGATCTCCCCGTACCCCTCGCCGACGTAGCGCCACTCCGGCTCACGACGTCCGTAGCCGAACCTCGGCTCGCAGCTCATCGACAGGTCCACGGTTCCACTCATGCACTTCACGGTCCGCAGCAGGCAGTGCTCGGCGTCGAAGTCGGTCGGCGACCGGCGATGGGTCCGCGACCGCTCGTCGACGTTGTGCCACGGGCCCATGCACAGTGCATCCCTGACGAGGAGCCAGCCGGTGCGCGTCTGCCAGGTCGTCTCGACCACCAGGCTGCCGGGCAAGTAGCGGCGGGCGGCTGGCACCATCTCGTCGTACGGGCCGAGGCGGAAGGAACCCGCGCCGCGGTCGAGCATCGCGGTGAAGATGCTCGGTGAGTCCGGCCGGGGCAGGCACATCCACTCGACGGCACCGCTCGGTGCGACCAGGGCGTTGGTCTCGCAGTCGGACAGGAAGGCGTAGTCCGCGATCGGCGGGAAGGGACTGCGCCCGGACGGCTGGCCCGGGGCGGCACCGGCGAACCCGTACTGCATGGCGTCATCGCCCATGATTGATGGTCGCCCCTCAGGGCCGCCGAAATCCATAGTTGTTGCGAACCGAATCTCGCGGTGCACTGCCCCACGCGGGTGATCCGTGGAAGGCTGGCGCTGTGAGCGCACCGGAACCCGCCGCCGTTCAGCCTTGGGTGGTCGTCGGCATCGACAACGGCGGCACCAGCAACAACGCGACCGTGCTGACCTCGGCCGGACAGTTCATGGTCGACCACCTCGTCGAGGTGCCGAGCCGGGTCACCGAAGGGACCGAGCTCGCGGTCGAGGCGATGGTCGAGGCGCTGGGTACGGTCCTCGAGGTGACCGGTACGCCGCGCTCCGCGGTCCGCGCCGTGGGCCTGGACACACCTGGCCCGGCCAGTGCCGACGGGATCATCTCCTCGCTAGGCGCCACGAACTTCGCCGCCCCGGAGTGGTGGGGCTTCGACGTCCGGGGAGCGTTGGAGGACCGCCTCGGGCTGCCCGTCGTCTACAACAACGACGGCAACGCGGCCGCCCTCTACGCCCACCACGAGCACTTCGGCACCGATGCGCTGCGCCGGGGGTCGATCTCGGCCATCGTCGGCACCGGGCTCGGCGGCGGCGTCGTGGAACGCGGCCAGGTCATCCGCGGTGCGGCGGGCATGGCCGGCGAGCTGGGCCACGTGGCGATCCCGATGGACGGCCTGCTCGAGCCCGGACAGCCGGTGCCGCGGTGCAACTGCGGCAACGTCGGCGATGCCGAGAGCGTGGCCTCGCTGACCGGGATCCTGAACAACCTGCTGCCCTACTGGCTGTCGCGATTCCCGGACCACGAGCTGGCCAGCATGCCGAGCAGCCAGGCGGCCAAGGCAGTGCGCGGCCTGGCCGCCGCGGGCGACCCGCTCGCCCTGCGCGTCTTCGAGCAGCAGGCGCAGGCGCTCGGGCGGCTGTTCACGCTGGCCGCCCAGTTCACCGACCCGAATGCCTACTTCGTGGGCGGTGGCGTGCTGGAGACCGAGTCGGGCTTCCGGTCGTGGTTCCTGGAGAAGGTCGTCGAGGAGACGCACCTTCGTGCGGAACAGCGCAAGGTCGCCACCGTGGAGCTGATCCCGCACCTCGACATGGCCGGCGCCCGCGGTGCCGCGGTGGCCGCCCTCGCCGTCGCCGCGCGCCAGCCCGCGGACTCGTAGCCCAGACGGCGGCCGGCCGGGGTTGTCGCCCAGCTGTGGTGGGGTGGGTGCCATGACCCCGCCGCCCGCCCCCGTGACGGCGCTGGCCGACGAGGCGCAGGCACTGTTGGCGCGGCTGGTCGGCGATCCCGCAGCAGCGTTCCGCGACGGGCAGCTCGAGGCCGTGACCGCGCTGGTCGAGGGCGGCGAGCGCGTCCTGGTGGTGCAGCGGACCGGCTGGGGAAAGTCGGCCGTCTACTTCGTCGCCACGGCGCTGGTCCGGGCGCGCGGCGGCGGCCCGACGCTGATCGTGTCGCCGCTGCTGGCCCTGATGCGCGACCAGGTCGATGCGGCCCGACGAGCGGGCCTGCGCGCGGTGACCATGAACTCCGCGAACGCCGAGGAGTGGGCGTCGGTGACTGCGTCCCTCGCGGCGGACGAGGTCGACCTCCTGCTGGTGAGCCCGGAGCGGCTGAACAACCCCCGCTTCCGCGATGAGCAGCTGCCCCGGCTCGCGGAGGCCACCGGGCTGCTCGTCGTCGACGAGGCGCACTGCATCAGCGACTGGGGGCACGACTTCCGGCCGGACTACCGGCGCATCCGCGACCTGCTGGCCGAGCTGCCACCGGGCCGCCCGGTGCTCGCGACGACAGCGACGGCGAACGCGCGGGTGGTGGCCGACGTGGTCGAGCAACTCGGCGCCGGCGGCGCCTCCGTGCGTGCCGTCCGCGGCTCACTCGCCCGGGAGAGTCTGCGGCTCGGCGTCCTCGCGTTGCCGACGGCCGACGCCCGGCTGGGCTGGCTGACCGCCCGGCTGGGCGAGCTCCCCGGCAGCGGCATCGTCTACGCGCTGACCGTTTCGGCGGCGGAGGACACCGCGGCGCTGCTGCGCGAGGCGGGCCACCAGGTACGCGCCTACACCGGGCGGACCGCCCCGGACGAGCGTCTCGAGCTGGAGCGGGCGCTGCGCGACAACACCGTGAAAGCGCTGGTCGCCACCAGCGCGCTCGGCATGGGTTTCGACAAACCCGACCTGGGGTTCGTCGTCCACCTCGGTGCGCCGGCCTCTCCGGTCGCCTACTACCAGCAGGTGGGCCGGGCCGGTCGGGCCACCGAGCGGGCCGACGTGCTGCTGCTGCCGGCCCCCGAGGACCACGAGATCTGGCGCTACTTCGCGACCGCGTCGATGCCGCGACGGGCGGACGCGGAGGCCGTGCTCGCCGCGCTGGCCGGATCGGACCGACCGCTGTCCACTGCTGCCCTCGAGACGGTGGCCGACGTGCGACGGACTCGCCTCGAGCTGTTGCTGAAGGTTCTCGACGTGGAAGGCGCCGTACGCCGGGTCAGCGGTGGCTGGATCGCCACGGGCGAGGGGTGGAGCTACGACGAGGAGCGCTACGGCCGGGTGGCTGCGTCCCGCGATGCCGAGGCGGCATCGATGCTCGACTACCAGGCCACCGAGGGGTGCCGAATGCGCTTCCTGCAGGCCGCGCTCGACGACCGGGGCGCGGCCGACTGCGGCCGCTGCGACCGGTGCGCGGGGCAGTGGTTCGACCCGTCGGTGCCGGAGGGCGCCGCTCTGGCCGCCGGCCGCAGCCTGCGCAAGGTGGGCGTCGCGGTCGAGCCGCGCCAGCAGTGGCCGGGCGGCATGGCCCGCCTCGGCGTGCCGCGGACCGGTCGCATCGCGCCCGACGAGCGGGTCGAGGAGGGTCGGGTGGTGGCCCGGATGACCGATCTCGGGTGGGGGCAGCGGCTGCGCGCACGGCTCGCCGAGCGCAGCGCCGACGAGCCGGTGGACGAGCGGCTGCTGTCCGCCTGCGTCGAGGTCCTCGCCGGTTGGGACTGGGCCGAGCGCCCGGTGGGGGTGGTCGCGATGCCGTCGCTGCGGCGCCCGGTCCTGGTGTCCTCGCTCGCCACCGGGATCGCGTCGCTCGGCCGATTGGCCGACCTCGGGGCACTCGCCCTGACCAGCAGTGCGCCGACCGGTGGTCCGGGCGGCAACAGCGCGTTCCGGCTGGCGGCGGTCCACGACCGGTTCGCCGTGCCCCCCGAGCTGACAGCGCGGCTGGCCGAGATCGACGGACCGGTGCTGCTTGTCGACGACGTGGTCGACTCGCGGTGGACGATCACTGTCGCGGGTGCCCTGCTCCGGACGGCCGGTGCCCGGGCGGTGCTCCCGTTCGCCCTGGCCACGGTGGCCTGACGGAAGCGCGCGCCCAGGTCCGGCTCGGCATCAGCCGCCGGCCATCGCCCCGATGACCATGAACGGCTCGGTCCCGTTGGCGACCGCGTCCGGCAGCGGCTCGTCTGGTGAGTCGTGGGACACGTCCTGTTCGCACGCGAAGAACCGCACGAAGGCGCGGCGCTGCTGGGTCCCCTGATCGCGGATGGTCCCGCGCAGCTTCGGGAACTCCGCCTCGAGTGCGTCCAGCACCGCCCGCTGGGTGACCTGGCCCGCGACGTCGAGCTGCACCTCGCCGTCGATCCGCGCGATCGTGCGCAGGTGCGCGGGAAGCACGACGCGGATCATGACAGCGTCTGAACCTCGACGGAGAGAACCGCGGGAAGGTCGCGCACGATGGGTGCCCAGTTGTCGCCGGAGTCCGACGACGCGTAGACCTGCCCGCCCGAGGTCCCGAAGTAGATCCCGCAAGACTCCAGAGAGTCGACTGCCATCGCGTCACGCAGCACGTTGACGTAGCAGTCCCGCTGCGGCAGTCCGTTGGTGAGCGCCTCCCACTCGTCGCCGCCGGTGCGGCTGCGATAGACCCGCAGCTTGCCGTCGGGCACGAAGTGCTGGGAGTCGCTCAGGATCGGGACGACATAGACCGTCTCCGGCTCGTGCGCGTGCACCGAGATGGGGAACCCGAAGTCGGTCGGCAGGTTGCCACTGACCTCCTGCCACGAGTCGCCGCCATCTTTGCTGCGCATGACGTCCCAGTGCTTCTGCATGTACAGCACGTCGGGGTTGGACGGGTGCATGTCGATCCGGTGGACGCAGTGGCCCACCTCGGAGTCCTGATCGGGGATCTCGCCGGAGCGCAGGCCCTTGTTGATCGGCTGCCACGTCTGGCCGCCGTCGACGGTGCGGAAGGCGCCGGCTGCAGAGATCGCGACCCACAGACGGTCCGGATCGCTCGGGTGCTGGAGGATCGTGTGCAGGCACATCCCGCCGGCCCCCGGCTGCCACTGCGGGCCGGTGTCGTGCTTGCGCAGACCGGACAGCTCGGTCCAGGCCGCGCCGCCGTCGGTGGACTTGAACAGAGCCGCGTCCTCGACGCCGGCGTAGACCGTCTCGGCGTCGTGCAGTGAGGGCTCGAGATGCCACACGCGGGTGAACGACCACGGCCGCAACGAGCCGTCGTACCACTGGTGCTCGCCGGGCACGCCGTCGTAGCTGAAGTCGTTGCCTACCGGCTCCCACTTCTCGCCGCCGTCGTCCGAGCGCTGGATCACCTGGCCGAACCAGCCGCTGGTCTGCGAGGCGTAGATCCGGTCCGGGTTCACCGGTGACCCCTTGACGTGGTAGATGTCCCAGCCCGCGAAGTGCGGACCGCTGACGTCCCAGTCCTTGCGGCGCTCGTCGGACGTGAGAACGAACGCCCCCTTGTGCGTACCGACGAGAACGCGAACTCCACCCATCAGCGACCCTCCTCGACTCTGCGCCCTCTCGGGCGACCACCTGCCAGGACACCACGGGACAGTGCGGCGCCATCATGCAGACCGCCGGCCGGCCCAGAACTCATCGGCCCCACTCAGACCGCCGCCGCTCGGCGTACCGCGTCGACGCTCGCGGCGACGTCGTCGGCGTCGGTGGACCAGTTACTGACCGAGACGCGGAGCACTTCCCGGTCGAGCCACCGGGAGCCCGACATCCACGCGGTCCCGTCGGCCAGCAGCCGCGCGGTGACCTCGCGGGTGCGCTCGTCGGAGCCGAAGGCGACGGAGACCTGGGTGTAGACGACGTCGTTGAGGATCTCGGCGCCGGGCACCTCGGAGATGCCGGCGGCGATGGCCCGCGCGTTGGCGACCAGCCCGTCGACGAGGCCGGCCACGCCGGACCGCCCGAGGGACCGCAGCGCGGCCCACACCGGTACACCGCGGGCCCGGCGCGAGAGCTCGGGTACCCGGTCGAGGGGGTCGCCGACGTCGTCCGCGTGAACCAGGTAGCTGGTCTGTACGCCGAAGGTTGCGCGCATGATCGCCGGATCGCGGACGACGGCGATGCCGCAGTCGTACGGGGTGTTGAGGGTCTTGTGAGCGTCGGTGGCCCAGGAGTCGGCCCGATCGAGACCGTCGGTCAGGTGCTGCAACCCCTCCGATGCGGCCGCCCACAGCCCGAATGCCCCGTCGACGTGCACCCAGGCGCCGTGCTCGTGTGCGAGGTCGGCGCATTCGCCGAGCGGGTCGAACGCCCCCGAGTGCAGGTTGCCCGCCTGCAGCGCGACGATGACCGGTCCGGACACCCGGTCGAGTGCCTCGGCCAGCGCGTCCGGCCGGATCCTGCCCTGGTCGTCCGAGGCCACCGCTGTCGGGGCGCCGAGGCCGAGGTAGCGCAGCGTGAGGTCCACGGTGGCGTGCCGCTCGTCGCCGACCAGGACGGTCACGCGCGGTGCCCCGGTGAGACCGTCGCGGTCGAGGGCCCAGCCGGCCTCGGTCAGTACGTGCTGGCGGCCGGCGGCGAGACCGGTGAAGTTGGCCATGGTGCCCCCGGTCACGAAGCCGACGCTGGCGCCGGGGGGCAGGCCGAGCAGGTCGAGGAGCCAGCTGGCGGCCACCTCCTCGGCGCCCGTCGTGCCAGGTGTCGCGAAGCGCATACCGCTGTTCTGGTCCCACGCGCTGACCAGCCAGTCGGCCCCCAGTGCGGCGGGCAGCGTGCCGCCGATGACCCAGCCGAAGAACCGCCCGGACGGCATGGCCATCAGGCCCGGCTCGACGTGTGCGGCCAGCAGGTCGAGCACGGCGGCGGGGGCCATCGGCTCGTCGGGGAGGTCCCCGCCCAGCCCGGCGACCACCTCGTCGGCGCCCACCTGAGGTGGCACGGCACGGTCGGGAACCTTTGCCAGCCAGCTGCGTGCGTGCGCGGCTGCGCGGTCGAGGGCGGCGTCATAGAGATCGGGTCGGGCGCTCATCCCGACACTGTGCCGTATCCGGCCGGACGTCGACAGGTGCTTTAGGGCACCTGCCGACGGCGGGGGTCAGCCGGCTCGGCGTACCTGACGTCCGAGCAGGAGCACGGACCCGGAACCGAGGAGCACGGCCCCGACGGCGAGCAGCGGGAGCCGACTCGAGCCGGCTCCTGCGCCCTGACCGGCAGCCACCCCGCCGGTCGGCGGCTGGGCGATCTGCTGACCTGGTGTGGTTCCGGCGCTGCTGGCCGTGACGCGGGCAGTGATCCGCGTCGTGATGCTCGTCGAACACGTGAGCAGCGTGCCGCCCTTGTTCCCGGTGCCGTTGCACTGGTTGACCCGGACCGGAATCGCCGGGCTGATCCGTGACGCGGACGCCACTGTGCATCTGGCGGTCGAGCCGCCGCCGGTCACGGAACCGTTGCACTGGGTGACAGTCGCTCCGGTCGTCGTGGCCGGGTACGGGCTGCAGAGCAGGGGACCGGTGGCGCCGTACTTGCCGCCGCCGGTGCCGGTGCCTACGCACTGGTTGACGGTCGCGGCGCTGACCGGACGCGAGCGGAGGGTGCCTGCACTGATGTTGTTGGTGATGACGACGCGGCAGGTGACCAGAGGCGGAGCCGCGTCGTTGGCCGAGGCGTTGCACTGGTTGACCCGCGTCACGAGCCTGGTGGACCGGGTGGTGAACGTGCCGTTGCCGCCCGGGCACGGACCGAGTCGGCAGGTGCGCTTCAGGGTTGTCGTCGAGCCGCGGAAGCTGCCGCGGATCGTGTTGACGACGGTGACGGTGCAGGTGAGCGTCGTCGTCGCCCCGGCCGGGGTGCCGTCGACCCCGTTGCACTGGTTGACAGTCCTCGTCGTCGCGGCGTGGGCCGCGCTCGGCGGGAGGGCGATCGTGACGGCGAGGGCCGCGGCGAGGAACGCCAGGAAGGCCAGCGAGGCATGGAGGGGAGTGGTTCGGGCGGGGTGCAGGGCCGGTGCGGTCACGAGGGACACGCCTTCCGAGAGACGTGTCGCGCCCCGGATATGGAGCGTTTATGCACGCGATGACGCAAGTAGAGACGCAGGTAGCGGTGCGACAAACAAGGTCGCTACGGTATGAAACTAGACAATTACCGTGCGTTTGTCACGTCTGGACTACGAACTTTCCTGCTCCTACCCGTTCCTGCCATTGCTACCCGGATGGAGGGCGAGGTGACTCACGTGCGCCCGTCCGGGTGTAGGCGAGGTCGCCCTGAGTGCCCCTGACGTGTCGCAGTGCGACAAGATCACCGACCACCCGGGAACGAGCAATCTGCGCTATATGCTGCCGCCACTGTGGCCGCCGTCCCAAGCGGTGGCGACCGGTGCGTCCGCACTGGTCCAGGGTTGAGACCGCAGCCCGCTCAGCGCCCTCTCGGTCATCCGGTGTCCGCGAGGGCCCGACCAGGTCAGGCTCACCCGCGCATGCTGCACGCGTCACGCGAGGGTGGCCCGGCCCACGTCCCGAGAGCGGTCGAGAAATGAACGCCTCCCCCGAGGAGCCGGTTGACGACGGCCGGATGGAACCCCATCTCGCCTTCGCCGAGCTCGGTCGCACGCTGCTCGCGGAGCAGCCGCTCGAGGCGATCCTGCAGCGGGTCGCAGATCTCGCGAAGCGCACGGTCACGGGCGCCGACGAGGTGTCGGTGACCCTCGTCGAGGGCGACAAAGCCCACACTGCGGCGTTCACCGGCGAGCCGGCCCTGGCCCTGGACGAGCGCCAGTACGAAGCCGGCTTCGGACCGTGCCTGGACGCGGCCCAGGCCGGGGACACTTTCCCCATCGAGGACATGTCGGCCGCGGACACGATGTGGCCGAAGTTCTGCGAGCAAGCCCTCGCCAAGGGCATCCACAGCACCTTGTCCATCGGGCTGCCGGTGATGAACAGCACGATCGGCGCCATCAACCTGTATGCGACGCGGCCGCGCGCCTTCGGCGAGCACGACGTGCAGCTCGCCCAGACGTTCGGCAGCTACGCCGCGGTCGCTCTCGCCAATGCCAGTCTCTATGCGCGCACGGCCGCCCTCGCCGACGAGCTGCAGCAGGCCCTGCACTCCCGTGCCGTCATCGACCAGGCCAAGGGCATCATCATGGCCAAGCAGCACTGCAGTGCCGACGAGGCCTTCGCGATCCTCAGCCGAGCCTCGCAGTCGTCCAACCGCAAGCTGCGCGACATCGCCCAGGCGATGGTCGACGGCCTCAGCGGCAATGGCACTAACGGCAATGGCGCTTAACGGTCAGTCCGGCTGAGCAGACGACCGCCCGGGCGCCGGCCGGTCACCTGCTCGCCGCGCAACCACGTCTCGCGCACGACCCCGCGCAGGTTGCGACCCTCGTAGGGCGTGACCGGGTGCCGGTGGTGGAGCGATCGAGCGTCCACCGCCCACGTCTCCTCCGGGGCGAAGACGCACAGGTCCGCGTCCGCCCCTTCGACGATGCGGCCCTTGCCCGCCAGACCGGCGAGGCCCGCTGGTTCGGTCGCCATCCAGCGGACCACCTCCGCCAGGTCCACACCGCGGTCCCGCGCCGCTGTCCACACCAGCGGCAGGCCGAGCTGCAGGGAGGCGATGCCGCCCCAGGCGGCACCGAAGTCGCCGGTGTCTGGGCACTTCAGGTCGGCCGGGCAGGGGGAGTGGTCGGACACGACGCTGCTGATGGTCCCGTCGCGGAGACCGCGCCAGAGCGCATCCTGGTTGGCCTGGTCCCGGATCGGCGGGCAGCACTTCGATGACGTGTCGCCGTCGGCGATCTCCTCGGCGGCGAGCACCAGGTAGTGCGGGCAGGTCTCCGCACTGACCCGCACGCCGCGGCCGCGCGCATCGGACAGCGCCGGCAAAGACGCGACGCTGGAGAGGTGTACGACGTGCGCGCGCACACCCGTCTGCTCAGCGAGACCCAGCACGGTCTGCACGGCCGCCCGCTCCGATGAGGGTGGGCGCGAGGCGAGGAAGTCCCGGTAGCGGTCGCCATGCGCGGCGGGCGATGACGCGAGGACTCCCGGGTCCTCCGCGTGCACGACGAGCAGTGCGTCGACCTCCGTGAGGGCTTTCATGGTCGTCGCCAGCTGCGCTGTCGTCAGGGCCGGGAACTCCTCGACGCCCGAGTCCACCAGGAACGCTTTGAACCCGAAGACACCGGCGTCATACAGCGGCCGCAGGTGCGCGAGGTTCGCCGGCACCGCGCCGCCCCAGAAGCCGACGTCGACGTGGACCCGCCCGCGCGCGGCGGCGCGCTTGGACTCGAGTGCCGGCACGTCGATGGTCGGCGGGATGCTGTTCAGCGGCATGTCGATGATGGTCGTGACGCCGCCGGCAGCCGCGGCACGGGTCGCGCTGTCGAAGCCTTCCCAGTGCGCTCGGCCCGGGTCGTTGACGTGCACGTGGGTGTCGACGAGGCCCGGCAGCAGCACCTCGTCCGCGCCGAGGGTGACCTCTCGATCCGCCTCGACGTCCGCGTCGACCGCACCGACGGTGACGATCCGCCCGTCGCGCACGCCGACGGACATCGGCCGCTCGCCGTCGGCGCCGATCCCTCGCGTCGCCCGCACCACCAGGTCGAGACGTGTCTTGCGGTGCGTCCGTGACGGCATCAGTCGAGCAGCTCGTAGGCCGGCACCGTGAGGAAGTCGACGAACTCCTCGGAGAGCGCCACCTGTGCGAACAAGTCGGCGGCCTGCCGGTAGCGCCCCTCGTCGTACCCCTCGGTTCCTGCGAGCCGGGCCAGCTCCTCGTCGAGGATGCGCCGCACCAGGTCCGGGGTGACCACCTCGCCGGTGTCGAGCACCACGTCGTTGCGTAGCCACTGCCAGATCTGTGATCGGGAGATCTCGGCGGTCGCGGCATCCTCCATCAACCCGTTGATCGCCACTGCGCCCAGCCCTCCGAGCCAGGCAGCGAGGTACTGCACGGCGACGGAGACGTTGTTGCGCAGTCCGTTCTCGGTGACGCGTCCTCCGGCCGAGGCGACATCAAGGAGGTCCTGCGCGCTGACGGTCACCTCGGAGCGGTCCCGGTCGAGCTGGTTCGGCCGGTCGCCGAGCGCGGCGTCGAAGACCTCCTGGCAGATCGGCACCAGGTCCGGGTGCGCCACCCAGGAGCCGTCGAACCCATCGGCAGCCTCGCGCTGCTTGTCCTCGCGCACCTTTGCAAGGGCGCGCTCGTTGGCTTCGGGGTCGCGCCGGCTCGGGATGAACGCCGCCATGCCACCGATCGCGAAGGCCCCGCGGCGGTGGCAGGTGCTGACCAGCAGCTCGGTGTAGGCGCGCATGAACGGCGCCGTCATGGTGACGTCGGCGCGGTCCGGCAGCACGAACTGCGGCCCGGCCGCGCGGAAGTTCTTGATCATCGAGAACAAGTAGTCCCAGCGACCGGCGTTCAGCCCGGCGGCGTGGTCGCGCAGCTCGAAGAGGATCTCATCCATCTCGAACGCGGCGGGCACCGTCTCGATGAGGACGGTCGCGCGCACGGTGCCGTGCGCGAGCCCGATCGCCTGCTCGGCGTGGGTGAAGACGTCGTCCCACAGGCGGGCCTCGAGATGGCTCTCCATCTTCGGCAGATAGAGGTACGGGCCGCTGCCACGGCCGACCAGCTCGGCGGCGTTGTGGAAGACGTACAGCCCGAAGTCGACGAGCGCCCCGACGGCCGGGCGCCCCTCGACCTGAAGGTGCCGCTCGTCGAGATGCCACCCGCGCGGTCGCGGCACGATGACCGCCGGCGCGCGGTCGGTGGGCAGCCGGTAGTCCTTCTCCGGCGTCGACAGCGAGATGCTGCCGCGGACGGCGTCGCGCAGGTTGACCTGGCCGCTCACGACATTGCGCCAGTGGGGGGTGTTCGCATCCTCGAGGTCCGCGAGCCACACCTTCGCTCCGGACGCGAGCGCGTTGATCGCCATCTTGCGTTCCGTCGGGCCGGTAATCTCGACCCGCCTGTCGCGCAGGTCCGGGGGCGCCGGCACGACTTCCCACGCGCCTTCCCGGACGTCGCGGGTCTCCGGGAGGAAGTCCAACCGGCCGGTCGCGGCGATCTCGTCGCGTCGCTGCCCCCGTCGTACGAGCAGCTCGTCGCGCCGGGCGCCGAACCGCTCCTGCAGGTCGGCGACGAAGGCCACCGCCTCCGCGGTGAGCACCTCGTCATCACGGTCGACCGCGGGACCGGTCACCTCGATGCGCGGCACCCGCTCACCCTGCCACGACCCGCAGGGCCGGCGTCAGGACGAGGCGTGCTCCGCGGGGACCGAGCCCAGGCGCCCGGCATGGAAGTCCTGGAAGGCCTGCAGCACCTCGGCCTTGGTGTTCATGACGAACGGTCCGCCCCACGCCACCGGTTCCCGGATCGGCAGGCCGCCGAGGACGAGGACGTCGAGGTCGGGGCTGCGGCTCTCCTGGTTGGCGTCGGCGCGCACGCGGAGCGTGTCACCGGGGCCGTAGACCGCGAGCTGCCCGGCCCGCAGCGGCTGGCGCCCGGACCCGACGGAGCCGGTGCCGCCCAGGGCGTAGACGAGGGCGTTGAAGTCCGGCCGCCACGGCAGCACGAGCTCGGCTCCGGCAGAGATCGTCGCGTGCACGAGGGTGATGGGGGTGTACGTCGAGCCCGGGCCGGCCTGTCCGGCCAGCTCCCCGGCGATGACCCGGACGAGTGCGCCTCCGTCGTACGAGGAGAGCAGTCCCACCTCTCGCCCGCGGATGTCCTGGTAGCGCGGCGGCGACCACTTCTTGTCCCGGGGCAGGTTGACCCAGAGCTGGAAGCCGTGGAACAGGCCGCCACTGAGGACGAGGTGCTCGGGCGGGGTCTCGATGTGCAGGATGCCGGCACCGGCCGTCATCCATTGGGTGTCGCCGTTCGTGATCAGGCCACCGCCACCGTTGCTGTCCTGATGGGCCATCTCGCCGTCGATCATGTAGGTGACCGTCTCGAAGCCGCGGTGTGGGTGCCACGGGGTGCCCTTGGGCTCGCCCGGCGCGTACTCGACCTCACCCATCTGGTCCAGGTGCACGAACGGGTCTAGCTGCGACATGTCGACACCGGCGAAGGCCCGGCGGACGGGGAAGCCCTCACCCTCGAGGCCGTGCGGCGCTGTGGTCACGGACCGGACCGGGCGTTCGCGGCTCACCGCCGGGTCGGGCTGGGGGATGAGCGGGAGGGCGAGCAGGTTGTCCACGGTGATGGCTGGCATGGCTGGTCCAACACGCAGCCGCGGGCCGCTATTTCGCCGCGGTCCCCGGGTCGGGATGCCCCATGCTGGCGCCCGTGACCGAGACAGTGCGCGGGCTGGCAGCGGTCGTCCTCGCGGCCGGCGCGGGCACCCGGCTGCGCCCGCTCACCGACCTGCGCCCCAAGGCGCTGTGCCCGGTCGACAACCGGCCGCTGGTCGACTGGGCGCTGGACCGGGTCGCGGCGTACGCCGGACGCACCGCGGTCAACGTCCACCACCACCGCGACCAGCTGCTCGCCCACCTGGCCGAACGCGACGTCCACCTGTCGGTCGAGGATCCGGTGGCGCTCGGCACCGCCGGCGCCCTCGGCCGGCTGCGCGGCTGGATCGACGGCGCCGCGGTGCTGCTCACCAACGCCGACTCGTGGTTCCCCGTGTCTCCCGCCTCACCACCGCCGCTGGCCGCCCTCGTCGACGGCTGGGACGGCGACCGGCCGCGGCTGCTCTGCGCGCGCGACTCACAGCGCGGGGACTTCGGCGACCTCCGGTACGTCGGGGCGGCGCTGCTCCCGTGGTGGTCGGTCCGCGACCTGCCGGAGGAGCCGGCCGGGCTCTATGAGGTGTCGTGGAGGCGACTGCACGAGGCGGGCGGCCTGGACCTGGTGGTGTCCGGGGGCCAGCACGTCGACTGCGGGACGCCGGTGGACTACCTGCTGGCGAACATGCTGGCCTCGGGGGGTACCTCCGTGATCGGGCCGGGCGCTGTCGTCCAGGGGGAGGTGGTCCGCTCGGTAGTGTGGCCCGGAGCGTCAGTGGGTCCGAACGAGCGACTTGTCGACGCGATCCGGGCCGAAGATGTGACGCTGCGGCCGGGGCGGGGTTAACTGGGAGCACCGGCGGGCCGGAGCGACGCGGGCGAGGCGAGGAGGTCAATGAATGACAACGATGTCATTCGACGTCTACGATGGGGATCGAGCACGTCCCCGACCCGCGAGGAGCACGATGGACGCCGCGAACGCCTACCGGCC
>JAVEDB010000009.1 GCA_030841185.1 Actinomycetota bacterium
GGCTCGTAGACCGAGGGGCAGGCGAACACGCTGGCGTGGCTCAGGATCTGGATCACCGCCGGCTTCGGGAGCATCTCGCTGATCCAGACCACGCCCTCCCGCTCGCGGCGCAGCTCGTCGACGAGCAGGGTGACCTCGGCGAGGATCTCGTCGTTGTCCGGGGCGCCGGCGCACAGCACCAGCTGGGCGCGCGGATCCATCGCCCGGGCCGCCCGCAGCAGGTGCGGCAGCCCCTTCTGCCGGGTGATACGCCCGACGAAGACCACACTCGGCCGGTCCGGATCGATCCCGTGCTTCACGAGGACGTCGGTGCTTTCGTCGTGCTGGTACTCATCGGGGTCGATGCCGTTGTGCACGACGTGGACCCGGTCGGGGTCGATGGCGGGATAGCAGCGCAGCACGTCGTCGCGCATCCCCGCGGAGACAGCGATGACCGCGTCGGCCGCCTCGAACGACATCTGCTCGGACCACGAGGACACCGCGTAACCGCCGCCCAGCTGCTCGGCCTTCCACGGCCGCAACGGCTCGAGGCTGTGGGCGGTGACGACATGCGGGACGCCGTGCAGGAGCTTCGCGACGTGCCCCCCGAGATCGGCGTACCAGGTGTGCGAGTGCACCAGGTCGGTGCCGGCGCATCCCGACGCCATGAGCAGGTCGGTGCCCAGTGCACGCAGGGCGCCGTTCGCGCCGGCCAGCTCCGCCGGGACGTCGTACGCCGTGACGCCGGGCTCGTCACGCGGTGCTCCCATGCAGTGCACCCGCACGTCGACGAGCCGCCGCAGCTCCCGGGCGAGGTACTCGACGTGGACGCCGGCACCGCCGTAGACCTCGGGCGGGTACTCGCGGGTGAGCAGGTCGACACGCACCCGGACATGATCCCGCCCGTGGGCAGGCGCGGCTACCCCCGCTCCTGGGCTAGCGTCTGCGCCATGGCCGAGAAGGTGCTGTCCATCGTGCTCGCCGGAGGCGAGGGCAAGCGGCTGATGCCCCTGACCGCGGACCGGGCCAAACCCGCCGTGCCGTTCGGGGGCATCTACCGCCTGATCGACTTCGTGCTCTCCAACCTCGTCAACGGCGGCTACCGCAAGATCGTCGTCCTCACGCAGTACAAGAGCCACAGCCTGGACCGGCACATCGCCCAGACCTGGCGGCTGTCGACCATGCTCGGCAACTACATCGCGCCGGTGCCTGCGCAGCAGCGGCTCGGGCCGCGGTGGTTCGCGGGGTCTGCCGACGCGATCTACCAGAGCCTCAACCTCATCAACGACGAGCGGCCGAGCCACGTCATCGTGTTCGGGGCCGACCACATCTACCGGATGGACCCGAGCCAGATGGTCGCCCAGCACGTGTCGGCGGGCGCCGGCGTGACGGTCGCCGCCATTCGCCAGCCCATCTCGCTGGCGGACCAGTTCGGAGTGATCGAGACCGGTGAGGACCGCCGGACGATCACCGCGTTCCGCGAGAAGCCCAAGGACGCGGAGGGCCTGCCCGACGCCCCTGACCAGGTCTACGCATCGATGGGCAACTACGTGTTCACGACCCGGGTGCTGCTCGAGGCGCTGCGGCTCGACGCCCTGGACCCTGCCAGCAAGCACGACATGGGCGGGGACATCATCCCGATGCTGGTGGGGAAGGGCGAGGCCCAGGTCTATGACTTCCGGGACAACGACGTGCCGGGGTCGACCGCCCGGGACCGCGACTACTGGCGGGACGTCGGGACGATCGACGCTTTCTACGAGGCGCACACCGACCTGATCTCGGTGCTCCCGGAGTTCAACCTCTACAACCACGACTGGCCGATCTACACCAGTCATGACCCGCTGCCGCCGGCCAAGTTCGTGCATGCCGAGAAGGACCGCGTCGGGCGCGCGGTCAACTCGTTCATCTCCAACGGGGTGGTCGTGTCCGGTGCGCTGGTGGAGGACTCCGTCGTGTCGCCCAACGTGACCGTGCACTCCTGGGCCGAGGTGACCGGCAGCGTTCTCATGGAGGGAGTGACGGTCGGCCGGCACGCAGTCGTCCGTAACGCGATCCTCGACAAGGGCGTCGTCGTCCCCGAGAACGCCAGCATCGGAGTCGACCCCGAGGAGGACCGGCGTCGGGGGCTCACCGTCTCCGACGGCGGGATCACGGTGCTCGGCAAGCGTCAGGTCGTCCCGAGCTGAGCACCGAGCCGCCCCCTCGCACCGTGCTGGTCACTGTGACCGGGCGGGACCGACCAGGGGTCACGTCCGCACTCTTCGCGGCCCTCGTGCCGTTCGGGGTCACGGTGGTCGACGTCGAGCAGGTGGTCATCAGGGGCCGTCTCGTTCTCGGCGTGCTGGTCACCGCGCCGATCGCCGGCGACTCCTCGTTGGACAGCGAGCTCGAGGCCGCGCTGGGGCGGCTCGGCATGGACGTCGAGGTCTCCCGTGGCGACGGGGGGCACGACAACCCGCGCCGGCGCGGTCGCAGCCACATCACGGTGCTCGGTCATCCGCTGCTGCCCGAGGCCATGGCCGGGCTCGCCGGATGCATCGCCGACTGCGGAGCGAACATCGACCGCATCGTGCGCATCGCGAGCTACCCGGTGACGGCCGTCGAGCTCGAGGTCTCCGGAGCACCATCGGGCGAGCTCCGGAGCCGGCTCACGATCGAGGCCGCCGCCCTCGGCGTCGACGTCGCGGTGGAACGGTCCGGGCTGCACCGGCGGGCCAAGCGGCTGGTGGTCCTGGACGTCGACTCCACCCTCGTCCAGGGCGAGGTCATCGAGATGCTCGCCGAGCGGGCCGGCTGCGGTGCGGAAGTCGCCGCGGTGACCGCAGCGGCCATGCGCGGCGAGGTCGACTTCGCCGACGCGTTGCGCGACCGGGTCGCTCTTCTCGAAGGGCTCGACGCCGCGGCGGTCGACGGCGTACGCCGAGAACTCGTCCTCGCTCCCGGGGCGCGCACCTTCGTGCGCACCTTGAAACGGCTGGACTACCGGATCGCGATCGTGAGCGGAGGGTTCACCCAGGTGACCGACTCGCTCGTCGCGGAGCTCGGCATCGACTACTCCGCGGCCAACACCCTCGAGATCGTCGACGGTCGGCTCACCGGACGACTCGTTGGACCTGTCCTGGACCGAGCGGGGAAGGCCAGCGCACTGCAGCGGTTCGCGGAGCAGGCGGGCGTGCCGGTCTCGCAGACCGTGGCGGTCGGCGACGGCGCCAACGACCTCGACATGCTCGCCCTGGCCGGCCTGGGGGTTGCCTTCAACGCCAAACCGGTCGTGCGGGAGGCGGCGGACACCTCGCTCAGCTTTCCCTTCCTCGACGCGGTCCTGTTCCTGCTGGGCATCTCGCGCGAGGAGATCGAGACGGCGGACGCCGAGGACGGTCTGGCGCCCGACCGGGTGCCTACCTGACGCAGTAGCTGGTCAGGAGCCCTTGCGGCCGCCGCCCGGGGACACGAACTCGGTCAGTCGCCCGGGCCCTCGTGCCGCCCAGGTCCCCTCCACCTCGAGCACTGCGACCGAGCCCGTCGGGAACGAGCGGGCCGGCTCGGCGCAGAGCTCCGCGACCACCTTCTGCGCCGTCGGGTTGTGCCCGATGACGAGCAGCGACTCGACGCCCTCCGGGACCTTGGTCAGCAGGGCCAGCAGGTCCTTCGCCCCGGCGAGGTAGATCGCCCGGAGGAACTCCGGCTCACGGACGTCCGGCAGGGCGGTCGCCACCTCGTCCCACGTCTGCCGGGCTCGTAGCGCTGACGAGCACCAGACCAGGTCCACGGGCCCACCGTGGGCCGCCATCCACCGGCCCATCTCGGCCGCCTGCTCACGGCCTCGATCGGCCAGCCGTCGGTCGTGGTCGGGCCGATCGTCGTCGGTCTCGGCCTTGGCATGACGCATCAGGAGCAACCTCATCCGGCCATCATGCCCGCGCTGTGGCGAGCCCGGCCGTGTTCCACCCCGAACGTCGTACGCTCGGGGCCGTGCCCCGACGCGCCGTGTCCCCCGTCCCTCCCGGGACGCTCTTCGTCATCGGCGGCGCGGAAGATCGGGTCGGGCGCCGCAGCGTGCTGCGGGAGTTCGTCCGCAGCGCCGGGGGCAACGGGGTCCGGATTGCCGTCGTGGCCACTGCCTCCTCGCTGGGGCCGGAGATCCTCGACGCCTACGAGAACGTGTTCCGCGACCTCGGCGCCGGGGACGTCGTACGACTCCGGCCGGACAGCCGGACGGCGGCGGCCGACACCGACGACGCGGCCAAGCTTCGCGACGTGCAGGCGGTCTTCATGACCGGTGGGAACCAGGTCAAGCTCTCGGCGGTCATCACCGGCACGCGCTTCGGTGACGCGATCCACGCGGCCTACGACCGGGGCGCAGTCGTCGGAGGGACGTCGGCCGGAGCGAGCATCGTCAGCGAGCACATGGTGGCCTTCGGCAGCGAGGGCGACACGCCGCGCCAGGGTATGACCCAGCTCTCCGCGGGACTGGGCTTGCTGCCCGGCGTCGTCGTCGACCAGCACTTCGACCAGCGGAGTCGCTACGGACGGCTCCTGTCCCTCGTGGCGCGTTCTCCGAGCCTCATCGGCATCGGCATCGACGAGGACACCGCCGCCGTCATCCGCGGCGGGCGGCTCCTGGAGGTGGTCGGCCGCGGTTGCGTGTTCGTCGTCGACGCCTCGGACGCGGTCACCGACGCGCACCTCGCCGAGCACGGTGCGCCGATGCTCGTCTCTGGAGCGACCGTGCACACGCTGCCGGCGGGCGCGCGGTTCGATCTGGTCGAGAAGCGGCTGGTGGCCTTCGACGAGACGCACCTGGCGCACCAGCTCCGACGACCGGGCACCGTGGAGGACGAGTGAGCAGCACGGCCACGCCGGATCTCACGATCCTCGAGGAGCGCGTCTACCGGGGGCCGAACGTGTGGTCCTACGCCCCGGCCATCAGGTTGGTCGTCGACCTCGGGTCGCTCGAGGACCATCCGAGCAACACCATCCCCGGTTTCGTCGAGGCGCTCCTCGCAGCCCTCCCGGGCTTGTCGCGACACTCCTGCTCACGGGGTCGCCGCGGCGGCTTCGTCGAGAGGTTGGAGGAGGGGACGTGGCTCGGTCACGTCGCGGAGCACGTTGCGCTGCAGCTGCAGCAGGAAGCGGGCCACGACCTGCGCCGGGGCAAGACCCGCGGGACCGGGGAGCACGGCCGCTACCACGTGGTTTACGGCTACACCGAAGAGCGCGTCGGCATAGCGGCCGGGCGGCTCGCCGTCGGGCTCGTGAACAACCTCGTGCAGGCCGACCCCGACTTCGACTTCACCGCCGAACTCGAGGCCTTCCTCATCGCTGCCGAGCGGACGGCGTTCGGCCCGTCCACCCAGGCGATCATCGACGAGGCCGTCTCTCGTGACATCCCCTGGCTGCGACTCAACCAGGCGTCGTTCGTCCAGCTCGGGCAGGGTGTCCACCAGCAACGCATCCGGGCGACGATGACCTCGAACACGTCTGCCCTCGCCGTCGACATCGCGGGCGACAAGGAGCTCACCACCCGGCTGCTCGCCGCCGCCGGGCTGCCGGTGCCGCGGTCAGTGTCAGTGCGAAGCGTCGAGCAGGCGCTGGCCGCCGCGCGGCGGATCGGATACCCGGTCGTATGCAAGCCGCTGGACGGCAACCACGGCCGCGGGGTGGTCCTCAACATCGCCGACGACGATCAGCTCGCCATTGCGTATCCCATAGCCCAGGAGCAGTCCAGGCGCGGCGACGTCGTCGTGGAGTCCTACATCACCGGCCGGGACTACCGGGTCCTCGTCATCGGCGGGCGCATGGTCGCGCTGGCCGAACGCACGCCCGCGCACGTAGTGGGTGACGGCTCGCAGACCGTGCGGCGTCTTGTCGAGGAAACCAATGCCGACCCCCGTCGGGGCGTGGGCCACGAGAAGGTCCTGACGCGGATCACCGTCGATGACGCAGCAGTCCAGCTGGTCGCCGCTCAGGGCTTCTCGATGGACGACGTCCCTCCCGCAGGGCAGACCGTGAAACTCACCCTGACGGGGAACATGTCCACCGGTGGCATCTCCATCGACCGGACCCTCGAGGCGCATCCGGACAACGTCGAGATCGCCGAGGAGGCAGCCCGGGTGGTCGGGCTGGACGTGGCCGGCATCGACTTCATCGCCCCGGACATCGCCGAGCCCGTCCGCGAGGCGGGCGGCGCCATCTGCGAGGTCAACGCGGCTCCCGGTTTCCGGATGCACACCCACCCCACGGTCGGGGAGCCGCAGTACGTCGCGAAGCCGGTCGTCGACTCGCTGTTCCCGCCGGGCGCACCGAGCCGCATCCCCATCGTCGCGGTGACCGGCACCAACGGGAAGACGACCACCGCGCGGATGATCGCCCACGTCTTCAAGGGCATGGGCCGCAAGGTCGGCATGACCTCGACGGACGGCATCGTCATCGACGAGCGGCTGGTGATCCGGGCCGACGCGTCCGGCCCCAAGTCGGCCCGGATGGTGTTGCAGAACCCCCGGGTGGACTTCGCCGTCTTCGAGGTTGCCCGCGGCGGGATCCTGCGTGAGGGGCTCGGCTATGAGCGCAACGACGTGGCCGTCGTGCTCAACATCGCACCCGACCACCTGGGAATGGGAGGCATCGACACCCTGGAGCAGCTCGCGGTCGTCAAGCAGGTGATCGTCGAGGCGGTCCCGCGGGACGGGGCCGCGGTCCTCAACGCCGACGACCCGCTCGTGCGGGAGATGCGACGGCGCTGCTCGGGTGAGGTCGTCTGGTTCTCGATGGCCGACGCGGACAGCGAGATCTCCGAGATGATCGACGGCCACTGCCGGCGCGGCGGCCGGGCCGTCGTCCTCGAGCGCAGCGAGCTCGGCGAGATGATCGTCATCCGTCACGGTCGCCGGTCCATGCAGCTCGCCTGGACGCACTTGTTGCCGGCCACCTTCGGCGGTCGGGCAAAGATGAATGTGCAGAACTCCATGGCTGCAGCGGCCGCTGCGTTCGCGGCCGGCGCGCATCTGCACGACATCCGTCAGGGTCTGCGGACGTTCACGACGTCGTACTACCTGTCCCCCGGCCGGCTGAACCAGATCGACGTCGGGGGCACCACCGTGATCGTCGACTACTGCCACAACGCCCCGGGGATGCGGATGCTCGGCGACTTCGTCGAGCAGCTGAGCAAGTCCCAGGCCAACCGCAGCGACCTCGCCAAGCCCTCTCGGATCGGGATGGTCGCGGCCGCCGGCGACCGGCGCGACGACGACATCCGCGAGCTCGGCTCCGTCGCCGCCGAGCATTTCGACGTGCTGGTGGTCCGGGAGGACGCCGCCCTGCGTGGCCGGGCGCGGGGCGCGGCGGCTGCCCTGGTGACCGAGGGCGCCCGCGCCCGGATGGCTGAGGGCGCCCGCTGCAAGCAGGTCGAGACTGTGCTCGAGGAGATCCCGGCCGTGCACCACTGCATGGCGCGGGCCAACCCGGGCGACCTCGTCGTTCTCTGCGTGGACAAGCACGGTCCGGTCCTGGCCGAGCTCGAGGCGCTGTCCAGCCAGGCCCAGGCCGGTGCGCACACCGGCGAAGCGGTCTGGGACCCCGACCACGCACCGGCTCAGCCGGGCGATGGCAACGGACAACGGACAGCGCCCGACCCCGGCCGGAGCCGGGGGGGCGCTGTCATCGGTCGGTCCGCGGACTAGTCGTCCCAGGGACCGTAGTCGTCCTTGTTCACAAGGTCTCCTTCCACAACGCCGTCTGCGACGCGTAACGCACGCGGCGACGGCACGAATCTGATTTCCTGTCCGACCTGCCGCAAACCGGGCGGTGGACCAAGAACCGGAGAACTGTGCTCATCCGGACAGCCTCTTGGCGGGCTGCTGCCAACCAGTCTAGCACCGGCTCACGTCGCGGCGGCTCGCAGCACCTTGGCGCGGATCTCCTCCGGACCGTCGGTGGTGGCGCCCGCACCGGTCAGCCAGCTGTCGATCTCGGCACGTTCGGCGTGGCACATCACCCCGACGACGTCGCCGGGCGACGCCTCTGCCACCAACGCCTGCAGACCGGCGAGCTCGGTGGGGTGACTCGGCACGTCGTGGACCCCGACGGCCGTTGCGCCCTCCCGCAGCAGCGCCTCCAGCTCGGCCGGCTCCCGGCCGCGCAGGTAGCGGAACTTGTGCCCGATGACGACGCGGTCCGCCCCGCGCGCGCCCAGCTCCCCGAGCCTGCGGATGATCTCGTCGGTGCGGTCGCCGGCGCTGCCGAGCACCAGCCGGACGGTCCCGCTGGGGGCCCGCAGGCCGCGGAGCACCTCGACCAGGGCCTCGACGCCGGCCTCGTTGTGAGCGAGGTCGACCACGACCGTCACGCCGTGCAGGTCGTAGACGTTCATCCGCCCCGGGTTGTCCTGCGGCACGGGACGGAACGACCGCAGCCCGTCGATGACCGCGGCCCGAGGAAGTCCGACGCAGAGTCCGGCGCCCGCTGCGGCGAGCGCGTTCTCGACGTTGAACCGGGACAGGCCGGCGAGGGTCATCGGGACGTCGACGACCGGGAGGAGCGCGTCCGGCTCGCTCCGCCGGTCGAGCACCGTGATGTCGCCGTCGATCACCGTGACGGCACGACCGCCCTCGCCGAGGACCTGGCGCAGCGACGGCGCGCGCGGGTCACGGGAGAAGACCAGTGCGCGTGCCGGCGTCCCCAGGCGCATCGCGAACGTCCGCGGGTCCTGGCCGTTGAGCACGACCCATCCCCCGGGGCGAGTGACCTTCGTGATGACCGCCTTGACCTCGGCGAGCTGGTCGACCGTGTCCACCCCCTGCAGGCCGAGGTGGTCGGCGCTTACGTTGGTGACGACCGCCACGTCGTTGTGGGTCACGCCGAGGCCGCGCAGCAGGATGCCGCCGCGTGCGGTCTCCGTCACCGCGAGCTGTACCCGCGGGTCGTCCAGCACCGTGGCAGCCCCGCTCGGCCCCGAGTAGTCGCCGCTCTCGATGAGCACCCCATCGATGTAGATCCCGTCCGTGGACGCCCACCCCACGACGAGCCCGGCACTGCGGCCCATCCGGGCGACCATCCGCGACGTCGTGGTCTTGCCGTTCGTGCCGGTGATCGCGACCACCGGCACCTGCGGCTTCCGGGTGGTCGGCCGGCCGCCCGGGTCGGCGCGACGGACCGAGCTGCTCGCCTTCTCCAGCGCTTCGTGCACCGTGCCGCTCGGCAGCGAGTCCAGCACGTCGGCGACGGCTCGTCCGAGCTGCTCGGCGCGCCCACGGGAACGCCACGGGAACGCCACGACGACCCGGTGCAGCTCAGCCGTCGGCCGGCTGCGGATCGCCAGCCGGGTGGTGCCCGAGTCGGCGGCCACTCGACGTACCAGCCGTGCGACGAACCGGGCCGCGAACCGCTGCCGCAACCCCGTTCCCGGCGCTCCGGGACGCGCCGCGGGCAGACCGAGCTCGGCGGACACGGCTCGGGCGGCCGGCTCGCTCAGCCCGAGCAGCCCGGTGAGGTCCAGCGTCAGCTTGACCGCGGGCCGTGGGAAGTACAGGTTCGCCCCGTCGAGAACCCGCAGCTCGACCAGCGACGGGGGCGGTTCGGCCACCGACGGTCAGGCGCCCATGGCGTGCACGCCGCCGTCCACGTGCACGATCTCGCCGGTGGTGCGGGGGAACCAGTCAGAGAGCAGCGCGACACAGCCGCGGGCGGCCGGCTCGAAGTCGGCGATGTCCCATGCCAGCGGTGCCCGGGATGCCCAGACACCCTCGAACTCCTCGAAGCCGGGGATCGACTTCGCGGCGGTTGTCTTCAAAGGCCCGGCCGCTACCAGGTTCACCCGTACCCCGGCTGGTCCGAGGTCGCGGGCCAGGTAGCGCGCGGTCGACTCGAAGGCCGCCTTGGCCACGCCCATCCAGTCGTACTTGGGCCACGCGACGGTCGCATCGAAGGTCAGCCCGACGACCGATCCGCCGTTCGGCATCAGTGGCTGGGCGGCGACCGCGAGCGCCTTCAGGGAGTACGCCGAGATCTGCACCGCCGTCGCGACGTCGGCCCATTCCGTCTTCAGGAAGTTGCCGCCGAGTGCCGCCTCGGGGGCGAACCCGATCGAGTGCAGGACGCCGTCGAGCCCGTCGACGTGCTCACGCACGCGGTCCGCCAGCGCGTCGAAGTCCTCCGCCTTGCTGGCATCGAGCTCGATCACCGGCGGCGTCGACGGCAACCGCTTGGCGATCGTCTCGGTGATGCGCATGGTCCGCCCGAACGACGTCAGGATGACCTGCGCCCCTTCCTGCTGGGCGATGCGCGCCACGTGGAAGGCGATGGAGGAGTCCATCAGCACTCCCGTGACGAGAACCCTCTTCCCCTCGAGCAGACCCATCTCAGACCCTCATTCCTCGGTGTGCCACAGCCGGCTCAGTGCCCCATCCCGAGCCCGCCGTCGACGGGGATCACCGCACCGTTGATGTACGCCGCCTCGGGGCTCGCCAGGAAGCGGACCACCCCGGCTACCTCGTCCACGGAGGCGAACCGGCCGAGCGGGATCTGCGCGCGGTAGCTCTTCTGCAGGTCATCGGTCAGCTCGGCGGTCATGTCGGTCTCGACGAAGCCGGGAGCCACCACGTTCGCGGTGATCGACCGCGACCCGAGCTCGCGGGCAAGGGATCGCGCGAGGCCGACCAGACCGGCCTTCGACGCCGCGTAGTTCGTCTGCCCGGCCGAGCCCAGCAAGCCAACTACCGAGGAGATGAACACGATGCGACCACGCTTCAGGCGCAGCATGCCCTTGGTCGCGCGCTTCGCCACCCGCCACGATCCGCTGAGGTTGGTGTCGACGACAGCGGCGAAGTCCTCCTCCGGCATCCGCATGATCAGCTGGTCGCGGGTCACGCCCGCATTGGCGACGAGGACCTCGACCGGACCGAGGGCGCCCTCGACCTCCGTGAACGCGGCGTCGACGGACGCGGAGTCAGTGACGTCGCACCGCACTCCGAGCAACCCCTCGGGCGGCTCGCCGCTCCGGTAGGTCACCGCAACGCGGTCCCCCGCGGCCGCGAACGCGCGGGCGATGGCCAGGCCGATGCCCCGGTTGCCGCCGGTCACCAGCACCGGGCGGCCTTGCTCCTTGGACTCGTCCACGTGATGGACCGTATCGGCTGCCCGTCGGTTCCCCAATGTGCGCCCCGGACCGCGCCGGTAGGGTCAGTCGGGTGCCGGAAGAGATAGATCCCGCGTTCACCGACCTGCCGCTCCGTCGACTCGCCGACGCCGCTCTCTCCCGGGCCCGCGAGCTGGGCGTCGAGCACGCCGACTTCCGGCTCGAGCGGATCCGCGACCAGCACCTGAGCCTGCACGACGCGCGCCTCGACGGCGCCGCCGACAGCGAGGACCTGGGCTTCGCGGTCCG
>JAVEDB010000030.1 GCA_030841185.1 Actinomycetota bacterium
CCCGCTGCGGGTCAGGTCCATCTGCATCCGGTAGTGCCGGACCTGGCCGGTGGTCGCCGTGTTGCTCACCGTGCTGTCGACGACGACGAGGACGCGGGCCGAGTCACTGTCGGCGGTGACGATGCCGGCCTCGAGGACCTCGCCGACCGACACAGCCTTGCTGGTCGTGACCAGGCTCTTGAGGTCCTTGGTGCCCGCGGCGAACTCCTTCTTGAAGTTGCCGGTGGCCCCGGACAGGACCCGCCCGATGTCCCGGTCGACGCTGCGGTGGTCCAGCGTGGTGACGTTGACGCTTTCCTGGCGAGCGGCCTGCAGGATGTCATCCCGGCGCTGGGCGGCCGCCGACTCCTGGCTCAGCCGATGGGACAGCAGCAGGACCGCGACGGTCGCCGCGACGACCGCGACAACGGCGAGCACGACGACAGGGACGCTGGTCAGGCCCCGAGCGGTCCGAGCAGCAGCCACTGCCACGAGTCCTTTCCGAGAAGCCGGCCCTGCCCGCCGGGCGAGCCCAGCAAGAGGGGCCGCCCGTCGGTGCCGAGCACCCGCCCCGTCCGGGCGTCGTAGCCCCCAAGATACGACGGCGTCCGGTCCGCCGACCCGGACCGGGGGCCGGGGGCGTTGGCCGCGCCGCGGACCTGCGAGCCGGGGGGCGGGTTGGTGCAGCGCGCGTTCTTCGTGTTCGCCGGGGTGTCCCGGGTGTCCTGCGGGCTGCGCCGCGGGGTGTTGTACGAGCAGGCCTTCGGCGAGTCCGCGTTGGCGACCAGACCGAAGTGCGCGGTGCCGTCGCCGGGCACGACGGTGTAGCCGCCGGCGACTACGGCCGGATAGGTCACCAGGATCTGCTCGACCCCGTCGAGGCGGGCGACGGTCACCTGGCCGCCGGAGAGCAGGTTGCCCAGCAGGGCCGCGATGGCCGGCCGGTTGTCCTTGAGCAGTCCGTCCAGCTGTTGGGCCGCGACGATCCCGTTGTTGAGCACGGCCCGGAGGTCGGGGTCGCTCGAGCGCAACGTGTCGCTGAGCAGGGCGAGGTCGTGCGAGAAGCTCTTGATCGCCGGGCCGGAGGCCAGCTGGGTGTCGAGGACGGGCTTGCCGTCGTCGATCAGCCGGATGGTCTCCGGCAGCGCGGAGGTCGCCGCCACGGTGAGGGCGTTACCGCTCGAGATGAGCCGCCGCAGGTCGGGTCCGGTGCCCTTGAAGGCGGTGCCGAGCTCGTCGATGACCGTGACCAGGTCGTCGCGGTTCACCGAGTTGACCAGGCGGTCCAGGTTGACGAGCAATGTCTGGACCGGCAGCGGGGTGACCGTGTCGGCGCGCGGGATCCGACCACCCGCGGCGAGGTAGGGCGCGCCGTTGCTCTTGGGCTGCAGATCGACGTACTGCTCCCCGACGGCTGAGCGGTTGGCGACGACGGCCATGGTGTCGCTCGGCACCTTGCTGCCGCCGTTCAGGCGGAGGAACACCAGGACGCCGTTCTTCGACAGCTGGAGCTTCTCGACCCGCCCGACGGTGACACCCCGGTAGGTGACCTCCGCGTTGGCGAAGATCCCTCCGGAGTCGGCGAAGTCCGCGCTGACCAGGAAGGACTTTCCGAGGATCCGGTCGGTGAGGCCGACGTAGCGCGCGCTGACGTAGCTGATGCCGAGCAGGCTGATGAGGACGAACACGGCCAGCTGGATCTTCGTGGTCCGCCGGATCATCAGACGTACCCCCCGAGCATGAGCACCGCGAGGCCGCTGTCGTACGAGGGCTGCTGGGCCCGCACCGGTGAACCCAGGGGCAGCGTCGGCAGCGTCGGCAGCGTCGGCAGGGTCGGCACCGTCGGCACCGTTGGCAGGGTCGGCACCGGGACCGTGGGCGGCGGGCCGGACGGGCCGGGCGGAAGGCTCTTGATGAGCTCCTCGATGGACTTGGGGTCCACGTCGGCCCGCAGGTTCGTGTAGTCGCCCTTGATCGCACCCAGCACGGACCGCGGGAACGGATAGGTGAACATCAGCTCGAGGGCGTTCGGCAGGTCGCTGCCCGCCTCGGCGAGCTTCGTCAGCACCGGCTCGAGGGAGTGCAGGTTCGCGATGAAGTCAGCCTTGGACGCCTTGATGACCCGGGTCCCGACGACCCCGAGCTCGGAGAGCGCCTGCAGCATCCGGGTCAGGTCGGCCCGCTGGTCGGCCAGCACCTTGAGTCCCTGGGGCATGTCGTCCAGCGCGACGGCGAGATCCTGCTTCTGGGCGGCGAGGCGGGCGCTGAGCCGGTCCAGGCCCTCGATGGCCCGCACGACCTCGGACTTGTGCGCGTCCAGGCTGCCGATGAACGTGTCGAGCCGGCTCACCGCGCTCTGGATGTCGCTCTCCCGACCCTTCATAGCCTTGGCGAGCTCGACGTTGATCGTCCGCAGCTGCGCCACCCCGCCACCGTTGAGCAGCAGCGAGAGGGCCGAGAAGACCTCCTCGACCTCCGGGTTGCGCCCCGACCTGGCGAGCGGGATCAGGTCGCCGTTGCTCAGCCGCCCGAACGACGTCCCGTCCGGCGGGGGCGACAGCGAGACGAACTTCTCGCCGAGCAGGCTGGTTTGGCGCAGCTCCGCGACGGCGTTGTCGGGCAGCTTGACGTTGTCCTGGATGCGCAGCCGGACCTTCGCGGTGTAGCCGTCGAGCCAGATCTTGTCGACCGCGCCGACGGTCACGTCGTTGACCTTGACCGCCGACTGCGGCACGAGGTCGAGCACGTCGCGGAACTCCACGGTGACCCGGTAGACGTTCGAGCCCGTCGCCGCCCCGCCCGGGAGGCGGACGTCGTACAGCCCCTGGCAACCGGTGAGCAGCACCATGCCCGCGGCCGCGGCGGCCACGACGGAAAGCAGCCGCCGGCTCATGGGGTGCCCCCCAGGATGCCGCCGAGCGTCTTGTCCGGAGCCCGGACCGCGGCCGGGACCTTGGGCGGCCCGGCCGCCTGCAGCCGCTGCAGGCCCCCGATGAGGTCGGCGCACTCGCCGGACTTCCCCACCTTGACCAGGACGCCGCAGAGCAGCGCGCCCATGTCGGGTTGCTGCGCGTTGTTGCGGGTGTCCAGGGTCCCCGACTTGGGGTTGTACGCGAGCTGCAGGTTGGACAGCGCGACCGGCCCGGCCTCGAGGGTCTCGACGAGGGCGTCGCGCTGGGTGACGAGGACGCGGGTGACGGCGGCGAGGCCCTTGATGTTGGCGGTGAGGTTGGCGCGGTTGTCCCGGACGAAGCTGGACACCTCGCCGAGGGCCACGGCGAGGTTGCGCAGGGCGGCCGCGAGGTCGCCGCGCTCGCCGGCGAGCTGGTCCGCGACGCGGGCGAGATCCTGGTTGAAGGAGCGCACCTGCTGGTCGTTCGCTGCCAGCGCGCTGGTGAACACCTGCAGGTTGCGGACGGTCCCGAACAGGTCGTCCCTCCCGTCGCCCAGGGTCGCGATGGCCTGCGAGAAGTCCGTCAAGGTCGTGTTGATCTTCTGGCCCTGGCCGTCAAGGTTGTCGGCGCCCACCCGCAGCAGCCGGGTCAGGGCGCCGTCCTTGTTGGCGCCCTGGGGGCCGAGCCCGACGTTCAGGTCGTTCAGGCTGGAGAAGATGCGGTCCAGCTCGACCGGTGTCGCGGTGCGCTGCAGCGGGATGTCGGCGCCGTCGCGCATGACCGGGCCGCTCCGGTAGACCGGCGTCAGTTGGACGTAGCGGTCACTGACGACCGACGGCGCGACAACGGCCGCCTTGGCGTCGGCGGGCACCTTGTACTTCTTGTCGTAGGTGAAGTCGACGCGGACCGACGTGCCCTGGGGGACGATCTTGTCCACCGTGCCGACGCGTACTCCGAGGATGCGCACGTCCGATCCGACGAACAGACCGACCGCGCGCGGGAAGTGGGCGGTCGCGTGCCGCGAACCGCCACCGGGCCACAGCAGGACGGCCAGTCCCAGCAGCAGTCCGAGCACAACGACCCCTGCCACCAGCGGCTTGCTGCTCACCGACGGACGGCGCCGGCGGCCGCCGGTCCCGCCGCCGGCCGCGGGCGCGTCCGACTGGCGGTCGAGAATCGCGAGCCCGGTCATGGCGTGCCTCCCGGGGGCGCCGGCACGGCCTCGACGGGGATGAGGTTCTCGACGTACGTGTCGAACCACCGCCCGTTGCCCAGCGTGTTGGCGAACACCCGCACGAACGGCGCCAGCATCGCGATGCTGCGGTCCAGGTTGTCCTGGTTGCGCTGGAGGACGGCCACCACGTTCCGCAGGTGCAGCAGGGCCGGGCCCATCTGCTGGCGGTTCTCGCGCACCAGGGCGGTGAGCTGCTCGGAGAGCTTCGAGGTGTTGACGAGCAGGACGTGGATGTCGGCCCGGCGGCGGTCCAGCTCCTTGAGCAGCAGGTCACCGTCAGCGATCAGCTTGGTGAACTCCACGTTGCGGTCGGCCAGGACCTTGGACACGCCGTTGGTGTGGGCGAGCAGCTCACGCAGCTGGGTGTCCCGGGAGGCGATCGTGCGGGAGAGCCGCCCGAGCCCCTGGACGGCCGCCCGCACGTCGGCGGGCGAGTCCTTGAAAGTGGTCGCGATGGTGTCCAAGGAGTCTGCGAGCTGCTTGGTGTCGATGGCGTCGGTGGTGGTCGCGAGGCCGCTGAACGCCTCGACCACGTCGTACGCCGCGATCGTGCGGGTCACCGGGATCTCGGCGCCCTTGGCCAGCTGCCCCGGACCCCGCGGCTCGAGCATCAGGAACTTCTGCCCGAGCAGGGTCTTGATGCGCACCGATGCCCCGGTCTCTTTCCCGAACTTGGTGCCGCGGCTGACCCGGAAGGTGACCTTGACGTGGTCACCCTCGAGGGTGACATCCGTGACCTTGCCGACCTTCACCCCGGCGATGCGGACCTCGTCGTTGGGCTTGAGGCCACCGGCCTCGGTGATCGCGGCGGAGTACTTCGTGCCGTTGATGAACGGGATGCGGTCGATGTTGAAGGCGAAGAGCAGCAGGGCGGCGATGATGCCGAGGCCCACCGCCCCGACCATGACCGGGTTGCGCTCGCGGAACGGCGTCATCAGGGACACCTCTGCGCGGATCCGGGCTGGCTCTCGGGGGACCCGGGCTTGATGGAGAACTCGCAGAGATAGAAGTTGAACCACGAGCCGTAGGTCGCGGTGCGCGTGATCGTGTTGAGCTTGCCCGGGAACCTGCTGAGGAACTGGTCGACGACCTTCTTGTTGTCGTCGAGGTTGCCGGCCAAGTCGTTGAGTGCCTTGACGTCCGCCTTGATCGGGGGCCGGGCGTCCTGGACGAGGCCGGCGGTCGACTCGGCCAGACCGGCGATGTTCGTCAGGGACGAGCCGATCGCCACCCGATCCTGCGAGAGGCCGCTGACGAACCGCTGCAGCTGCACGATGAGCTCGGACAGCCGCTGGTCACGCTGGTCGACGGTGGACAGCACCGAGTTGAGGTTGGTGATGGTCCGGCCGATCACCTCGTCGCGGTCGGCCAGGCTGGAGGTGAGCGACGCCGTGTGGGCCAGCAGGCTGTTGATGCTCGCGCCCTCGCCCTGCAGGGTCTTGATGATCTCGTAGGAGAAGTCGTTCACGTCCTTGGGCGAGAGCGCCACGAAGAGCGGCTTGAACCCGTTGAACAGGTCGGTGAGATCCAGGGCGGGTGCGGTCCGGCCCAGCGGGATCGTCGAGCCCGGTCGCATCGGGGTGCCGTCCCCCGCCCCCTGGACCAGGGCGATGTACCGCTGGCCGACCAGATTGCGGTAGCGGACGATCGCCTGGGTACTCGTGGTCACGAGGCGGTGCCCCTTGTCCACGTCGAACGTGACCAGGGCCATGGTCCGGTCCTTGATCGAGATGCCCTTCACCGACCCGACGCGGACACCGGCCACCCGCACGTCATCGCCCTTGAGCACGCCGGTCACGTCGCTGAACACGGCGTGATAGGTGGTCGTCCCGCCGAAGCGGAAGTTGCCGATCGTGGTCGCGAGCAGGCCGGTCGCGAACAGCGTGACGACGGCGAACACGATCAGCTTCACCAGCGACGACGTGGTCTTCACGACTGCATCACCACCGTGCCGCGGGCGACCGGGCCGTAGAGCAGCGTCGCGATGTCAGGCACCTGCGAGGCGTCCATGCCCATACTCGGTGCGACCAGGGCATCGACGACGTGCTGCTCAGCCGCGGTCCCGGCGTACCCGCTCGTCGGGTCGACCAGCATGCTCGGCAGCGAGCGGCCGGATGCAGAGGGCGAGCCGCCGTTGGGGCCCCGGCTGCCGTCGCGGAGCGTGACGCTGGGGTCGGGATGGGACTGGCTGTACGGCGGGTGCGGCAACCCGCGGCAGTTCGGCCCGCTCTTGTCCGCCCACTTCGGTTCCTCACCCTTGGTGTAGGGGCCGCGCTGCGGCACCACCTCGAGGGTGATGTTCAGGTAGCCCTGGACGAACGCCCCGCCGATGGCCCCGGCCTGGTGCGGGTCGTTGCTGTTGGCGTTGCGCAGCCCGGCGAGCAGGCACGG
>JAVEDB010000036.1 GCA_030841185.1 Actinomycetota bacterium
CCGTCTCGGGGTTGGTGTGCCAGTCGTTGATGGTGTCGTCGTACTGGATGCCGGGGTCGGCGCACTCCCACGACGCCTGCGCGATCTTGGTCCACAGCGTGCGGGCGTCGACGGTGTCGATGACCTCACCGGTCGACCGCGCCCGCAAGCCGAACTCGGTGCCCTGCTCGACCGCGCGCATGAACTCGTCAGTCACCCGGACCGAGTTGTTGGCGTTCTGGTACTGCACGGAGGTGATGTCGCGCCCGCCGAGGTCCATGTCGAAGCCGGCGTCGCGCAGCGCGCGGATCTTGTTCTCCTCGCGCGCCTTGGTCTCGACGAACTCCTCGATGTCAGGGTGGTCGACGTCGAGCACGACCATCTTCGCCGCCCGCCGGGTCGCGCCGCCGGACTTGATGGTCCCCGCCGACGCGTCGGCGCCGCGCATGAACGAGACCGGGCCGGACGCAGTGCCGCCGGAGGACAGCAGCTCCTTGGACGACCGGATCCGGGACAGGTTGAGGCCCGCACCGGAGCCGCCCTTGAAGATCAGGCCCTCCTCGCGATACCAGTTCAGGATCGAGTCCATGGTGTCGTCGACGGCGAGGATGAAGCACGCTGAAACCTGCTGCGGGCTCGAGGTTCCGACGTTGAACCAGACCGGAGAGTTGAACGAGAAGACCTGGTGGAGGAGGGCCCAGGTCAGCTCGTGCTCGAAGATCTCGGCGTCCTCATCGGCCCGGAAGTAGCCGTGCTGCTCGCCGGCCGCCCGGTAGGTCTTCACGACGCGGTCGATGAGCTGCTTGAGGCTCCACTCGCGGGCCTCGGTGCCGACGGCGCCCCGGAAGTACTTGGTCGTGACGATGTTGGCGGCGTTGACCGACCAGAAGTCGGGGAACTCCACGCCACGCTGCTCGAAGTTGACCGAGCCGTCACGCCAGTTGGTCATGACGACGTCGCGACGCTCCCAGGCCACCTCGTCGTACGGGTGGACGCCTGGGGTGGTGTAGATGCGCTCGATGGCCAGGCCGGCAGCCTTGGTGGGCTTGCCCTGGCGCACGATCTGCGGCTTGTCCTGCGACGTTTCCGTCATGCGTTTTCTCCTCCGTGTCACTCGTCGATTCAACACTTCTGCACCGACAGGTAGTCCGCGAAAGCGGCCCTGCCGAACGGTTTTCTAGGGACTTCGGGGCGGCTTCTGCACCCCTGCGCCGGGGGCCGTGGTCTCGGCCCGCCCGTCGCCCGAACTGAGGTCGTGCTCGGCCCGCAGGAGGGCGATCTCGCCCTCGAAGTCGGCCAGCGACTCGAAGCTGCGGTAGACCGACGCGAACCGCAGGTAGGCCACCTCATCGAGGGCCCGCAGCGGCTCGAGGACCGCCATGCCGACCTCGTAGGCCTCGATCTCGGCCAGCCCGGCGGCCCGGACCGACTCCTCCACCCGTTGCGCGAGCAGGGCCAGCTCGTCCTCGCCCACCGGACGGCCCTGGCAGGCCTTGCGAACACCGGCGAGAACCTTATCCCGGCTGAACGGCTCGGTCGCCCCGGACCGCTTGACCACTGTCAGGCTGGCCGTCTCCACGGTGGTGAACCGCCGGCCGCACTCCGGGCACTGCCGGCGCCTGCGGATCGCCATGCCGTCCTCGGTCGCACGGCTGTCGACCACGCGGCTGTCGGTGTGGCGGCAGAACGGGCAGTGCACCGGGGGTCTCCTTCCGTACGCCGAGCCGAGCGCCCTCGTCCACGGTGTGGACAGGGCTGTGGACCACCATGTGGACCACGAGCGTAGGGGCTGTGGGTGAGGCTGTGGACTACATGTTGATAATGACATCGCTGTCATTCACAAGATGTAGTGAAGGTAGCCCCGCAACGGGCGGCGCGCAAGAGACTCGCCAAAGACGTTCGGCTGATTTTCCGGCCGGGAGGCCGGCTAGCGGAACACCACGGTGCGATCGCCGTTCAACAGGACCCGGCGATCGAAGTGCCACTCGATCGCGCGGGCGAGCGCCAGTGCTTCCAGGTCCCTGCCGGTGGCTATCAGCCGCTGCGCGTCGTAGGTGTGATCCACCCGGACGAACTCCTGCTCGATGATCGGTCCCTCGTCCAGCTTCGGCGTCACGTAGTGCGCCGTGGCACCAATGATCTTGACGCCCTTCTCATAGGCCTGCTGGTAGGGCCGGGCGCCCTTGAAGCTGGGCAGCAGGGAGTGGTGGATGTTGATGATCCGGCCGGCGAGCTTCTGGCAGAGGGAGGGCGACAGGACCTGCATGTACCTCGCGAGGACCACCACCTCGGCGTCGTACGAGTCGGTCAGTCCGAGAAGGCTCGCCTCCGCATCCGCCCGGGTGGCGTCCGTGACGGGCAGGTGGTGAAACGGGATGTCGTGCCAGGCGACGAGTCCCTCCAGGTCGCGATGGTTGGACACGACCGCAGCGATGTCGACGTTCAACGAGCCGGTGCGATGGCGGTAGAGGAGGTCGTTCAGGCAGTGGCCTTGCCGGGACACCATCACCAGCATCCGGGGCCGCTCTCGCGAGTCGTGCAGCTCCCATGTCATCCGGAACCGGGACGCGACGGTTCCCAGGTCGCCGCGCAGAGCGTCGACGACCGTCGTGCCCGGCTCACCCCGGACGCGGACGCGCATGAAGAACAGCGACGATCGCTCGTCGCCGAACTGGTTGCTCGTGACGATGGTGCAGCCGTGCTCGACGAGGGCGCCGGTCACGGCGTACACGATCCCGATCCGATCGGGGCAGGACAGCGTGAGCACGAGGTCCATCCGCCCGCCTCCGACCGTTCCGAATTGGCTGTACCTTTTAGGTCTGTCGGAAGGCTACCAGCGCCGTAGGTCTTGCCCAGCCACTGCGTACGGCACTACTTTGGTCGGACCATTCTGTGACCCTGGGGAGCCTGCATTGCAGCCGCGCGACGCCGCCGTGACCGTCATCGGCGCCGGTGCCGTCGGAGCCGCGGTCGCCTACTTCCTTGCCCGCGAGGGCTGGACCGACGTCCAGGTCCTCGAGAGCGGTGACCCCAGCTCCGCCACGACCAGCCAGGCGGCCGGCTTCGTCGGTCAGGCGCGCCCGACAGTCGAGCGGGCGCGACTCACCATGGCCTCGGCCGAGCTCTTCGCGAGCTTCGAGCGACAGACCGGCTACACGATGGACTGGCGCCAGGTGGGTGCCGTGCGACTCGCGCTGTCTCCTTCGGCGGAGCTCGAGCTGCAACAGATCGCCGACACCGCGGCCATCACCGGACTGCCCGTGTCGTTCCTCACTCCCCGTGAGCTCCAGGAGGTCTACCCGGTCCTGGAGGACATCTCGACCGTTCGCAGCGCCCTCTGG
This sequence comes from Actinomycetota bacterium, assembly GCA_030841185.1. Lineage (GTDB taxonomy): Bacteria > Actinomycetota > Actinomycetes > JACCUZ01 > JACCUZ01 > JAVEDB01. Next base: position 3,321 of record JAVEDB010000036.1, read on the forward strand.
TCACCGACGGACGGTTACCTGCAGCCGAACAGTCTCGTCAACGCCTACCTCCAGGCAGCGCGCGACCTCGGTGTCACCGTCTCCCCGCACAGCCCCGTCACGGGCATCGAGGTGACGGATGGCTCGGTCACTGGCGTGACGACGCCGCATGGCCACCACCGCACCGAGCTGGTGGTCGATGCCGCCGGGCCGTGGGCCGGCGCCGTTGCGCAGCTCGTCGGCATCGAGCTCCCGATCATTCCGGTCCTGCACGAGTACTTCGTCACCGAGACGGCCCCGGGCTGGAGCTCCGACCTGCCCTGTCTGCGCGTCCCCGAGCTGCAGGTCTACGCCCGTGGCGAGGTCGGCCGTGTTCTCTGCGGTGGGTTCGAACACGAGGGCACCAGCCTCGATCCCACGAGCGTCCAGCTGGGCTCCCGGCTTGTTCCGCAGCCGAACTGGGAGGTCCTCGGCCAGTTCTCAGCGAACCTCGAGCGCTTCGTCCCGGGCATCGGCGACCTTGGTGTCAGCTCTGTCTTCCGCGGCTGGCCCGGGTTCTCCCCCGACGGCCGGTTCATCGTCGGTCCGGTCGGCGAGCTGCGTGGGTTCGTGATGGCGGCCGCGTGCAACGCGCATGGCGTCTCCGGCTCCGCCGGCCTCGCGATGGCTCTCGTGGAGAGCCTGGGAAAGGACCCGTCGCCGTACGTGCAGTCCCTCTCCCCCGACCGGTTCATCCCGCGAACCTGGGACTGGGAGGAGGCCCGCCGGACCGCACAGGCGGTCTACGAGAACTACTACCCCATGCCCGGCAGCCCGGCGACCGCCCACTGACCGTTACGGCTGCGCCAGCATCGCCATCATCGCGCCGTCGACCACCAGCGTCTCGCCGGTCACGTACGTCGAGTCCGGACCGCACAGGAACGACACGGCACCGGCGATCTCATCGGGCTGTGCGACCCTCTTGAGCGGGCTCACCCGGCGCAGCTGCTCGGGGGTCAAGGAGCCGACGTAGTCCTCGCTCAACGGCGTGAGCACCCAGCCCGGCGCCACGGAGTTCACCAGGACGCCGTGCTGCGCGAGCTCGATCGACATCGTCTTGGTCAGCGATATCAGCGCCGCCTTGGAGGCGTTGTAGTGCGCGAACTCCGGTTCAGCAGCGAGCCCGTTGGTCGACGAGATGTGGACGATGCGACCACCCTGCCCCGCATCCCGCATCTGACGGCCGGCGGCTGCGCTGATGAGCACCGGACCGCGGACATTGATGTCGAACAACGCGTCCCATGCCTCAGCGGTGAAGTCGAGGAACGGCACGGGCGCGTAGACGCCCGCGTTGTTCACGACAACGTCCACCCGTCCCCAGTGCCGGATCGTCTCAGCGACGAGATTGTCGCAGTCATCGACGTTGCCCACGTCTGCGCGCAGTGCCAGGACCTCGCCGAAGGCCTCGAGCTCCTTGCCGGCCACCTGCACCGCATCCTCGCTACGCGCGCAGATCGCGACCCTGTAGCCGTCCTTGAGCAATCGTCGGGCGCAGGCGAAGCCGATGCCCTTCGAACCACCCGTGACGATGGCGACCTTCTGGTCCATGTCTGCCTCTCACCGCATTGTGATGTGTCTCCGCGACGGGGTGTCGCGCTAGCTGCTGGCTCTCATGATCGTGTCTTCCAGGTCGGGCTTGTTCAGCTGCGACCGGGTCCAGTCCCACCGAGCCTGGCCCTCGGCCCAGTAGTCGAACGTCTCGGCTGGCATGTCGGTGAGCAGCCGGTCCATGCCGATGAACAACAGGGACCAGGTGTACTGGGCAACGACGCCGAAGAGGCGGGCACGGGCGTACTGCACGGGCTCGTGCTCGCCGAAGTACGCGTCGCAGAGCACCCTGAGCTGGGCGGGGTCGTAGTCGCCCTCCATCGCGACATCGCCCAGATCGAACATCGGGTCGTTCATGCCGCTGAAGTCATAGTCGATGAGCCGGACCATGCCGTCGTCCATGATGTTCAGGGCGAGCAGGTCGTTGTTGCTGGGCACGCTGGGGAGCTCGTTGACCGCGAGCGCCTCCTGGATGCGCCGGATCGTTCCGAGCGAGTCGAGCAACCCTTCGGGTGTCTTCAGGGAATGCTCTTCCACGAGGCCCAGGTACCTCTCGAGGAAGATGAAGATGTCGATGTCGTTGGAGAACGCGGAAGCCTCGTCGTGGAGCTTGCGAACCGATCGGCCGATGCGGGGGATGTAGGTGGCCTCCGACAGGTCGGCGGTCGTGAGCGTCCGGCCGTCGATGAACTCCATGACGATCGCGGGGATCTCCGGGCAGCTGTGCAGGACCCGAGCCCCCACCCCACACTCGCCGGCGGAGATGGTGTTGTGGATCAGGTGCTGCATCGGCACCATCAGCCCGAACTGGTCCATCTCCTCGGTGAGGAACTTGACGACGTAGGTGTCCCCGGCACCCGTCTTCGCCGCATAGGTGATGTGCGCGAGACCCCCGTGCAGCTGAGTCCAGCTGACATCGCCGGCTTTGAGCTCCGCGACGACCTCAGTGAGATGCTCCATCTTCTGATCGAGCGTCATCAAAGTGGTTGCGGGCTGTTGGCAGTCGGCCATCGATACTGTCTCTCTCCGTCATCAGGTACTTGTCGATCGTGAGCGGCTGGGCGTGAATACGCTCCCGCCGGATGCCGTAGTACACAACCCCGATAATGAGCGGTACGGCGAGGATCACCCAGCCCATCGGGATGTCACGGAAGAAGTTGCCGTTGGTGGTGCCGGCGATCTGGTTGTACGTCGGGTTGGTCGCCGCGCGGGGCCATTCGACGTTGATGAACGTCAGGCCGACCCCGATCACGGCGAGCACATTCACGGCCACGCCCCACTTCCCGAGGCTGAAGACGGGGCGCTCCTTCGGCCAGCCGCGCAGCCGTGCGACCAGGGTGATCACCAGCACGAGGAAGTACGCGAGGTACATGGCGCCCGTTGCACCGCCGACGATCGACGCAGTCTTGGTCGTGAACACGAAGACCGGGATCAACGAGAGTGCCCCGATGAGCACGGTCGCCGCAAACGGCGCCCCGTCCTTGAGTGTCCGCCGGAGGACATTGCTGAACGGAACCTGTCCGTCTCGGGCCATCCCGTAGATGTGCCGCACGGCACCGGTGAACATGGTGTTGGTAGCAACGATCAAGCCGATGGAGACGACGGCAAGAAATATCTTGAGCACCGAGTCCGGCAGGTGCTCGGTGATGGCCGCCTCTGCCGGGTTGTAGTTGACCATGGCGCTGCCCATGTCGGGGATCGAAGGCGTCAGGCAGAGGTAGAAGAGAAAGCCACACACCACGGCGAAGAGATACGCGCCGATGATGCCCCGGGGAGCGTTGCGGGCCCCGTCGACGGTCTCCTCTCCGAGGGTCCCGCCGTTCTCGAACGTGTAGAGGACCCAGACGGCGTTGAAGATCCCGGCGCCGAGGAACAACGGCAGCCAGGCGCCAAAGGAGCTCAAGGTGTGGACGGCGGCGGCTCCCGAGGCGGTGGTCTCGACGGTCGCAGCCGTCGTGAGCAGCCCGAAGTGCTTGCCGCCCAAGATCAGGACGAGGAGCAGCACGATGATGACGACGGTGAGCTCGAGGACCATCGCCCACTGCGCAACGCGGCCCAGGATCCCGATCCTGAGGACGTTCCACAGGACCGCCGCGATCGCGGCAAAGATGATGATGTTGCGGTTGGTCGGGAAGTTGTCGGACAGGCCGAACAACGGGCGGACCAGCACCGGAAGGCTGGCGTAGTAGGCCGTCATGAGCGGGATCAGCGCACCGGCGTACACCCAGCCCATCCACCACCCGATCTTGCGGCCCGCGAGCATGGTGGGCCACTGGTACATGCTGCCGGCGTAGGGGTATTTCGACGCGAGCTCCGCGAAGACGAGCACCATGGCGCCGACGCTGATCGCGATGATCGGCCATCCCCAGAAGGCGCCCGGGCCGGCCGCATTCATCGAGAAGCCGTAGAGCGAGAACAACCCACCGAAGACGCCCACGGCGGCGAAGGTGAGCGCCCCGTTGGTCAGCGCGGTGAGGGCCCGACGCAGGTGACCGTCGGTCTCGAGCGCGCCGGACTCGCTGGGCTTGATGGTGGTCATCGATGACCCTCCAGTTGGCAATCGTCGGCGGCACCTGTGCCGATGCCGGATTCCTCGCGTCGTGCCTGCCTGCCGCCCCGCCAGAGTGCGCTACCTATAGCGATCTTTGGTAGGTCCTAATGTGGAAACTGGTCGGGACTGTAACGCTGCCCCCGCCGAGCCACAAGAGGCTTCGACTCATTGACTCCGCTCGGGTCCGGAAGCAGGGCCGTTCTCGCACAGCTAGTGACAGGGCGCAGACATCTGGGTACTCTCCGGCTGAGAAATGGCACGACCAAATAAGTTCCAGCCGAAGGGGTCCGTGTTGTCAGCTCTTCCGAGCCGCGCGAGAGTCGTCATCATCGGCGGCGGGGTGATCGGCTGCAGTGTCGCCTACCACCTGGCGCACCTCGGCTGGACCGATGTCGTCCTGCTCGAGCAGGGCCGGCTCTCCGGCGGCACGACCTGGCACGCCGCTGGAATCGTCGGGCAGCTGCGCAATCACGCGTCGCTGACGAGCCTCATGCTCGAAGGCTCCGCGCTCTACCAGTCCCTCGAAGAAGAGACCGGCCTCGGCACCGGCTGGAACCAGAGTGGCGCCCTGTGGGTCGCCGCGTCCCAGGACCGGATGGTCCAGTTGCACCGGACCATCGACGTCGCCCGTGCCCAGGGCCTCGAGGCGCACATCGTCAGCACCCGGGAAGCATCCGACCTGTGGCCGCTGATGAGATCCGAGGACATCGTCGGGGGCGTCTGGCTGCCGAACGACGCGAAGGCCAACCCGACCGACGTGACTCAGGCGCTGGCAAAGGGAGCCCGGCAGGCGGGTGCGACGATCGTCGAGGGCATCAAGGTCACCGCCACGTCCGTCGTGGACGGCGTCATCCGGGGTGTGGAAACGTCGGTTGGCACGGTCGAGTGCGAGATCGTCGTCAACTGCGCCGGCCAGTGGGCCAAGGCGGTGGCCGCGGGCGTGGGAGTGACCGTGCCGCTGTACTCCGCGGAGCACTTCTACATCGTGACCGAACAGATTCACGGGCTGACGCGAGAGACGCCGACGCTGCGTGACCCGGATGGGTTCACGTACTTCAAGGAAGAGGTCCGCGGGCTGCTCATGGGCGGCTTCGAGCCGGACGCCAAGCCCTGGGTCGCCTCCGAGGACATCCCGGAGCCCTTCGAGTTCCAGCTGTTGCCCGAGGACTGGGACCAGTTCATGCCGCTGATGGAGAACGCCA
>JAVEDB010000037.1 GCA_030841185.1 Actinomycetota bacterium
GGCCCGCAGCACCTTCGCCGGCTCGGTGCCCCAGAGCTCGAGCAGGTCCTCGACCCCGCGGATGAATGCGAACGCGGCGCCCGCGGCCGTCCGGTCGACCTCGTGTGGGTCCCGCGGCGTGAGGTCCAGCGCCGGTGCGGCAGGCAATGCCGCCTCGTGCACCCGGCCGCCGCGCAGCCGCAGCCCGACCTCCCTCGGCAGCACCACCGTGATCGGCTCAGTGGCCACCAGCAAACCGCGGGCCAGCAGCTCCTCGACCGGGGTGCCGGCGCTCGCTGCGTCGACGTCGCGCCGGGCGCGCTCCACCCGCCCGGTCGGCGGACCCCACGCGAGAGCGGCGAGGGCCGCCTGCGCCTCGGGGGACGCGCCGGCCATCAGCGCGTCGAGCCGGTCGTCGTCGGCGAAGAGCACACCGACGTCGTGGGCCGCGGCCACCGGGTCGCCGCCGGCCGGCAGTCCCAGGTCGGCGACCAGCTGCTGCAGCCGCGCCGGACCATAGGCCGCGAGTGCCTGCTCGACCGGCGGGCCGAGCCCCGCCGGGTTGCCGACGACCTCGCGGACGGTGCGCAGCAGGAAGGGTGCGCCCGGGTCGCCGTACAGCAGGGCCTGCTCGTGCAGGGCGGCCATCCGCTCCGTGGGGTCAGCGCCGAGCAGCTCGGCGACCCGCGCCGGGACGACCGGGTCGGGCAGGGCGCAGAGGACCTCGACGACCTGGACACCGAAGAGGTCGAGCCGGTCGAGGGCCCGCTGCACCGACGGCCGGGTCGCCGCCCGCGCGGCGAGTGAGGCCAGGTCGGAGGGGACCGGGTTCACCAGGTCGGGGCGAGCCCGGAGCAGGCCGGCGAGCTCCGCGTCGGAGCGGGACCGCAGCTCCTCAGCGAGGCTGCGTGGCCGGTCGGTGGACATCCGTCCAACGGTAGTCCGCTGCCGGGCCCGGCTTGAGCCACTGATCGGTGGGTACGAGGGGGCCGACCATCCGAGGAGGTTCCATGGACACCAAGACGATCGTCATCCTGGTCATCGTCGTGGCAGTGATCGTCGTGGCGCTGGTGATGCTGGCATCCGCGCGGCGTCGCCGGCAGGCCGAGCAGCGCGAGGAGCTCCGGACGCGGTTCGGGCCGGAGTTCGACCGCGCCGTCGAGGAGCAGGGCAGCGAGCGCAAGGCCCAGTCCAAGCTCGCCGGGGTCGCCAAGACCCGGGACAAGCTGGAGATCCGCCAGCTCGACGCCGCCGAGCGGGACCGCTACGAGACGGACTGGATGTCGGTCCAGGCCGCATTCGTGGACGCACCCGACGCGGCCGTCCGTGACGCGGACCGGCTCGTCGGTGCTGTCATGCGCGACCGCGGCTACCCCGTGGACGACTTCGACACCAAGGCCGACATGGTCGCCGCGGACCACCCGACGATCGCCCAGAACTACCGGGCGGCGCACGCCATCAGGCGGCGTACCGACGAAGGCACCGGCCACAACACCGACGACCTGCGCCAGGCGTTCGTGCATTACCGCGCGCTGTTCGCGGAGCTGCTCGCCGACGACACAGCCGGCCGGCACGGTGGGATGACCGCGACGGACGAGGAGGTCGACCTGAGCCAGCGCGACCGCACGACGCCGGAGCCGCCGCAGCGCTGACCTACGCTGGGCCGGGTGCAGACCCCCGTCGTCGGGTTCGACCTCGACATGACGCTTGTGGACACCCGGCCCGGCATCGCGGCGGTGTGGGACGCGGTGTCCGCGCAGACAGGTGTCCCGGTCGACAGCGCCGCCGCGGTCGAGCGGCTCGGGCCGCCGCTCGAAGACGAGCTCGCCCGCTGGTACCCCGAGGAGCGCCACGCCGAGGTCGGCGACCTGTTCCGGTCGCTCTACCCGGGACTTGCCGTCACCTCCTCGGCCGCTCTGCCGGGTGCCCGCGAGGCGGTCGACGCCGTACGCCGCCACGGTGGCCGGGTGGTCGTCGTCACCGGGAAGTACGAGCCCAACGCCCGCCTGCATCTCGAGCACCTCGGCATCGAGGCGGACGAGGTCGTCGGGTGGCGCTGGGGCGAGGGCAAGGGCGAGACGCTGCGCGCCCACGGGGCCACCATCTACGTGGGTGACCACCTCGGGGACATCCTCGGCGCCCGGTCGGCCGGCGCGCTCGCCGTGGCAGTGGCGTCCGGGCCGATCAGCGCGGCGGAGCTGAGGGCGGCGGGTGCCGACGCGGTGCTGGACAGCCTCGAGCAGTTCCCGGGGTGGTTCGAGGAGTACCTGCTGGGGGGCCGGCTCGCCCAGCTGGACAGTCACCTCGCCGGGCTCGACTCGGTGGCGGTGGCCTTCTCCGGCGGGGCCGACTCGGCGTTCCTGCTCGCCGCGGCCGTGCGCGCCCTGGGGGCAGACCGGGTGGCTGCGGTGACCGCCGTGTCGGCGAGTCTGCCGGCCGCCGAGCTCGAGGCTGCCCGGGCGTTCGCGGGCGGCCTCGGCGTGCGGCACCTGACGCCGCGGACGGCGGAGATGGACCGGGCGGGCTACCGCGCCAACGACGGTGATCGCTGCTACTTCTGCAAGGCCGAGCTACTCGACGTACTCGCTCCGATCGCCGCCGAGCTGGGCCTCGCGCATGTCCTCACCGGCACCAACGCCGACGACGCCGTCGCCGGTTTCCGACCCGGCATCCGGGCCGCGGCCGAGCGGGGCGCGGTCACGCCGCTGCGCGATGCGGGCCTGACCAAGGCGCAGGTCCGGGCCGCCAGCCGCCGCTGGGGTCTGTCGACGTGGGACAAGCCCGCCGCGGCCTGTCTGTCCAGCCGGGTGGCCTACGGGATCGAGATCAGCCCGGAGCGGCTAGCGCGGGTGGAACGGGCCGAGCGGGCGCTGCGCGAGGCGCTGGTGGCAGCCGGCATCGAGGTGGCCGACCAGCGGGTGCGCGACCTGGGCGACCTGGCCCGGGTCGAGGTGGACGGCGACCGGGTGGAGCAGGTCCGGGCCGTGCCCGCGGTGCTCGAGGCGGTGCTGGCCGCCGGGTTCGAGCGGGTCGAGCTCGACCCGCGCGGTTTCCGGTCGGGTGCGATGAACGAGCTGCTCGGCGAGCCGCAGCGCTACCGCTGAGGGGGCGGCGGCAGAAACCGGATACGACGTACGCCGGATTGGCGGCTACCCTGGACGACCGCCGGTGTCCCGCCTGGGCGCGCAGGCCCCATCCCCGTTCTCTCGACAGTCAGAAGGTCCGCCCGTGCCTACCGGCAAGGTCAAGTGGTACGACACCGACAAGGGTTTCGGATTCCTCACCCGTGACGACGGCGGCGACGTCTACGTGCACTCGTCGGCGCTGCCCGAGGGTGTGCCGGCGCTGAAGCCGGGGGCCCGGGTGGAGTTCGGCGTCGCCGCGGGTCGCCGGGGCGAGCAGGCCCTGGCCGTACACGTGCTGGACCCGTTGCCGTCGGTGGTCGCCGGCAAGCGCAAGCCCGCGGAGGACATGGCCGTCATCGTCGAGGACCTGATCAAGCTGCTCGACGGGGTCGGCAACTCGCTGCGCCGGGGGCGCTACCCGGCACCCGCCGAGGCCAAGAAGATGGCCGCGGTGCTGCGCGCAGTCGCGACCGACTTCGACGCCTGACTCACCCGGCGGCCTCAGCGGGGCGGGGACGGGTCGGCGCGGAGCCGGCCTCTCGTACGACGCCGCAGGCGCGCAGCCCGCAGCGTGATCACCAGCGTCACGACCAGCCCGGCCGCCGCGATCCCGAGTCCCAGCCGGCCGTCCAGCGGCAGCGCGATGCCGAGCCCGCCGCCGAGCACCCAGCCGAGCTGCAACAGCGTCTCTGAGCGGGCGAAGGCCGAGGTCCGGGTCGCCTCGGGCACCTCGCGCTGCACGATGGCGTCGAGGGAGAGCTTCCCCAGCGACTGTCCCGACCCGGCCGCGAACGCGACGACGAGGATGGTCGCGACACCGTAGAAGAAGGCGCCCGCGACTGCCGCCACGGTGACGACCGCCAGGACCACGACGATCACGGCCTCCGGCGCGCGGGTGCGCAGCCGGGAGCCGATCGTGGTGCCGACCGCGTTGCCGACTCCGGCGGCGCCCACCACCAGGCCCAGCGCGACGGTGGCGGCCAGCCCTCCAACGGGGTGCTCGCGCAGCAGGAACGCGAGGAACATCGTGAGGAAGCCGGAGAAGGCGCGCAGGACAGCGTTGGCCCGCAACGCCGCGATCACTACGACACCGACGCTGTCCGAGCGCGGGATCGGGCCGGTGTCGTCGAGCGAGATGGTGGTGCGCGTCTCCCCGACCGTGGAGTCCACCCGGGCGGGCAGCCGCAGCGCGAGCACCATGCCGGTCGCGAAGACCAGGAAGGCGACCCGCAGGCTCCACTCGGCCCCGATCGCGGACAGGGCGGCGCCCACGGCGGCCCCCGCGGTTCCGGAGACGATGCCGGCGAGCGAGATGCGCGCATTCGCGGCGACCAGGCTGTCGCCCGTCGGGAGCAGTCGCGGCACCGTCGCCGAGCGGGTGACCCCGTAGGCCTTGGACGCGACCAGGCAGCCGAAGGCCGCCGGGTACATCGAGAGCCCCTCCCCGGACACCGCCCCGGCGAGCACCCAGGCGAGGAAGGCGCGGGCCAGCATCGTGCCGGCGATGGCCCAGCGCCGCCCGTGCCGCACCCGGTCGAGCAGCGGCCCGATGACGGGGGCCATCACGGCAAACGGCGCCATCGTGATCAGCAGGTACAGCGCCACCCGACCCCGTGCCTCCCCGACCGGGACCGAGAAGAACAGGGTGTTGGCGAGTGCGACGGTGATCAGGGCGTCGCCGGCGGTGTTGATGCCGTGCAGCTCGATCAGCCGGCCCAGCCCCGACTCGCCGGCGCCCTTGGAGTTGGCGGCCCGGCGCAGCGTCCGCCCGGTGCGCACCGCGGCGACCCTGGTGAGCCGCGCGGCCGTCCGGCCGTGCCGGGCGGCGCCGCGCGAGACGTCGGCGAACCGATCCCTGCCCGGCCGCCCGTTTTCCTGCACGGCTCCATCCTGCCGTCGGTTCGCATCCCGAGTTGCCATGGGGGACAATCACCCATCGTGACGACCACGACGACCCGCCGACCCGCCACCGACTCGGTTCTCACCGAGGCCGTGGAGCTGGCGCGGGACGCAGCGGTCGAGCTGGCGGACGAGGGCCACGTCGGTGAGCACCTCGGCTTCGAGGTCGAGGGCGAGCGGCTGGTCACCCACTACTTCGCCTCGCTGAACCCGGCGTACCGCGGGTGGCGGTGGGCCGTGACGATGACGCGCGCCGCGCGCAGCCGTACCGTCACGGTCGCCGAGGCCGTGCTGCTCCCCGGCAGCGAAGCACTGCTCGCGCCGGAGTGGGTGCCGTGGAGCGAGCGGCTGCGCCCCGGAGATCTCGGGGTCGGCGACCTGCTGCCCACCCCCGCGGACGACGACCGGCTCGAGCAGGGCTACGCCCAGACCGAAGTCGGGCTCGGCGACGACGGTGTTGATCAGCTCGCGTTCTGGGAGCTCGGGCTGGGCCGCGAGCGGGTGCTCTCCCCGATCGGTCGCGCCGACGCGGTCGACCGCTGGTATTCCGGCGACCACGGTCCGCACGCCCCGATCGCCGAGGCGGCTCCGGCACGCTGCGGCAGCTGCGGCTTCCTCACGCTGCTCGCCGGGTCGCTGCGCCCGCTGTTCGGCGTCTGCACGAACGAGTACTCCCCGAGTGACGGCCAGGTCGTGTCCCACGACCACGGCTGCGGCGCGCACTCCGAGGTGATGGTGGTCCCCGGCGTCGCCGGGTCGGCGGGGCCGGTCGTCGACGAGGTGGCGTACGACGTGATCGCGCTGCACCCCGTCGAGCACCCGCCCGGCTCGGTCGACGACGCGGCTGACCCCGAGGACCTGGGCCACTCCTGATCGCCGACCCCTTCGGGACGGCGGGACTGCGCGAGCGCGTCCTGGCGGCCTGGGTCGCCTCGCCGTCGCGGTTCCGCGAGGACGCGAACGCCGAGGAGGACCTGGCTCTCGGCGGCTACCGCGACCGGGTGCTCGTCGAGCTCGCGCAGAACGCCGCCGACGCGGCCCGTCGCGCTGGCCAGCCCGGCCGGCTGCTGCTGAGCCTGGACGGGTCGGTGTTCTCCGCCGCGAACACGGGTGCGCCGCTGGACGCCGCGGGGGTCGAGTCGCTGTCGACCCTGCGCGCATCGGCCAAGCGCGACGACGCGCGGCCCGGCCCAGCCGACGACGCGGGCGGGACCGTCGGTCGGTTCGGGGTGGGCTTCGCCGCCGTGCTCGCCGTCACCGACGAGCCGAAACTGGTGTCGCGCAGCGGCGCGGTCCGGTGGTCCCGCAGCGACACCGCGGTGGTCGTCGCGTCCGAGCCGGCGCTGTCCGCCGAGCTCGCCCGACGCGGCGGTCACGTCCCCGCGCTGCGCCTTCCGTGGGCTACCGAGGGCAGCCCGCCGGACGGCTACGACTCGGCCGTCGTCCTTCCCCTGCGCGACGACGCCGCTACGGCCCTCGTGCGCCAGCTGCTCGACGACCTCGACGACACCCTGCTGCTCGCCCTCCCCGGGCTCGCCGAGGTGGTGGTCGAGGTCGACGGCGGGCGCCGGGTGATCAGCGGGACAGAGGGCTGGCACGTCGTACGCCGGTCAGGGCGGGCGCCGTCGGGGCTGCTCGCGGACCGGCCGACCGAGGAGCGGGGCATGACCGCCGCGCACTGGTCGCTGCTCTGGGCCGCTCCCCGCGCCGGTCAACAGCTGCCGCGGGTGCTCTACGCCCCGACGCCGACCGACGAGCCGCTCGACCTGCCGGCGCTGCTCATCGCGGCGTTCCCCCTCGACCCCGCCCGGCGGCACGTGGCACCGGGCCCCCTCACCGACTTCCTCGTCGCCGAGGCGGGATCGGCCTACGCCGAACTGGCCGGCCGTTCCGACGATCCGCTGGCGCTGGTGCCGGGCCCGGTGGCCGCCGGCGCCCTCGACGCGTCGCTGCGCGCCGCCGCGACTGCGGCGCTGGCGGACGCGGAGCTGCTGCGCACCGTCGACGGCTCGCCGCTGCGGCCGCGGGACGCGGTCACGGTGACGGGAGTGGGAGCCCAGGACCCGGCGCTCGCGGTCCTCGCCGAGGTCCTCCCCGGGCTGGTCGGCGACCATCGCGCCCTGGACCGGCTCGGTACCCGCCGGCTGGCGGTGACCGACGTCGTCGACTCCCTCGCCGAGGTCGGAAGGGAACCACGCTGGTGGTGGCGGCTCTACGACGCGCTGGCGGGCACCGGACGGCGCGGTGACGCCCTCGGTGCGCTGCCGGTGCCGTTGATCGACGGACGAGTGGTCAGGGGACCGCGCGGCGTCCTGCTCGTCTCCGGAGCGGTGCCCGAGGGGCTGGGCTCGCTGGGCCTTCGGATCGCGCACCCGGCCGCCGCCCACCCGTTCCTGCGGAGTCTCGGCGCGGTGGACGCCACCGCCCGGACGCTGCTCGAGGACCCAGCGGTCCGCGGTGCGGTCGAGGACCTCGAGTCGGCAGTGGACCCCGGCCCGTTGCTCGACGCCGTGCTGGGACTTGTTGCCGTCGCGGAGCCGGCGCCCGGCGAGCTGCCATGGCTGGCCGCCCTGCTGCTGCCCGAGGACACCGGCGAGTGGGCGCCCGCCGGCGACCTGGCCCTTCCCGACGGGCTGCTGGTGGCCGTAGCGGAGCCGGACGCGCTCGGGCGCCCGGCCCCCGAGCTGCTCGACCGCTGGGGCCGCGACGTGCTGGCTGCGGTCGGCGTCGCGGACGGCTTCGGCATCGTCTCCGACGCTGACGTCGTGCTCGACGACACCGCGGACCACGACCTCGCCGACGAGGGCGACTGGGTGCACGACGTCCTCATGGAGCTGCCGCAGCACGACGTGCCGCCGCTGCTCACCGAGCTCACCGCGCTGCGCGACCTCGACCTGGTCCGGGACGACGCGTGGGACGTCGCCCTGGTGGCCATCGCCGCTGACCCCACGCAGCGCGCAGCGGTGGTCGAGCCCGCCCGGGCGATGCTCGCCGACGGAAGCCGCGCCGACCTCCCGTCGTACTCCGCGTGGTGGTTGCGCCGGCACGCGCTGCTGGGCGGTCGCACACCCACCGCCTGTGCGGCGGGGCCGGACATCGGTGTGCTCGCGGGCCTGTACGACGTGGTGCGGACCGAGCTCGACGAGACCTTCCTCGCCGCGATCGGGGTGCGCACGACGCTTGAGCGGCTGCTGGCCGAGCCGGGCGGCCCCGACGAGCTGCTGGACCGACTCGCCGAGCCCGACCGCGCGGTCTCCGCCGGCCAGCTCGTCGAGGTCTACACGGGCCTGGCGGCGCTCGAGCCGGACCGGGTGTCTCCGCCCGACCGCGTCCGGGTAGCGGCAGACGAGGTGGTCGGCGCCGACGACGCCGTGGTGCTCGACGCCCCGCACCACCGGCAGGTCCCGTGGCCGTCGGCTCCGTTGGTCGTGCCGCTCTCGACAGCGACGCGGCTCGCCGACGTCCTCGACATCGACACCACCAGCGAGCGGCTCCGCGACGTCACCGTCGCCTCCGGTGCCGAGCGGGCGGTCGCGGCGCCGGTGCTGCGCGTGTTGCCCGGTGCTCCCGCCACCTGGCAGGAGCACGACTCGCTGGTCGTCGTGGGCACCGAGGTGAGCTGGTGGGTCGACGAGACCGGGGCCGTGCACGCCAGCACGGTGGACGGGCTGGCGAGGGGACTGTCCTGGGCGGCGGGCCGGTGGGAGCAGCGGCTGCTCGTGGCGGCGGTGCTCGCCGAGCCCGACCGGGTCGCCGAGCTGCTGGCCGAGGCCGGCCTGGACGGCTCAGACCTCGCCTAGTGCGAAGAAAAGTGCGGGTGGGCGTGTGCGCCGGCCTCGGTGGCGGCCATCGCCGGCGTCGCGACAGCGGCCACGACCAGCGCGCCGGCGCCCAGTAGGGCGACCAGACGGGCCGAGCCGGTCGCGGCTGAGCCCGCGACTTCGGCCGAACGGCCGACCGTTCCCGGCGATCGCCGTCGCACCGCCACCAGCACGAGAAGCACCATCGCCACCTCGAGCACCGTGCAGAGGAGGTCGGCACGGCCGAAGGGCTCCGGAGTCCACGGATCCGGACCGAGCGGCAGCCCGGTGCTCCGCGACACGAGCCAGAGCAGGATGACTCCGACGGTCAGGCCGTTGATGAGCCGCGGCGCCGGCACCGTCGGTCGAGCGAGCGCCGCCAGCCCCCAGGCCAGCTGCACGGCGGCGAGGGCGGCGAAGAAGGCCCCGAAGAGCCAGTACTCCGAGAAGTGCTCGCGCACGACGGCGACGTGCACCAGCCCGGCGCCGAGCGAGGCGAACCCGGCCCAGCACCGGGCCACGTCCCGACGGCCGAAGCCGTTGGAGTCGGTCACGTTCAGATCCCTGGCACGCCGGGGACGTCACCGCGGGCGATGCCCTTGTCCTGCGAGAGGGCCGTTCCAAGCAGCACCAGCGCGCTGGCAAGGTGCAGCACGTTGTCCGCGCCGTTCAACGACAGGATGTTCGCGCTGCTGTCGAGGATGAACAGGCCGATGATGCCGACCACGAGGTAGACCGCGCCGACGAGGGAGTTGGCCCCCTTGGCGACGGAGATCGTGCGCATCGCCGCTGTCAGGAGCAGGGCGCCGATGAGCAGGTGGACGATATTGTGCAGCGGGTTCAGCTGGAAGCCGAGCAGGCTCTCCTTGTCGTCGGTGGCTGCGAACTTGTCGAAGCCGGTGACGACGAAGCCGAGCAGGCCGACCAGCAGGTAGACGACTCCGAAGACCGCAGCTACCAGCCGGTTCGGGGAGTCGGTCAAGCGGCCGGTCTCGCGGCGGTTGGTGTTGCTGACCATGGGACATTCCTTTCCGGGGTCCGTCGGACGACGGCCCACATCGACCCGAGTTCGGAGCACGACGGCAGCTCGGATGGGTCTGACCTCCGAGCTGCAGGCGGGTACCCCCGGAGTCGGGCCGCCAACCGCTCCTCGGAGTTCTGTCGAGGTTCGGCCCGGGTCAGGCCAGGCAGGTCAGGTCAGCGGCTCGCGCGGCGCCGCGGCGGCGGCATCCCGGCGCAAGGCCGAGCGGCGACGTACGACGTAGCGCAGGCCGACCAGGCCGAGGAAGGCCCCCGCCAGGGCGACCCAGACCCAGGAGTCGTGGCCGTTGGCGCTCAGCCGATCGCGCAGGAGCAGGCACACCACGAGGGCAACCACCCACAAAGCAGTGCCAAGGCCCACGATCCTGACGTCGTCGGTCTCCAAGGGAGGTGGATCGGCTCGGCGCGTTCGGGACACGCGGCAAGGGTATGTCTGCCACTCTTCTGCCGGGCGATTCCCCGCGCCATGCATCCGACCGCTGTCCCATCCCTAAGCGAGGATCCATGTCCACGACTTCGTTCACCGGCGAACGCAACGTCTCCCGGCAGCCCACCAACGGGCTGGACCGGTTCTTCGACATCTCCCGGCGGGGCTCCACCGTCGGCCGGGAGATCCGCGGCGGCCTGGTGACCTTCTTCACGATGGCCTACATCATCGTGCTGAACCCACTGATCATCGGCACCGCGGCTGACGCCGACGGCAAGTTCCTGGGCGGGGGGAGCGCGCCCAACCTGGCCCTGGTCGCCGCGGCAACGGCACTCGTCGCCGGCGTGATGACCATCTTCATGGGCGTCTTCGCGAACTTCCCGCTCGCGTTGGCGACCGGCCTCGGTCTCAACGCCTTCGTCGCGTTCTCCATCGCCTCGAAGATGAGCTGGGCGGACGCCATGGGGTTGGTGGTCCTCGAAGGCCTGATCATCCTCGTTCTCGTGCTGACCGGCTTCCGGCGGGCCGTGTTCCTGGCGGTGCCGGCCTCGCTCAAGGTCGCGATCAGTGTCGGCATCGGGCTGTTCATCGCGTTCATCGGGCTCGTCGACGCCGGCATCGTCCGGCGCAACCCCGACGCGTCCAACACCCCGGTTCCGGTGGGTTTCGGAGCCGGCGGGGAGCTGCAGGGCTGGCCGACGCTGGTCTTCGTCGTCGGCCTGCTCGCGATCATCGTGATGATGGTCATGCGCGTGAAGGGCGCGATCCTGATCGGGATCATCGGCGCGACGGTGCTGGCGATCGTCGTCGAGTCGATCGCCCACATCGGCCCGTCGTTCATCAAGCCGGGCAAGATCAACCCGCACGGCTGGGGCCTCAACGTGCCGAAGCTGCCGGACAAGTGGCTCGACAGCCCCGACTTCGGCCTGCTCGGGCACTTCAGCCTGCTGGGCGGCTGGGACCGGATCGGCGTCATCTCTGCGGCGCTGTTCGTCTTCACCCTGCTGCTGGCCGACTTCTTCGACACGATGGGGACGATGACGGCCATCGGCGCCGAGGCCGGTCTGCTCGACGCGGACGGCATGCCCCCCAGCACGCAGCGCATCCTCATCGTCGACTCGGTCGCAGCGGCCGCCGGCGGTGCCGCGTCGGTGTCCAGCAACACGTCGTACATCGAGTCGGCCGCGGGTGTGGGTGAAGGTGCCCGCACCGGCCTGGCCAGCGTCGTCACCGGGGTGCTCTTCCTGCTCGCGACCTTCCTCGCGCCGGTCGTCGCGATCATCCCCTACGAGGCCGCGACGCCTGCCCTTGTCGTCGTCGGCTTCCTGATGATGATGCAGGTCCGCGGCATCGACTGGGACGACTTCGAGATCGCTATCCCGGCGTTCCTGACGATCGTGCTGATGCCGTTCACGTACTCGATCTCGGTGGGTATCGGCGCCGGCTTCGTCTCCTACGCCCTCATCAAGCTGGTGCGCGGCAAGTTCGCGCAGGTGCACCCGCTGCTGTGGATCGTCGCGGCGCTGTTCGTCATCTACTTCGCGATCGACCCGATCCAGCAGGTGCTGGGCGTCAAGTAGCGAGCGGCCCGAGCTCGTCGATCAACGCGCGGACGCGGCGCTCGATCTCGTCGCGGATGGGCCGGACGGCCTCGATGTCCTGCCCGGCTGGGTCGTCGAGGGCCCAGTCGAGGTAGGTGGTGCCGGGGAAGAACGGGCACTCGTCGCCGCAGCCCATGGTGACGACGACGTCGCTGGACTGCACCGCTTCGGCCGTGAGGACCTTCGGGATCTCGTCGCCCAGGTCGATGCCCACCTCGGCCATCGCCGCGAGCACCACCGGGTTGATCGCGGCCGCCGGTTGGGTTCCGGCAGACCTGACCTCGACGGTGCTGCCCGCGAGCGCGGTCAGGAAGCCCGCGGCCATCTGCGAGCGGCCGGCGTTGTGGACGCAGACGAAGAGCACGCTGGGCGTGGTCGTCATCAGTGCCTCTCGGTCGGGACGTCGTATTGCGGAATGACGAGATCGTCGACATCCGCGCCGGTGCGCGGGTACAGGACCGCCGACAGGGCGACCCCGAGCACCCCGCCGAGCAACTGGGCAAGGACGAACCCACCGACCGACCCCGGCGCGATACCGGCGAAGGTGTCGGTGACGGCTCGCCCAACCGTGACGGCCGGGTTCGCGAACGACGTCGACGAGGTGAACCAGTAGGCGGAGCCGATGTAGGCGCCAACGGCCCACGCCGTGTGCCCGGCTCGACCGGACCGAGCCAGAGCCACGACGACGAGCAGCAGGCCCGCGGTCGCCACGATCTCGCCGAGCCAGACACCCCCGCCGGACCGTTGATGGTCCGACCACGCGACGAGGGGCTCGTCGTACATCGCGTTCGCAAGGACCGCGCCGGCGATGGCGCCACCGACCTGCGCCGGAACGTACGCCGTGAAGGCGGCGGCGCCGAGACCGGTGGAGTCGCGCCGGCCGAGCCACCAGTCGGCGAGGCTGATGACGGGGTTGAAGTGGCCGCCGGAGACCGGCCCGAAGACCAGGATGAGTACGGCGAGGCCGGCGGCCGTGGCCAGCGCGTTCTCGAGCAACCGCAGTCCGGGATCGCGGGTGAGCGTCTCGGCAGCAATCCCGGACCCGACCACGACCGTCACCAGCAGTCCGGTGCCCAGGAACTCGGCGGCGGCCCGGCGGGCCAGCGGGGCAGCGGTCACAATCCGAGGTCGGTGGAGAACAGGTCGCCCAGTGCAGCCATCGCGGCTGGTCTGGCCCGGTAGTAGACCCAGACGCCGCGCTTCTCCCGATCGAGCAGGCCGGCGTCGTGCAACACCTTGAGGTGATGGCTGATCGTGGGCTGCGAGAGGTCGAAGCCCTCGCCCAGGTCGCAGACGCAGGCCTCGCCCCCCTCGTACGAGAGAACCATCGACATCAGGCGAAGGCGCACCGGGTCGGCCACTGCCTTGAGCAGCTCCGCGGCCGTTGCCGCTTGCTCGACCGTCATCGGCTCGCGAGCGAGCGGAGTGCAGCACGCGAGGCGGTCGTCGATGACGGGGAGCAGCTGAGAGGGCGGCACCTTTGAATATTGACACACGTCTATGTCCTATGCCAATCTCCGAGGGACATAGACCTCCATCGATATCTAGGAGTGGTTCAGATGTCCCGACTTCAGCTGGCCCTGCGCGTCGCCGATCTCGACGCCGCGGTCGACTTCTACTCGCGACTGTTCTCGTCGGAGCCGGCGAAACGCCGCCCCGGCTACGCGAACTTCGCGATCGCCGAGCCGCCGTTGAAGCTCGTCCTGCTCGAGGGCGTCGACGGCGAACCGACACGCATGGATCACCTCGGAGTCGAGGTCATGAGCACCGAGGAGGTGACCGCCGCGTCAGCCCGCCTTGCCGGCGAGGGGATGAGCACGACGGACGTTGCGGATACAACGTGTTGCTACGCCGTGCAGGACAAGGTGTGGGTGACCGGTCCTGGAGGCGAGCCCTGGGAGGTGTACACGGTCAAGGCCGACGATCGGCCCGACCTGGAAGGCCACCTAAGCCGAGACGCCGACGCCATGGGTTGCTCGGGCAGCTGCGCAACCGACGCCGCGCGAGCGGGTTCCGGCACGACAACGGCAAGGGCCGCTTGTTGTTGAGCAAGGGACTCGCAACGAATGGGCCAAGCATGGTGGCGGGCTCTAGGAATGCGCCGTTTCACGTCTACCGTGGTTGTTATCGCGGCGTCGAGCAGACGGCGTCGCACCCGCCAAGGGACGCCCCATGGGCAACGCGAGCACCGTCACCGTGAACCTCCTCGTCGAGGCGCCCGGCGGGCAGCCGCCGCCGCTGGACCTCGAGACCCAGCAGGGCGGCGAGCGAACCACATCGATCGGGCGCGCGCGGCGTTGGTTCACCCGCCCGGGTCCGCCCGGCCCGTTGCCCCCTGAAGGTCCGAGCGTTCTCGGAGTCGGTCCCTGTCTCTGGTAGCGCCGGGTGGCTACGAAGGCACGATCACCGGGGCCGTGAGACGGCTCGGTGGAAATATCAGCAGGCGGCTAGTCGTTAGCAAAGGTAATGAGTTATGCTAACCATATGCCGACGCTGACGAGCACCGCAGAGCTGGCGAGTCTGCTCCGCGTCTCGGTCATGCGCCTGTCGCGGCGGCTGCGAGCCGAACGACCCGATGTCGGGCTCTCGCTCACGCAGATCGCGACCCTGGGCACCATCGACCGGCACGGTCCGCTGACCCCGGGGGAGATCGCCGACCACGAGAAGGTCCAGCCTCCGTCGATGACCCGGATCCTGGCCGGCCTCGAGGAGCGCGGCCTGATCGTCCGCACGCCGCACGCCAGCGACGGCCGCCAGTACCTCGTCTCGCTCGCCCCCCAAGGTCGCAGCCTCCTTCGCGACGACCGCCGCCAGCGAGAGGCCTGGCTGGCCCGGCGACTGGCCGAGCTGACTCCCGAGGAGCGCGAGCTGCTCCGTGCCGTGGCGCCCATCATCGACCGGATCACCCGCACATGAGCCCGACGTTCCGCTCGCTGCACATTCGGAACTACCGGCTCTATGCCACGGGTGGGCTGGTGTCCAACATCGGCACGTGGATGCAGCGCATCGCCCAGGACTGGCTGGTCCTTGAGCTCACGCACAACAACGGCGTTGCGCTCGGAGTGACCACCGGCCTGCAGTTCCTGCCCATGCTGGTCGTCGGCCCTTATGCGGGCTCGCTCGCCGACCGCTACTCCAAGCGGCACCTGCTGATGGCCACCCAGGCCTTCATGGGGGTCGTCGGAGGAATCCTCGGGCTGCTCGTGGTGACCGACCTCGTCCGGATCTGGCAGGTGTTCCTCCTGGCGCTGCTGCTCGGAGTCGGCGCCGCCTTCGACGCTCCGGCCCGGCAGTCGTTCGTGATCGAGATGGTCGGCCCCGACGACCTCTCCAACGCCGTCGGTCTCAACAGCGCGTCGTTCAACCTGGGTCGAGTCATCGGACCGGCGCTCGCCGGGTTCCTCATCGTGCTGGTGGGGACGGGTCCGGTCTTCCTCATCAACGCCATGTCGTTCATCGCCGTCATCTTCGCGCTGCGGGCGATGCGCCCCGAGGACCTCGCGACCCCGCCCCGGACCATGCGCGGGAAGGGGCAGGTGCGCGAGGGGATCCGCTACGTGCGCAACCGACCGGACCTCATGCTGGTCATGGTCATCGTCTTCTTCGTCGGCACCTTCGGACTGAATTTCCAGATGACCTCGGCGCTGATGGCCACCCACGTGTTCCACAAGGGCGCCGGCGAGTACGGCCTGCTCGGCTCGATCCTTGCTGTCGGCTCGCTGTCCGGAGCGCTGCTTGCCGCTCGCCGTGGCCGGTCGCGGCTGCGGCTCGTCGTCCTGGCGGCGGTGGCGTTCGGCGTGGTCGAGATCACGGCCGGGCTGATGCCGACGTACAACACCTTCATCCTGCTGCTGATCCCGATCGGCCTGGCCCAGATGACCCTGCTCAATGCGGCCAACTCCACGATCCAGCTGAGCGTCGACCCGGTGATGCGTGGCCGGGTCATGGCGCTCTACATGGCCGTGCTGATGGGCGGTACGCCGGTGGGCGCGCCCCTGGTCGGTTTCGTCGCCCAGACCTTCGGCGCCCGGTGGAGCCTGATCTTGGGCGGGCTGATCTCGGCCACGGCCGCGCTCGTCGCCGCCGGGCTGCTCGCCCGCCGGACCGGCATGCGGCTGCACGGCCACCTGGTTCGCTTCCCCGCCGGACCCGACCTGGTGTCCGCCGAGGAGCTGGCCGACCGCGCGCAGCAGGCCTGACGCGACCAGCTACGCCGAACGACTGCCTAGCGGGGCACCGACGCGAGCCGCCAGGATGAGGCCATGACGCCCGAGACCTTCCTGACCCACGTCAAGGCGGACGCCGCTCGCATCGCCGAGCTGGCTCCGCGTGACCTCGACGCCACAGTGCCGACGTGTCCCGGCTGGACCGTGCGGGATGTCGTCGAGCACACCGGCGCCGTCTACTCGCACAAGGTCGCCTGCATGCGCAAGGGAGCCCGGCCCGAGGAAGGCGACTGGCAGCACCGGCCCGGCGAGGGCGAGGACCTCGTGTCCTGGTTCCGGGCGCGGCTCGACGAGCTGGTCACCGAGCTCGAGCAGCGTGGCCCCGACGCCCCGGCGTTCACGTGGTACGACGATGTGCAGACGGTCGGCTTCTGGTACCGGCGGATGGCGCAGGAGACGGTGATTCACCGGGTCGACGTGGAGAGCGCGTTCGACGCGATCACGCACGTCGACGACGACCTCGCGGTCGACGGCATCGACGAGGTGCTCGACTGGTTCCTCGTCTACCAGGCCGAGGACGTCGGGCCCGACGGTCCCGGTCGCGGCACGGTGGCCGTCCGCACCGGCGACCACATCTGGCGGGTCACCCTGAACCCTGACGACGTCGAGCTGGCCCGCGAGCCGGGGTCCTCCGTCGCGGTGGTGAGCGGCGAGCCGTCCGAGCTGCTGCTCTGGCTGTGGGGGCGGCGGCCCGACTCCGCGGTGGGGTTCGAAGGCGACCAGGCCACCATCAACGCGCTGCGCGAGCGGTTGCGCGTCGTCACCCAGTGACCCGCGGGTGACGGAGTACGACGTCTGCGTCGTCGGGCTCGGCGGGTTCGGCAGCGCCACCGCCGCACACCTGGCCCGCAACGGGCAGCGCGTCCTCGGCCTGGACCGGTACCCGATCGGTCATACGCAGGGCGCGAGCCACGGCGAGTCCCGCATCGTGCGGCAGGCCTACTTCGAGGGCGCGGGCTACGTCCCGCTGTTGCTGCGGGCCTACGAGCTGTGGGACCGCCTCGGGGACGAGGCGGGAGTGCCGCCACTGCTGGTGCGGACCGGCGGGCTGTTCCTCGGCCGGCCCGGGTCCCGGGTGTTCGACGGCAGCCTGGCGTCGGCGCGGGAGTGGGGCCTGGACCACGAAGTGCTCGACGCCGCGGGTGTGCGGGCCAGGTTCCCGCAGTTCAACCCGCCGCCGGACACGGCCGCGCTCTTCGAGCCGGTCGCAGGGGTGGTCTCACCCGAGCGGGCGGTCGCGGCCCAGCTGGCCGTTGCCGCCCGGCACGGGGCCGACCTGCGCCACGACGAGGCGGTGGAGTCGTGGTCGGCCTCGGGGACGGGGGTCACCATCCGGACGGCGCGTGGTCCGCACACCGCGGGGACGCTGGTCCTCGCACCGGGGCGGTGGGCACCCGAGCTGCTGGGCGGCCTCGACCTGCCGCTTCGGGTCGAGCGCCGGGTCATGCACTGGTTCGACCCGCCGGGGGGTCAGGCGGCCTACGGCCCGGACCGGTTCCCGATCTGGATGTGGGACCACCCCGACGGCACCTCGATCTACGGTCTGTCCGCCGTGGGACCGCCCGGTTCCGGCGTCAAGGCGGCGGTGCACCACTCGACGGTCAAGGCGCCCGCGGACTGGTCCGGTGCCGAGGTGGCCGAGCTGCTCGCACCCCTGCTGCCCGGGCTCGGAGCACGCCACCTGCGCGCGATGGACTGCTGGTACACGCTCACCCCCGACGAGCATTTCGTCGTGGGCTGGCACCCGGCGTACGAGCAGGTGCTGGTCGCCTGTGGCTTCTCCGGACACGGCTTCAAGTTCACTCCGGTGATCGGCGAGGCGCTCGCCCAGCTCGCTGTCGACGGCGTCACCGCCCACCCGCTCGACCTGTTCGACCCGACGCGCTTCTCGTGAGGCTCTTCGTCGCGCTCCGCCCGCCCCTGGAGGTGCTGGAGCACGCCGATGCCGCCGTCGCGCAGGTGCGGGCCGGCGAGCCCGGCCCGCGCTGGATCCCGGCCGAGCGCTGGCACCTCACGCTCGCCTTCTACGGCGAGATCGCTGACGACTCCGTCGACGGCGTGGCCGCAATGGTCGGGCGGCGGCTGCGCCGATTACGGGACAGGGGACCCGTCGACCTGGCGTTCGCGGGATCGGGGTCCTTTGCGCGCCGCGCGCTGTGGCTCGGGGTGACCGGAGACCTGCCGCGGCTGAAGGCGCTCGCCAAGACGGTGAACACCGACCGCCGGCCCTACCGCCCGCACCTCACCGTCGCCCGGCTGCGGGCCGGCAGCGACCCGCGCGCTGCCGAGGCGATGCTCGCCTCGTACGCCGGGCCGCGGTGGCGCGCGACGACGGTCCACCTCGTGCAGTCCCACCTCGGCCCGAAGCCGCGCTACGACGACGTCGCGAACTGGCCGCTCGGCCTCGAGCCCCCGGACTAGGGTCGCCGTCGTGGACCCGAGGACGCGGCGGTGGGTGGTGCTCGTCGCACTCGCCGCGCTCGTCCTCGTCGTCGCGATCGGCGCACTGCGCTGAGGGTCAGCCGGTCACCAGGCGTACGCCTCGGGAGCGGTCCCCCCCGGACCGGGGAAGATCTCGTCGAGGCGAGCCAGTGCCTTGTCGTCGAGGCTGATCTCGAGGGCCTTGAGCGAGCCGTCGAGCTGCTCGATCGTGCGCGGTCCGATGATCGGAGCGGTCACGGCGGGCTGGGCAAGCAGCCAGGCGATGCCCACGTCGGCCGGCTCCTCGCCGAGCTCCGCGCAGAACGACTCGTAGGCCTCGATGGCGTCGCGGTTGTCCTCCAGCGCCTCCTTGGCCCGTCCCTCGGTGCGCCGCTTGCCCTCCTTCTCCTTGCGCAGCACGCCGGCGAGCAGCCCGCCGTGCAGCGGTGACCAGGGGATGACACCGAGTCCGTAGTCCTCGCAGGCCGGCAGCACTTCGAGCTCCACGTCGCGAGTGAGCAGGTTGTAGATGGACTGCTCGCTGACAAGACCGGTCGAGTGCCGACGCCGGGCCGCCTCCATGCCCTTGGCGATGTGCCATCCGGCGTGGTTCGACGAGCCGATGTAGAGAACCTTGCCCTGGGTGCGCAGGATGTCGAACGCCTCCCAGATCTCGTCCCAGGGAGTGTCCCGGTCGACGTGGTGCATCTGGTACAGGTCGATGTAGTCGGTCTGCAGCCGCTTCAGCGACGCCTCGCAGGCCAGCCGGATGTTGCGCGCGGAGAGGAAGGTGTCGTTGGGCCAGTCGCTCATCGACCCGTAGAGCTTGGTGGCGATGACGGTCTTCTCCCGTCGGTCGCCGCCCTGCTTGAACCACCCCCCGACGATCTTCTCGGTGACTCCTTCGCCCTTCTTCCAGCCGTAGACGTTGGCCGTGTCGAAGAAGTTGATGCCGTGCTCGAGGGCACGATCCATGATCGCGTGCGAGTCCTTCTCGGTGGTCTCGGGCCCGAAGTTCATGGTGCCGAGGCACAACCGGCTGACGGAGAGGCCGCTGCGGCCCAGGTGTGTGTAGTCCATGACTGCCTTCCTGCCCCCCGGCACCGTCCATGGAACACCTAGTCTCGAACGGTGATGGCAGCGGGTAGGACCTCGACGGCCGGAGCCGTGTGGGCGACCCGGGCGGTCTTCGCCGGCAACGGCGCCCTCTTCGCCGGATGGGTCTCCCGCATCCCGGCGGTCCGGGACCGGCTGCAGGCGGACGAGCGGGGCCTCGGGTTCGCACTGCTCTTCGCGGCGATCGGGTCGCTGGTGGCGATGCCGCTCGCCGGGCGGTTGATCGCCCGCTTCGGGGACCGGGTGGTCATCGCGATGTGCGTCGCGCTGTGCCTCACGGCGTACCCCATGCTCGCCGTCGCGCCCAACCTCGTCCTGCTCGCCGTCGCCCTGTTCTTCGCCGGAGCGGGGGTCGGGCTCTGGGACGTCGCGATGAACGTGGCCGGTCACGCGGTGGAGGAGGAGGCCGGTCGTCCGCTCATGCCGGGCTTCCACGCCTTCTGGAGTCTCGGGTCGGTGGTGGGAGCGGGCATCGGTGCCCTCGCGGCGCGCATCGGCCTCTCGCCGCTGGTGCATTTCCTTCTCGCCGGTGCCCTCGTCGGGGTGCTGGCCGTGCTGGCGATCCGGCGGCTGCCGGACAGCCGGGCCGAGGCCGCGGCCCTCGATGCGCAGGGCGAGCACCATGTGCCCGTCGTGACGAGCCGCCCGGTCCTGACCGACCCTCGACTGATCGGACTCGGCGTCATGACGTTCTGCGCTGCGTGGGCGGAGGGTTCCGCGAACGACTGGCTGGCGCTGCTGCTCGCCGACGCCCGCGACGCGACCGGGGCGCAGGCCGCTGCCGGCTTCGCGGTCTTCGCCACCGCGATGATGCTGGCGCGGCTCGCGGGCAACCGCATCGTCGCGACCGTGGGCCGGGTGACAGCGCTCCGGTACGCCGGGTTCGTTGCCCTCGCCGGTGTCGTCGTGCTGCTCACCGTGCCTGCCCTGGCCGCCGCGTACGCCGGGGCGCTGCTCTGGGGCCTGGGCGTGGCCATCGCCTTCCCGCTCGCGATGAGTGCAGCGGGGGAGACCCCGGGTCGCGGACCGGCGGCGATCGCGATGGTGTCGACCATCGCCTACAGCGGCTTCCTCATCGGGCCGCCGCTCATCGGAACCCTGGCGCACTCCGCGGGCCTGGACCACGCCCTGTGGGTCGTCGCACTGCTGGCCGCCGGGATGGTCGTCCTCGCGCGATCGGCCCGACCGGCGGGCGTCCTGACCGGGTCGTCCGGTGGCTGAGTCCCTCGAGGCCGCGTTGGCAGCCCTGCGCCCCGCACTGCTCGACGCCGAGCACTTGGTGCGAGCGGTGGGTGCGGGCCGGCGACGGCGGGGCGGGGCCGCACCGCCGCGCTGGGAGCGTGCGGAGCTGCGCCCGGTGGACCTCAAGGCGGGCCGGCACCTGCAGGTGGTGACGTACGCCGAGGGGGCGCCGCTGACCAGGAACGAGCCGCTGGGCGCGCCGGCCGAGGCCGCCGTCGACGAGCTGCTCGCGCAGCCGTTCGGGAACTGGCACGTGCAGACAACCACCGAGACGGTGCAGCTGCGCGTGACGAAGAAGGGCGAGGCCCAGGTGCACCGCAGTACGTCGGGGACGGTGCAGCACACCGGGCACGACCGCACCAAGCCGCACCTCATCGACCCGGGCGACCCGCTGTTCGGCGTCCTCGGCGCCGGCGCCAGCAAGCGGCGCCAGGTGGACGCGTTCCTCCGGGCGCTTGCCCCCGCTGTCGACGATGCACCGCTGCCCGCGGACCGGCCGCTGCGGGTCGTCGACCTCGGCTGCGGCAACGCCTACCTCACCTTCGCGGCCTACCGCTACCTGGCGTCGACCCGGGACGTCGAGCTCGTCGGGGTCGACCTGCGGGCCGAGGCGCGAGAACGCAACACGGCTATCGCCGCCGAGCTCGGCTGGTCCGACAACGTCCGCTTCGTGGAGGGATCGATCGCGGCGGCGCCGGTGCCGGAGGCGGACGTCGTCCTCGCGCTGCATGCCTGTGACACCGCAACCGATGACGCGCTCGCCCAGGCCGTCCGGTGGCAGTCGCCACTGGTGCTCGCGGCGCCGTGCTGCCACCACGATCTGCAACGCCAGCTCAAGGTCGCGTCGCCGCCCCCGGCGTACGGGCTGGTGACCCGGCACGCCATCCTGCGCGAACGGCTCGGCGATGCGCTGACCGACGCGTTGCGCGCCGCGCTGCTGCGGCGGGAGGGCTACCGTGCCGACGTGCTGCAGTTCGTCGACGCCGAGTACACGCCGCGGAACACGATGATCCGGGCCGTGCGGACGGGGGCGGCGTGGGATGCGGCGGCCGAGCAGGAGTACGCCGAGCTGACGGCGGCGTGGGGTGTGACGCCGTACTTGCAGGCGCTGCTCGATGCCGGTCAGGACGCGGGAACGGCCGCGTCGTAGCGACTGCGACCGCCGACCCGCACACCGACAGCCGCGGCCGTGAGCAGGACCGGCACGACGAGGAACGCCAGGTGCAGTCCCACCTGGTCGGCGAGCGCGCCCAGGACGAACGGACCCACGCCGACGGCAAGCGCAGCCGCGAGACTGGCCCGGGCCGCGGCGAGGTCCGGCCGACCGTCCGATGCGTCGATGGCCCGCGCGATCCCCAGGGGGTACTGCAGCGAGACGCCGAGACCGCAGACGAACAGCCCCAGCAGCGCGAGTGGCGGGGCGGCGCTGGCCCAGAAGAGCAGGAAGCCGGCGCCGGCCAGCCCCAGCGCGCCGTACAGCAGCGTGTCCACGCCGAAGCGCAGCGCCAGCCGCGCGCCGCCGAGCCGACCGACGAACATCCCCGCGACCAGGCCGCTGATGGACGCCGCCGCCGCGCCGTGGGAGAGCCCGTCGCGGCTGTGCAGGATGTCGGCCGCCCACAGCGTGAGGCAGAACTCGACGCTGATGAAGCACGCGAGCACTCCCCAGCTGATCCAGTAGCGCGCGGGGAGCCGGGTCGACCCCTGATGGTGGGTGGGAATGTCGGTGGGCTCCGGGATCGGCGTGCCGCGCATCGTGAGGGCCAGCACCAGGACCATCGGTACGACGAGGAGCAACCCGGCGCGCCAGCCCACTGGCGTGAGCGTCGCCAGGCCGATCATGGCCGGCGCCACGAGGCCGGCCGCCGCCGCCACCGCGTTCCCCTCGCTGATCGCTGCCGGGCCGGCCGGGCCGTGGTGGTCGGTCAGTGTCGCCGCGACGGCGTTGATGAGGAACGACCCACCGAGCGTGCCGAGGAAGGCGCCGAAGAGAGTGAGGGGAAGCGCTGTCGTCGAGACGTAGACCACGACGGCCAGGGCGACCAGGAAGACACCGCCCCACAGCGCCGCGGAGCGTCCCCAGCGAGCCACCAGCCGGGTCCCGAGGAGCCCCGCGACCAGTGGCCCGACCGCGAGCGCGGTCCCGTGCAGACCGGACAGCGTCCGGCTGATGCCCTGCTCGTCACGCAGTAGCGGCAGCGTCGGGCCGAAGCCGTAGAGGAAGTAGCCGTAGACGCCGAGCTGCAGGTAGATCAGCCAGGTGAGCCGGTCGCGCGTCAGCCGGGCCACGTCAGGCGAGCTGGGTCACAACATGGTCGATGCAGGCTGTCAGCGCCTCGACGTCATCGGGGTCGATCGCCGGGAACATTGCGATGCGCAGCTGGTTGCGGCCCAGCTTGCGGTAGGGCTCGGTGTCGAGGATCCCGTTGGCACGCAAGGCCTTCGCGATCGCTGACGCGTCGACGCCCTGGACGAAGTCGATGGTGCCGACAACGTTCGAGCGCTGCGACGGCTCGGCGACGAACGGCGACGCGTAGGGCGACTTCTCGGCCCAGGTGTAGAGCCGGCCGGCCGACTCCGCGGTCCGTTCGGTGGTCCAGCGCAGCCCGCCGCGGCTGTTGAACCAGTCGATCTGCTCCGCCAGCAGGTAGAGGGTCGCGAGCGCGGGGGTGTTGTAGGTCTGGTCCAGCCGCGAGTTGTCGATGGCGATCTGCAGGTCGCTGAACGCGGGCACCCAGCGACCCGCGGTCTGCACCTCGGCAACGCGGGCGAGCGCCGCGGGGGACATGAGCGCGAGCCAGAGTCCACCGTCGGACGCGAAGGACTTCTGCGGCGCGAAGTAGTAGACGTCGGTCTGGATCACATCGACGTGCAGCCCACCTGCCGCGGAGGTTGCGTCGACGAGTACGAGCGCGCCGTCGTCGGCGTCCTCCACCCGCGCGATCGGCATGGCCACCCCGGTCGAGGTCTCGTTGTGCGTGAACGCGTAGACGTCGACACCGGACTCGGCGCGCGGGGCGGGATGAGTGCCCGGGTCGGAGGAGATCACGGTCGGCTCGCCGAGGAACGGTGCGGCCTTGGCGGCCGCGGCGAACTTCGAGGAGAACTCCCCGAAGGACAGGTGCTGCGACCTCTCCCGGATCAGGTTGAACAGAGCGATGTCCCAGAACGCCGTGGTGCCGCCGTTGCCGAGGACGACCTCGTATCCGTCCGGGAGGTCGAAGAGGGTCGCGAGCCCGGTGCGCACTCGGCGTACGACGTGCTTCACCGTCGCCTGGCGATGTGAGGTGCCGAGGTACGACGTGCCCGTCGCTGCGAGGGCCGCGACCGCCTCGGGCCGGACCTTCGACGGACCGGAGCCGAAGCGCCCGTCAGTCGGGCGCAGGTCGGCAGGGATGACGATGTCGGCTGGTTCGGTCACGCACCGAGCCTAGGTGAGTGATGCGTTGCGGCGGCGGCCGGCTCGCATGCCGGACCGGGGCCGCGCCGCCGGCCGGTCAGCGCCAGCCGGCGACATCCTGCGGCTTGCGCGGGCCCTCGCCGACGTAGCGGGCGGACGGTCGGATCAGCCGGCCGGTGCGCTTCTGCTCGAGGATGTGAGCCGACCAGCCGGCGGTGCGAGCGCAGGTGAACATCGGGGTGAACATGTGCGCCGGCACCTCGGCGAAGTCCAGGACCACGGCCGCCCAGAACTCGACGTTGGTCGCGAGCACGCGGTCCGGCCGCCGCGCGTGCAGCTCCTCGAGCGCCGCCTTCTCCAACGCTTGCGCAACCTCGAAGCGGGGTGCGCCGAGCTCCTCGGCGGTCCGCCGCAGCACCCGCGCGCGCGGGTCCTCGGCGCGGTAGACCCGGTGCCCGAAACCCATCAGCCGTTCCCCGCGGTCGAGCACGCCCTTGACGTAGGAGCTCGCGTCGCCGGTCTCCTCCACGCCTTCCAGCATGTGCAGGACGCGCGACGGAGCTCCTCCGTGCAACGGGCCGGACATGGCGCCGACCGCCCCGGATAGGCAGGCGGCGACGTCGGCGCCGGTGGACGCGATGACCCGCGCGGTGAACGTCGACGCGTTCATGCCGTGCTCGGCGGCCGAGGTCCAGTAGGCGTCGACCGCTTTGACGTGCCGGGGATCCGGCTCGCCCCGCCAGCGGATCATGAACCGCTCCACGATCGTCTGGGCCTTGTCGATCTGCGCCTGCGGAACCATCGGCAGGCCGATGCCGCGGGCCGACTGCGCGACGAAGCTCAGGGCCATCACACTCGCGCGGGCCAGGTCGTCGCGCGCCTGCTCCTCGTCGATGTCGAGCAGCTGGCGGAAACCCCACGCCGGGGCGAGCATCGCCAGGGCGCTCTGCACGTCGACCCGCACGTCGCCCGAGTGCACCGGCAGGGGGAACGGCTCCGCGGGAGGAAGTCCCGGGTTGAACTCGTTGTCGACGAGCAGGCCCCAGACGTTGCCGTAGGACACCGTGCCGACGAGGTCCTCGATGTCGACGCCGCGGTAGCGCAGGGCGCCGCCTTCCCGGTCCGGTTCCGCGATCTCACTCTCGAAGGCGATGAC
>JAVEDB010000042.1 GCA_030841185.1 Actinomycetota bacterium
GTACGACGATCGACCTGCCGGCCGCGCGTCAGCCCGGTGGCCCGGTGACGTCGGCGTCGGGTGACGAAGTGGGAGCCGGCGCCTAGAACGTCGTCGGGACGACCTTGAAGGCCTCGGCGAGCCTGCCCTCGGGCAGGCCGCCGAGGAGGGCGTTGGCCGAGAACCAGCCGCGCATCCGCTGCTCAAGGTCGTCCATGTGGGCGGTCTGGCTCACGTGCGCCCGCAGGGCCGCGATCTTGCGGTCGAAGACGTCGGTGACGTCGACGTAATGGTCGTTGTCCGGGTGGGCCATCAGCCATGCCTCGCTGACCGTCCATGCCTCGAGGCCCTCGTCGCGCAACAGCTCGGGGTGTGCGAAGGGGTTGCGGGCGTCCGGGTAGATGGCGGCGATGGAGGCCGCACCCGCGGCCAGGTGGTCCGGATGGCTCGCGGGCAGCCGCGCCCAGTTGCGGTCCGGACTCTGGATCAGCATCCGCTGCGGCCGGACCTCGCGGATGACCCGGCTGATGTCACGTCGCAGCTCCTGGCTGAACGCCAGCGCGCCGTCCTGGTAGCCCAGGAAGCGGACGTCCGAGACGCCGACCTCCTTGGCCGCGGCCTGCTGCTCGGCGCGCCGGATCCCGGGGATGTCGGCACGGTCGACGGCGGGGTCGAAGCCGCCGGCGTCGCCGTCGGTGCAGATGCAGTACGCGACCTCGACGCCGGCAGCCGTCCAGGTGGCGACCGTCCCGGCGGCGCCGAAATCGACGTCGTCGGGGTGCGCCGTGACTATCAGGACACGCTGGACGTCCTGCTCCTCGAGCACGTGGCTCTCCTCTCGCCGGGTGCTCATCGTAGGGACCGCGGACCGGCGTCCGGCTCTGGTCTGATCGGCGGAATAGGCCGGCGGGCGCTCAAGTACGCAGGGAGGGGCGACGACTCTTCCGTGATCGAGCAAAAGCCACAGCCGCCCGCACGATGACCCGGAAGATGTCCTCTATGCGTCGTTCGTCCGCACTGCCCGCCCGGCTGCTGGCCCTTCTGATCGTGGTCGTCGTCAGCACCGGGCTGCTCGCGACCGGCCCGGCCCAGGCGGTCGTCGCGACGCCGGCCACGCCGGTCTTCGGAGCCGCCATCGACGCGTACTCGGCGTACGAGCGGGAGAACACCTGCAGCCCGACGGCGAAGCCCGGGACGGTGGCGTGGCGCGATCTGCTCCTGCGCACCTATGGCACCCGGTGGAACAACATCATTCGCGCCTGTAGCGCCAGCGACAGCGGGCACGAGGAAGGGCGCGCGCTGGACTGGCGCACCCTGGCCACTGACGCGACCCAGAAGGCCCAGGGCGATGCCCTGCTCGCCTGGCTGCTGGCCACCGACAAGTACGGCAACCCCAACGCGAACGCGCGCCGTCTCGGCTTCCAATACATCCAGTTCAACAACCGGATGTGGCGGGCCTACAACCCGACTGCCGGGTGGCTGCCGCAGATGGAGACCGTGAACGGGGTGAAGACCGACTGCGCGAAGCTCGGCCCCACCTACGTCACCACCTGCCACCGCGACCACATCCACTTCAGCATGAGCTGGAACGGCGCCTACGAGAGGACCACGTGGTTCACCGGCGCCCCCACGTGCCCGACCCCTGCGACTCCGCCGGCGTTCACGGCGTCGATGCCCGTGAACATGACGGCCGTGCCCATCACCCCACTGCGGGTGCTCGACACGCGCAGCGGGGCCGCAGCCTGCCGGTTGGCTCCGGGTAGCCGGCTCGACGTCCAGGTGACCGGCGTCGGAGCGGTCCCGTCGACTGGGGTGGGAGCCGTGGCCCTGAACATCACCGCTGTGCGGCCAACCGGCTCCTCGACCTACCTCAGCGCCTATCCGACGGGTACGTCGTGGGGTGGGACGTCCTCGGTCAACGTGCCGGTGGGAGGGTCCGCCGCGTCGCTCGTCACCGTTCCCGTGGGCAGTAACGGGATGGTGAGCATCCATAACGGCGCCGCACCTGTCGACGTGGTCGTCGACATCGTGTCCTATTTCGAGACATCCGTCGGTGGCGCGCGCTACTTCCCGATCTCCGCGCAACGTCTGTTGGACACCCGGTCCACCTCGATCATGGCGCCAGGCGAGCACCGGATCTTGCAGGTCACGGGCACGTTGGGGATACCGACTGGTGCCAACGGAGTTCTCGTCAACGTCACATCCACCCGCAGCACGGCGGCCGGTTTCTTGGCGGTGTCGCCCGCCTTCGGCCCGACTATCGGAACCTCAACAGTCAACTACGCGCTGGGTGACACGATCGCGAACCGCGCCATCACCGGGCTTTCGGACGCGGGAACTCTCGAGCTCTACGCGTCATCGCAGACGGACGTGGTGATCGACATCGTCGGCTGGTTCGGCCCGGGAACCACGGGGCTGCGCTACAGCGCAGTGACGCCGGCCCGCATCTTGGACACCCGAAACGGCACGGGAGGGGTGTCGAGCCTGGCGGGCGGGACGCCCGCGGCGGTGTCAGTGTCGGGTCAGGGTGGCATTCCGTCGGACGCCGAAGCAGTGGTCGCCACCCTGACGATCACTCAGCCGACCCAGGCCACCTTCGCCACGATCTGGCCCGAAGGCGGGACTCAGCCGGGCACGTCAGACGTGAACCTGCCGCAGGGTTCCACTCGCGCGAACATGGTCTCTCCCGCGTTGTCGACCGGCAGCGGCCAGGCCGCCCTGACAGTGGCCATCGGCTCGGCCAATGCCGTCCTCGACGTGCTCGGCTACTTCCGCTGAGCGGCCCCACCCTCGGTGATCGCTGATTCGGTGCCGGATCGGGCAGTCAACTCGCCCTTCTGACACCCAAACCGTGATCTTCGGGCGCGGTGCACGAGGCGGTTGGCGTCCGGCCGCAGGCTTCCTCGGCGTACGCCGGGGGCCGGGCCGATCGTCGCCCCCGGCGCCTAGACTCGTCACTCAGATGAGCACTCTCTTCGACGACCTCGTCCCCCGTGCCGGGAGCGAGGACCGACCGGCGCGACCGACGACTGATCCGGCCGCGCTGCTCGAGGGGCTCAACCCCCAGCAACGGGCCGCCGTCGTACACGAGGGCTCGCCGTTGCTGATCGTCGCAGGCGCGGGATCGGGCAAGACCCGGGTCCTCGCCCACCGCATCGCCTACCTGCTGGCCGCCCGGAAGGTGCAGCCCGGCGAGGTGCTCGCGATCACGTTCACCACCAAGGCCGCGGGGGAGATGAAGGAGCGCGTCGCCGCTCTCGTCGGTCCGCGTGCCAAGGCGATGTGGGTCAGCACGTTCCACTCCGCCTGCGTGCGCATCCTGCGCCGGGAAGGCAAGCACCTGGGGCTGAGCTCGACGTTCTCGATCTACGACCAGGCCGACGCGCAGCGGCTGATGACGCTGGTCTGCCGCGACCTGGACCTCGACCCCAAGCGGTACAACCCGCGGTCCTTCTCGGCCCAGGTCAGCAACCTCAAGAACGAGCTCATCGACGAGGAGACGTTCACCGCGAAGGCGCAGACCCACCTCGAGACCACCGTCGCCGAGGCATACACGCTCTACCAGCGCCGGCTCCGCGAGGCCAACGCGGCGGACTTCGACGACCTGATCATGTCCACGGTGCACCTGCTGCAGGCGTTCCCCGATGTCGCGGAGCACTACCGGCGCCGCTTCCGGCACGTCCTCGTCGACGAGTACCAGGACACCAACCACGCCCAGTACGCGCTGGTCCGCGAGCTGGTCGGTCCGGTCGGCGACGACCTGCCGGGGGCCGAGCTGTGTGTGGTGGGTGACGCCGACCAGTCGATCTACGCCTTCCGCGGCGCCACGATCCGCAACATCCTGGCGTTCGAGCAGGACTATCCCGATGCCCGCACGATCCTGCTCGAGCAGAACTACCGGTCCACCCAGACCATCCTGTCCGCGGCGAACGCGGTGATCTCGCGCAACGCCGGCCGCAAGCCCAAGAACCT
>JAVEDB010000061.1 GCA_030841185.1 Actinomycetota bacterium
CGAGCAGCCTGCGGTGCTCCTCCTTGGCATCTTCGGGGCGGCAGTAGGAGAACATCTCGATCTTGTCGAACTGGTGGACGCGGATGATGCCCCGCGTGTCCTTGCCGTAGGTCCCGGCCTCGCGGCGGAAGCAGGTGGACCACCCGGCGTACCGCAGTGGCAGCCGGTCCGCATCGAGCACCTCGTCCATGTGGTACGCCGCGAGCGGCACTTCCGACGTACCGACGAGATAGAGGTCCTCCTCGGGCAGCCGGTAGACGTTCTCGGCCGCCTGGCCGAGGAACCCGGTCCCCTCCATCGCCTCGGGCTTGACCAGCACCGGGGGGATGACCGGGATGAAGCCGGCCGCGACGGCCTGCGCCATCGCGAGATTCATCATGGCCAGCTGCAGCAGCACCCCGACGCCGGTCAGGTAGTAGAACCGCGCGCCGGAGACCTTGGCCCCACGTTCCATGTCGATGGCCCCGAGTAGCTGCCCCAGCTCGAGGTGGTCGCGCGGCTCGAAGTCGAACTCCGGCGGCTTCCCGACCACTTCCAGCACGGCGTAGTCGTCCTCACCGCCGGGAGGGACGCCCTCCTCGACGAGGTTCGACAGACGACCGAGGAGTTCGTCGTACGCCGAGGCAGCGGCCGTCTGGGCGGCCTCGGCCGTCTTCACCTCGCCGGAGAGCTCCTTGGTCCGGGCCAGCAGCGCGGCCTTCTCGTCACCGGTCGCGTTGGCCACCTGGCGGCCGAGGGTCTTCTGCTCGTTGCGCAGGGTGTCGAAGCGGACGATCGCGGCCCGCCGGGACCGGTCGGCGTCCAGGATCGCGTCGACCAGACCGTCGTCCTCGCCGCGGGCGCGCTGCGAGGCACGGACGCGCTCGGGGTCGTCGCGAAGGATCCTCGGGTCCAGCATGCGGCGAGCGTATCCGTGGCGAGGAACGGTCGTGCGCGCCGCGGTCCCCCGGGCTTGCGGGCCTCAGCAAGTAGCCTTCCGCTGGTGATGACACGGGCGGCGCGCATCGGCGGTCGCTTCGTGCTGATGCTCGCGGTGCTCTATGCACTGCTGCTCTGGTTGGGCGTCGCGGTCACCTCGTGGCTGCGGCACCGCTGGCCGCTCGCGGACGAGGACGCTGTCAACCGGTCTCTGGTCGATAACCACAGCGCATTCCTGGACCGCATCACCGACGTGCTGACGCGACTCGGCGGCGTCGCCGTCGTGGCGGTCACGACCGCGGTGGTCGCGCTGGCACTCCGGCTGCTGTTGAAGCGGTGGCGCGAGCCGTTGTTCTTCGTCCTCGCCGTGACGGGGGAGCTCGCGGTGTGGGCCCTCACGGCCCTGGCGATCGACCGCGCGCGTCCCGACGTGCGCCACCTCGACACCGTCGTCCTGTCGAGCTTCCCCTCCGGTCCCACCGGCGCAGTGACGGCGGTCTGCATCGCGGCGGCGGCCCTGGTGGCGTGGCACGTGACCTCCCGTCCGGGGCGACTCGGCTCGATCGGACTGCTCGCCGGCGTACCCCTCGCCGTGGGTTGGGCGGCCATGTACCGCGGCGCTGCACATCCCACCGACGTGGCCGGGGCCTACCTCGGCGCCGCGGGAAGCGTCTCGGTCGCCGGCGCCGCCCTGCTGAACCGGCGCTGGTGGGGTGAACGGGCGGACCCTCCGTGAGCCCCCGCCACGACGGGGGCACCCGTCGCCGGGCCGCAGTCGTCTTCAACCCGACCAAGGTCCCGGACCTCCCCGCGATGAAGCAGCGGGTCGCCGCCTTCATGGCGCGGGCCGGCTGGGACGAGCCGCTGTGGATGGAGACGTCGCAGGACGACCCGGGCATCGGCATGTGCGAGCGAGCCATCCACGAGGAGTGCGCCGTCGTGTTCGTCGCGGGCGGCGACGGCACCGTCATGGCCTGCGCCACGGCGCTGGCCGGCTGCGGGGTCCCGATGGCCCTGCTGCCGTCCGGGACGGGCAACCTGCTCGCGCGCAACCTCGGGCTCCCGCTCGACGACGAGCAGGCAGCGCTGCGCATCGGCATCTCCGACGTCGAGCGGCTGATCGACGTCGGGGGGGTCGCCGCGGACCACCGCAAGTTCGCGGTGATGGCCGGCCTGGGCTTCGACGCGGCGGTGATGCGGGACGCGCCCGAGGGACTGAAGCGGGTGGTCGGCTGGCCGGCGTACGTCGTGTCGGGCGCCCGCCACCTGCGCGGCCGCGGCATGCGGGTGACGCTGACCCTGGACGACGGCGAGCCGTTCGAGCGGCGGGTCCGCACTGCCGTGGTGGGCAACGTCGGCAAGCTCCAGGCCGGGATCCCGCTGCTGCCGGACGCGCAGCCCGACGACGGTGTGCTCGACGTGGTGCTGATTGCGCCCGGCAGCATGGTCGGGTGGCTGCGGGTAGCGGGCCGGGTGCTGACCCGCCGGCGGCGTGAACCGGACCGGCGGGTGGAGCGCTTCCGGGCCGGGCACATCGTGCTGGAGACCGCGACGCCCCAGCCGCGCCAGCTCGACGGTGACCTGATCGACGACGGCACCGTCCTGGACATCCAGGTCGAGCCACGAGTGCTGGCCATCCGGGTCCCTCCCCGCCGCCGCGGTCCGGCCGCCGCCGCCAAGCCCGACGAGTGATCGCTGTTTCGGTGCGCGATCGGGCAGTCCACTCACCATTCCGGCACCGAAACGCCGATCATGAGCCGCTGGCCGGTCCAAGATCGCTAGTTTGGGGAGAATTCCCGAGCGGGCTCGACTTTCTGCCCGCAACTAGCGATCAAGAGGAATTGATCGGCCCTCAGGTGCGGCCGGAGCGGATCCGACCCAGCCAGGCGGCCGCGTCCCGGTAGACGGCGTCGTCACGCCTCGCGGCCGCGGCATCGCTCCCCACGTCCGGGTCCGGCGCCTGCGGGTAGGACCCGAGGAAACGTACGTCGGGGCAGACCCGCCGCAGCCCCATCAGTGCCTCGCCGACCCGGGCCTCGTCGACGTGGCCCTCGCAGTCGATCGAGAAGCAATAGCGACCCAGGCCCTCGCCCGTCGGCCGGGACTCGATCCGGGTCAGGTTGACCCCCCGCACCGAGAACTCCGTCAGCACCTCGAGCAGCGCACCGGGGTGGTCGTCGGCGATGAACGCCACGAGCGACGACTTGTCGCGCCCGCTCGGCAGCGGCGGTTCCGCGGGCCGGCTCACCAGCACGAACCGGGTCATCGCGTGCGGGTTGTCCTCGATGTCGGCGGCGAGGACGTCCAGCCGGTACCGCTCGGCCGCGATCGGTGCGGCAATCGCAGCATCGTGCTCGGCACTTCCATCGGCGAGCGCGGCAGCGGCGGCCGCGGTCGACAGCGCGGGCACCAGCTCGGCTGCCGGCAGGGCGACGGCGAGCCACCGGCGGCACTGGGCCTGTGCGTGGGGGTGGGTGGCCACCCGGCGTACGTCGGACAACCGCGTCCCGGGCCGGGCCATCAGGGCGAAGGCGATGGGCAGCAGCACCTCCCTGGTCACCATCAGGGGATCGCCCGCCGCCAGCTCGTCCAGGGTCGCGGCCACCGACCCTTCGACGGAGCTCTCGATGGGCACCATCGCGCCATCGGCCTCGCCGCGCCGGACCGCGTCGAGTGCCGCGGCCACGCTCGGGTGCGGCTGGAGCTCCGCCCGCGCCGCCGCGGGAACGCTGCGCAGCGCGGCCTCGGTGAACGTCCCCTCAGGGCCGAGGTAGGCGTAGCGGGCGGGCGGCACTCCAGGCATGCGGCGAGAGTAGTGGTGCTCAGTCCCGGCCGGCCTGGGCGATCGCGTCCTTCTCCTCCGGGGACAGCGTCTGGTCGCTCTGGAAGGCCGCGAGGCTCTTGGCGTAGGTCCGGGTCTCGCTGCGCCCGTTGATGGACGAGAGGACCACCCCGTCGCCGTTGTCGTCGTACAGCGCCGCCGAGAACGACATCCGGCCACCCATGTCCCCGAACGCGTCATAGCGGACCACCGCCACATGCCGCAGCGCCGACGGGTCGGTCCCGTCCACGGCTGCGGGCCGGGCGCCGGAGGACAGCCGGCGGAGCCGCTTGTTGAGGGCACGCAACCGGGCCAGCGCGAACAGCACGAGCAGCAGGGCGAGTCCCGCAGCGACGGCGGCGCCGACGGCTACCAGTTCCAGCTCGTGGCGGGTCAGCTGGAGGTCAATCGACACGGATGGGCACTCGTCTCACTCGGATCGCACGGTGGGGCGGGGAGCAGGCTAGCCGCACTAGCCTTGCCCGACATGGATCGCGCCGAGGTCGAGACGCTGCTGCGTCAGGTGGCCGACGGCAGCCTCGACGTCTCGGCCGCTGCCGGCCTGCTGGCCGCCGGCCCGATGGGCGGCATCGCCGACCTCGGTTTCGCGCAGGTGGACACGCACCGTTCGCTGCGCACCGGCGACGCCGAGGTGGTCTATTCGGCCGGCAAGACACCGGAGCAGACCGTGGCGATCCTCCGCGAGCTGGCAGCGCAGCCCGGCCGCCGACCGGCTATCGCTACCCGGATGACCGCGGAGACGGCGACGGCGGTGATGGCCGCGTTCCCCGCGGCGCTGGTCGACCCCGCCGCCGGCGCGTGCGCGATCGGTCCCCTGCCGGATCCGTGCGGACGGGTCTGCGTCGTGTCGGCGGGCACCTCGGACGCACCCGTGGCCGCGGAGGCCGCATTCGTCGCCCGGGCGTTCGGCGCCGACGTGGACCGGATCGACGACGTGGGCGTGGCGGGCCTGCACCGGCTGCTCGCTGTACGCGCGGCCCTGGACGCGGCCGACTGCCTCGTGGTCGTGGCGGGGATGGAGGGTGCGCTCCCGAGCGTGGTCGGCGGGCTGACGGGGGTTCCGCTCGTGGCGGTTCCGACGTCGGTGGGCTACGGCACGTCGTACGGCGGGCTCGCGGCCCTGCTGGCAATGCTCAACTCGTGCGCACCCGGTGTCGTCGTGTGCAACATCGACAACGGCTTCGGCGCCGGCGTCTTCGCGGCGCGAGTGGCTCGCCGGGCCGGTGGCCGCTCGTGAAGGTCGCATGGTTCGACTGCCAGGCCGGGGCGAGCGGGGACATGTTCCTCGGCGCGCTCGTCGATGCCGGTGCGCCGCTGTCGACCCTGCAGGCCGCCGTCGACGCCGTGGGAGTCGAGCCTGTCCGGCTCGAGCAACGCGCCGTCACCCGGCAGGGCATCGCCGCCACCAGGGTGGACGTGCAGGCACCGCCGAGCGACGTCACCCGCACCTGGGCGGACATCCGGGGGCTGCTCGACCGCGCGCCGCTGGACGACGCGGTGCGGGCGCGGTCGCTCGACGTGTTCGCCCGGTTGGCCCGGGCCGAGGCTGCGGCGCACGGGGTCGGCGCCGACGAGGTGCACTTCCACGAAGTCGGTGCGCTCGATGCGATCGCGGACGTCGTCGCGAGCTGTGCCGGGCTCGAGGCGCTGGGAATCTCCGAGGCGGTTGCGTCGCCGGTGACCCTTGGCAGCGGGACCGCGTCGGGTGCGCACGGTGTCGTTCCGGTGCCCGGTCCGGCGGTCCTCGCGCTGCTCGCCGAGGCCGGCGCTCCCGTGCAGAGCGGGCCATCCGCGTCGGAGATGTGCACGCCGACCGGAGCCGCGTTGCTCGCGGCGACGGTGTCCACCTGGGGCGGCCTTCCCTTGATGACCGTGACTGCGACAGGCGTCGGCGCGGGGTCGCGGGACGACGAGGGCGTCGCGAATGTTCTTCGCGTCGTGATCGGCGACCGCGTCACGATGGACGGCAGCACCGAGTCCGTCGTGCTGTCGGCCAACGTCGACGACCTGGACCCGCGGCTGTGGCCGGCCGTTCTCGCCCGGCTGCTCGACGCGGGCGCCGACGATGCATGGCTGACCCCGATCCTGATGAAGAAAGGCCGACCGGCACACACGCTGTCGGTCCTCACCGACCGTGGGCGTGCCGAGTCGCTGCGCCGCGTCGTCTTCACGGAGACCTCGACGATCGGGCTGCGCGAGCAGGTCGTCACGAAACATGCCCTTGCCCGCGAGCTGCGCACGGTCGACGTCGACGGCGAGAGCGTGCGGGTCAAGGTGGCCCTGCTCGACGGTGCCGTCGTCAACGCGACACCGGAGTTCGACGACGTCGTGGCCGCCGCCAGCCGCCTCGGTCGGCCGGTGAAGTCCGTGCTCGCGGCCGCCAGCGCGGTCGTGCACGCGGCGACCCCGACCTCGTAGCGGCCGGATCGACATGGACCTCACTGCAGCGGCAACGACGTTCGCCCTCATCATTCCGGTGGAGCTGCCGGACAAGACGTTCATCGCGACACTCGTGCTCGCGACGCGCTACCGCGCACTTCCGGTCTGGTTGGGCGTCTCGGCTGCGTTCTTCGTCCAGTCGCTGGTCGCGGTCACCGCGGGCGGCCTGCTCGCGTTGCTGCCGAGGGCGCTCGTCGTGTCGGTGGCCGCGGCCCTGTTCGTCACCGGCGCCGTGCTGCTCTGGCGCGGTGCGCGCACCGCCGACGCCGAGGAGCAGGCCGCGG
This sequence comes from Actinomycetota bacterium, assembly GCA_030841185.1. Classification (GTDB taxonomy): domain Bacteria; phylum Actinomycetota; class Actinomycetes; order JACCUZ01; family JACCUZ01; genus JAVEDB01. The sequence goes on from JAVEDB010000061.1 coordinate 6,484, forward strand.
AACAGGCTGCAGAACAGGAGGTCCGTGGCGGGGCCGTGGCGTGGTGGCGCGCGGCCGCAGCGAGCTTCGGGGTGCTGTTCGTCGCCGAGTGGGGCGACCTCTCGCAACTTCTCACCGCCGGGCTTGCCGCGCGCTACAACGACCCGGTCGGTGTGTTCGCCGGCTCCTGGCTCGCACTGGTCACCGTCGCCGGCCTCGCGATCGTGCTCGGCCGGACCCTGCTCCGCTACATCAGCCTCGCCCTCATCCGCCGGATCGGAGCGGGTGTGTGCGCCGTGCTCGCGGTCATCGCCCTGTACGACGTGACGGCACAGCTCGTGAGCTGAGACTCAGAGCGAGTCGCGCTCGGTCATCGTGAACCGCAGTCTCGCCATCATGTTCTCGACCTCGCGGCTGATGCCGCTGGTGTCGAACAGCTCGCCCATCCGTTCCGAGATGCCCTCGGCCGTCCACCGGTGGCTGTCGTTCTGGATGAACGCCGCGGAGGTGAACGGCTGGTAGAGCTCGACCGCATCTCCTTGGACGCCGAACACCTTCCCGCTGATGTCACCGGCCGCGTCGCTGCAGAGGTACGCGACGAGCGGCGCGACGTTGTCGGGGTGCCAGAAGTCGAACGATTGCTCGGCACCCTCACCCGCGGTTGCCGACATGTCCTTGATGCTGCCGTAAGCCCCTTCGGTCATCCGGGTGCGCGCAGCTGGTGCGATGGCGTTGCACCGCACGCCGTACCGCGCCATCTCCATCGCGACGATCGTGGAGAACGCCGCGATCCCCGCCTTCGCGGCGCCGTAGTTGGCCTGGCCGAAGTTGCCCAGCAGTCCGGAGCTCGACGCGGTGCACACGATCCGGCCGGGTTGGCCGGTGTCCTTCCAGTGCGCGCAGGCATGGTGGGTCGGGAGGAAGTGGCCGCGCAGGTGCACCTTGATGACCGAGTCCCACTCATCGGGGGACATTTTGGCGACGGTCCGGTCGCGCAGGATGCCGGCGTTGTTGACGAGGGCGTCCAGGCGACCCCACGTCGTCAACGCGGTCCGGACCAGACCGAGCGCGGTCTCGTCCTCGGAGCAGTCCCCGGTGTCGAGGACGGCTTCGCCGCCACCTGCCCGGATCTCCTCGACCACGGCAGCACCGACGTCCCCGTCGAGCTCGTTGACCACGACCCGGGCGCCCTCGCGGGCCAGCTCCAACGCCTCGCCCCGACCTATGCCCCGGCCCGCGCCGGTCACGATTGCGACCTTGCCGTCCAGCAGTCCCATGTGCCCGACCCTAGCCAGCGCAGGTCGGTACGCCGCTACGCTGCCCCGCATGGCGCAGCCGCATGGGGTGGACAGCGAAGTCGGGCGGCTCAACACGGTGCTCCTGCACCGGCCGGGAGCGGAGCTCAAGCGCCTGACGCCGCGCAACAACGACAAGCTGCTGTTCGACGGGATCCCCTGGGTCGACCGGGCGCAGTTCGAGCACGACGCGTTCGCCCAGGCGCTGCGCGACCACGACGTCGAGGTGCTCTACCTCGCGGACCTCCTCGCCGAGGCGCTGGAGGAGCCGGCGGCGCGCGAGGAGACCATCGACGCGGTTCTCGCCGACCCTCGACTGGGCGAGGCGCTGCACGCGGCAGTGGCGAGCTACCTGCGCGAGCTGCACCCGCAGGACCTGGCCGGTGCGCTGACCGCGGGCCTGGCGCACGAGGAGATGACGCCGGTCGGTGGCCTCGCCTACCGGTTCATGGATCGCCACGACTTCGTCATCGATCCGCTGCCCAACCTGTTGTTCACCCGGGACTCGAGTGTCTGGATCCGAGACCAGGTCGCGGTGACGAGTCTGGCAATGCCGGCCCGGATGCGGGAGACGACGCTGACGCGCGCGATCTACCGCTACCACCCGCGCTTCCGCGACACCCAGCACGTCTACGGCCCGGAGCTGGAGTTCGTCGAGGGTGGCGACGTCCTGTTGCTCGCGCCGGGCGTCCTCGCGGTGGGGGTCGGCGAGCGCACGACGCCCGCGGGAGCGGAGCGACTGGCCCGGCGGGTCTTCGAACGCGGCCTCGCGACGACGGTCCTCGCCGTACCCATCGCCCAGAAACGCGCGACGATGCACCTCGACACGGTGTGCACGATGGTCGACGTGGACGCCGTCGTGATGTACCCCAACATCGCCGACAGCCTGGCCGCCTGGACGGTCACCGACGGCGACGCGCTGCACGTCTCGGGCCCGGAGCCGTTCCTCGTGGCGGCGGCCAAGGCGATGGGCATCGACACCCTGCGGGTCATCGACACCGGCCTGGATCCCATCACCGCCGAGCGCGAGCAGTGGGATGACGGGAACAACACGCTGGCGATCGCTCCGCGGCTCGCGGTGGCCTACGAGCGCAACACCGAGACCAACGCCCGGCTGGAGGAGGCGGGGATCGAGGTCGTCGCGATCTCCGGGAGCGAGCTGGGCAGCGGACGCGGCGGCCCCCGGTGCATGTCGTGCCCCATCTCCCGGAGCCAGACCACCCCCTAACCCCTCGTTAACTGGTGTGTTCCGCACCTCTTTGGGGCAATTTTGCTGCGGAACTCACCAGTTGGGTTCAGCGGAGGGTCAGCTGGCGGCTGCGCAGGCCGGCCAACGCACGGCGGGCGGCTGCCTCCAGGGGCGAGTCGTCCCTCATGGCCGCCGCCAGCCGGGCCTCGAACGCGATCGCCGGCTCCTCGACGTCCTCGGCGGTCATCTCCGCAGTCAGGTCCCACACCGGGACGAGGAGTCCGTGGGCGCGGAACGACCCGACGTACTTCGTGCCGTCGCCGATCGCGTCCGCCCCCTCCGCGTGCAGGCGGGCCAGGGCCGTCAGCAACGCCTCCTCCTCGTGCGGCATCACCCAGCGCAGGTGCCGCCGCCCGCCGATGTCACACCAGTACGCCGCTTCAACTCCGGACAGCCGGGTCGTCGGCACGACGGCCTCATTGGCCCGCTCCATCGACTCGACCACCTCGGCGGAGCGCTCCTCCACGCCCGCGAGCCAGAAGTCGAAGCCCGGATGGACCTGCACGTCCAGCGCGGCCTTGGGGTCCACCAGGTCCTGCAGGCGCGGGCCGGCTCCCGGCAAAGGCCCAGGGACGATCGGCGTCGCCGGCTCCGCTGCCAGCGCCCGCAGCAGCGCACCGGCCACGTCCCGGCTGGCGTCGCCGGACCCGCCAGGGACCTGCAGGCCCACGAAGACAGCACCGTCGTCGCGGACCAGTGCGGGCCACGCCATCGGCAGCACCGTGGCCAACGTGACCGGCCGGTCGGCGTGCTCCCCGACGAGGTGCAGGGGCGCCGTCGCGGCGGGCACGATCTCGGCCAGCGCCACCCAGTCGCACTCGCCGGCCAAGCCGGCGAAGGGACGTCCGACGAACGCCTCGGCGGCTTCCGCGGCGGCCCGGCCGTGGCAGGCCTTGTAGCGCCGTCCCGAGCCACACGGGCACGGCTCACGGGCCGCCACCACCGGCACCGTCCCGGTCGCCCGCGCCGAACCGGCTCCTGCTCCGGCGCCGGCCCGGCGTGCGGATTTCCTGCCCATAGGACGCGCTCCTCGCGGACGGCTGCTGGCCGTTCGAGACTAGCCAGTCGGCCAGCGGGAGCCCGCGGGTGACCGGGGCAGGTCAGCCCAGACGGTCACCGTGTCCGAGTGCTCGTCGACACCCCACTCGGCGGCCAGGCAGCGCACGATCTCCAGGCCGCGGCCGCCCAGCGAGGAGACGGACACCGTGCGGGCGTGAGGCCGGGTCGGGGCCCCGCCGTCGACGATCTCGATGTGCACGAGGTCCGGGAACAGCGACCACCCGACCTGGATCTCCCCGGACGGCAACGGCGCGGCGTGCCGCACGGCGTTGCTGACGAGCTCGGACACGACCAGCACGGCGTCATCGAGCACCGGTGGGCGCACGCCATCGGCGTACAACTCATCGCTCACCGCGTGCCGCGCCGTGCGCACCGCGCTTCGATGGTGCGGGACGGCGACGGAGTGCGCCATTTCCCGCTGAGCCGCGGCCATCATGTGCCCTCCCCCGATCGGCGGCCTGATTCAGTTCACATTGGTACTGCCCGGTACAAATGGGACGAAACGGATCTTGCTCGGCGACACGCCCGGGGCTGACCCGGGCTCCGTCACGGGGTCGGGCGGCCCAGGGCCTCGCGCACCCGACCGGGCCGGTTGGTGATGATCGCGTCGACGCCGAGGTCGATGCACAAGCGCACATCCGCCGGGTCGTCGACCGTCCAGACGTGCACTTCGTTGCCCCGGCGCTGAACGCGCTCGACGTAGCCCGGGTGCGCCCGGATCACCTCGATGCTGGGACCGGCGATCCGTACGCCGGGCGGCAGTGACCCGTCCCGGTAGCGCAGCGGCACCCGCTCCATCAGGAAGACCGTCGACACGCTCGGCGCCAGGACCCGCATCCGGCGCAGCGACAGCTGGGAGAAGCTCATCACCCGGGCCGGGGACCGAGTGCCGAGCCGGGGGTGCGCCCAGCCGAACTGGTCCAGCAGCTTGACGAGCTGCCGCTCGACCAGCCCGGCGTACCTCGTGGGGTGCTTGGTCTCGATCGCGACCTCCACGTGCCGGCCGGCGGACTCGATGGTCTGCAGCAGGCGCCACAGGGTGAGGATCTCCGAGCGGTCCCGGTCGGGCAGCTCGGGGTCCTCGTAGTCCTCCCAGGTGTCGCGCCACGAACCGAAGTCCAGCTCGGCAAGCTCGGCCAGCTCCAAGGTGGACAGCACGCCGCGTCCGTTGGAGGTCCGGTCGATGCGCCGGTCGTGCACGCAGACCAGGTGGCCGTCGCGGGTGAGCCGGACGTCGCACTCCAGAGCGTCGGCGCCGTCGTCCAGGGCCTTCAGGTACGCCGCGAGGGTGTGCTCGGGCGCGTCCTCGGAAGCGCCTCGGTGGGCGATCACCTGTACCGACGACCTGACGCTGCGCGCCGGCGATGAGCTCACGGCGTTCATCGTGTCACCCGCCCGGCCCGCGTCAGGGGAGGAGCACGCCGGGATTGAGCAGCCCGCGGGGGTCCAGGGCCGTCTTGATGGCCCGCATCGCGTCCAGTTCCGCCGGGCCGCGGGTCAGGCCGAGCCAGGCGGTCTTCGCGACGCCGATGCCGTGCTCGGCGGCGATGCTGCCGCCCAGCCCGGCCGCTAGCCGCAGGACGCGCTCGTCCACGGTGTCGTCGTCGAGCGCCGGCCCGATCACGTTGACGTGCAGGTTGCCCATGGCCAGGTGCCCGAACACATGCACGTCGTGGGGAGCGACGGCGGCGGGCAGAGCGGCGAGGAACTCCCCGACCCGGGTGAGCGGCAGGGCCACGTCGAGCTTGTGCGGCACCCCGAGGGTGGCGATGGCCTCGGTGTGGCGCTCCCGGTAGGCCCAGAGCCGCTCGTCGACGGCGGCGTCGACGTCCTCCGGCAGGTCGGGCGGCTCGTCGGTCTCCAGAAGCAGGTAGACGGGCCAGGCCCTTGGCAGCGGCGCCGGAAGGGCCGCCACCCGGCGTACCAGCTCGACGCCGCCCGCCAACATGACCTCGGCGGCTCGCAGACCGTCAGCCGGAAGCAGCGCGATCGCGGTGTCGATGTCCGGACAGCCGACCAGGACCACGCAACCGGGTCCC